>JAFWQU010000017.1 GCA_017508975.1 Clostridia bacterium | reverse complement strand
TTTCCGCAATGAAGTTTTCCAGACACTTGAAAAGGTTGTTGACCGCCTTGGCGAAACCATCAACAACCTCTCCAAGGAAACTGTTCAGAGCATCACGCTTCGCAAATGGATAAAGGCTATTTTTATCTGAGATTAGTATTACATAATAATGCCATACAATGAATGTAGGAGGTGAGAATGAATGACATCCATCAGTGTCAGAATGGACGATGAACTGAAGCAGTCATTTGAATCTGCCTGTGAGAGCATGGGAATGTCCATGGCGACGGCCATGACGATCTTCGCCAAGCGCGTCGCGTGGGAGCGCAGGATTCCCTTCGATGTCACCGCACCGCCGGATCCGTTCTTCAGCGAAAGCAATCAGCGCGCCCTCGCAGAGTCCGAAGCCCAGATGCGCCAGGGACGTGTGGTGACAAAAACGCTGGAAGAACTGGACATGCTGGAGAATGCTTAGTGCTTTAAAGAGTATACAATAGCAGACGAAAGAGACACAGAACGAAGCATTAAGGAGATAACAGGATGGCAATTAAACTGACTCCAATTCAATGCCCTCAATGTGGCCAAAGCTTATCTTTCAGGCCAGGACAGAGAAAAATAATATGTACATCTTGTGGTACGAACATTTTAGTAGAAGATGATCATCAGCATATTGTACGGCATATTATTGAAAGTGAGCCAGTATTAGCTTATGATACAAAAAGAATCAATTCTCAACAGAATGTTCCAGATATATTATCACAAATGGATCCAGATCAAGTCATGCGGAAAGCAACCAAAGTGTGGCTGATAATTGTAGCATGTTTTGTAATCCCAATGTTGCTTTTTGGAAATACTGGATTAGGAGGGTTTTTTGTCCTATTTGGTTTGCCAATTATTCTTTTAAGTGCTATGATTATTTTCCCGATTGCTGCGGGAAAAAAAGAAGAAATGATAAAGAAAATAGAAGAAGAGAGGAAAAGACAAGAAATAGAACGAAAGAAAGAACGAGAAGAGTTTGAAAGAAGAGAAAAAGAAAGAAGAAGAAAGGAAGAGGAACTTAAGAGACAAGAAAGAATAAGAATGCTTATTGAGGAAGGTGCGGTATTTTTCCCGGAAGTTGTGTTTCCTTATGAGAACAAAGATTACCGAGCAGTGAGAAATATTATTGCGGCATCAGGTTTTACGAATATTTCTTGCATTAGTCTAAATGACGGAAACAGATTAGGAATACAACTGTTAAGATATAAACAAAACAGGGTGGAGAAAATCACAGTGGATGGTAAAACTGTAGCAAAGGGAGCAGAACCATATTTTCCAGATGTGCCGGTAATCATAACTTACCATGGAAATTGATGAGAGATAGCAGAGAACTTCAGAAACCTTACTTGTTAATATGGAAGAAAACCATATAATTATTTATGCCTTTGTGACGAAATCGTTATTCATAATACCCCTGAGAAAGGAATGATTATGGTGAGAAGGACGTACTTTTCGAACAGATACTCTGAAAGAACGAGTCCAGCCGTAATCATTTGTAGAATACTTTTTTGGCCAATTATTATCATAATTAAGGTTATCATTTTGATTCATAAAAAGAGAAAGGCCAAAAGAGAACGGGAACAATACGAAAGAGTTTGTCACTTTACGGATGGAATTTCACAGCAAGAATTTGATGAAATAGTTCATAGAGTAACAAATCGAATCAAAAGAATCAAAGAATGCTGGACAGATGGTTCCAAGGTAGTATGTAATGTATATTCTCAAAGCTACATTTCTGTTTGGCAATTTTGGATCGAGTATAATGATCATGGAAGATTAACAGGAGATTGGATAACCTGGCATCGAGAGAATACTCAATCCGATATGGCCGAATCTGTAGCTAACCGAATTAGCGAGGCTATAAAAGCTAGATATGATGAGTTGGGTGTATACTGGAATTAGTGCTACATGGGGTATTACCGACAGAAGAGAGACTTTCAAACCCCTGCCCGGTTGATGCCAGGCAGGGGTTTGTTTGGCCTTCGTCCGCGAAGCGACGACGGCTCTCTGTACACCTCCAGATACGCAGACGGCTATACAGTGAGCTATGGGTGTTGACAAAACGGACACGATCGTGTACACTAAAAATGCACAGAGAGTAGACGGGAGGTGTGAACATGAACTTCTATTCGGTACGCGATCTGCGGACAGAGAGCAGACGGATCTGGGAAGAGCTGGCGAGCGGGGGAGAGGTGGTGCTGACCAACAACGGAAAACCCTCGGCGCTGATGGTGGAGATTCCGGAGGGCGGCTTTGAGGAGACCGTCCAGGCCATCCGGCAGGCGAAAGCGATGATAGCGCTGAACAACATGCGCAGGCGGGCGGCACAGGCCGGTTTTATGACCGACGAGGAGATCAATGCGGTGATCGCACAGGCGAGGGAAGGCAGCTGAGATGAATATCGTGCTGGACACCAATATCCTCGTCTCGGCGGTCTGGTCCCCGGGCCGGAATGCCAGTGATATCCTGAACGCAGCGTTTGCGGGACGATTCACGGTCTGCTATGACAGCCGGATTCTGGCAGAGTATGATCGTGTACTCCACTATCCGAGATTGGGGTTTGCGGATTGGGAGGTCCAGGCGGTTCTCGATCCGCTGATTGCAAAAGGGCTATCCGTGATACCGGATCCATGCCCTGAGATTTCCTTTGAACGGGATGAGTCGGATCGGAAGTTCTATGAGGTGGCTAAATTCTGCGGTGCGATACTGGTGACAGGAAACCTCGCACACTTCCCAAGCGAACCGATGATTCTTCCGCCTGCCGAGTTCTGCAGAAGGTATCTGTGATACCAATCTCAGGAAAAACTACAAATCAAGCAACAGCATGCACCCGAAGGTCCAGGGCGATCGGAAAGCCCTGGTCGCGGCCCGCAGGCCGCGAAATCTTCCTGCAATAGATCACAAAACCCCTGCCCGGTTTGATGCCAGGCAGGGGTTTGTTCAGCAATCAATGATCCTGTCGATCTCCTCCGGGGCGGGTTCCTCGAAGAGGGACTCGGCTTTGCGGAGGAGGCCTTCGTCCACGAAGTAGGCGGAGGTGCCGCCGGACTGCAGCTGGGCGTTGCGCCGCGCGATGCGGCGGGCCCACTCCTCGGCGGGGACGCGCAGGTAGTGGAGCTCGCAGGGGATGCCGCGGGACGTGTAGAAGCCGCGGACCCGGGCCCGGACAGCGCGGGTCCAGAGCCCCCAGTCCAGCACCACATCGGTGCCGGCTTTCAGAATCTGCAGAGAGAGATCGAGCAGGTAGCGCTCGGACCGCTCCGCGTACAGGTCGTGCCGGTCGCCGGCGCCCTCCGGGAACAGCGCCAGGGTGAGCTCGTCGATGGAGAGAAGCACCGCGTTCCGCTCGGCCTGAAGCTTCCGGGCGTAGGTGCTCTTGCCGCTGCAGAGCTTGCCGCAGGTCAGAATCACCGTGGCCACGGCTTACGCCTCCCTCTCGTGCAGGAAGCGGACAGCCTCGTCGACGATGTGCGGCGTCTCCCTGGTGATGGTGCACACGTGGGGGACCTCCTCCAGCCAGAGCATGCGTTTGGCCCCGCTGGAGACATTCCCGAGGATCACGTCGGCGCTGCGGGCGTCGATGGTGCCGTCCGCATGGCTCTGTACGACGAGGATCGGGCATTTGACCCGGGAGAGGTTCTTCCGGGCTTTTTTGATCAGCGCGGCGAGATCCGCGGCGCAGCGGGTGGGGAACCCGCCGTAGCCGAGGTTGTATTTGTCGATCAGCAGATTGTCGTTGGGATCGCCGTCGCCCCAGGAGATGACGGGCATCAGCGGGGAGAGGATCTTCGCCAGCGGCATCATCTTGTTCTGCACTGCCATGGGCGCGCTCACCGGGATCACGGCATCGGGCTGCTCCTGCTCCGCGAGGATCAGGGAGATCACGCCGCCCATGCTGAGACCCATCACGCTGACCTTGCCGTGGCGCTGCCGGAGCTCCCGGTAGGCGCTCCGCGCGGCCTCCAGCCAGTCGTTCGCGCCGGTGGCTTTCATGGCGGCAAGATCCTTCGCGTGTCCGGGCAGGTTGATGCCCCGCACGGTGAAGCCGGCGTCCCGCAGCCCCTCGCCGACCAGCCGCATATGCCCGGCGGAGCCGGTGAAGCCGTGGATCAGCAGAACCGCGTGGTCGCCGCCCTCAAATTGGAAGGGCTGCGCCTCCGGCACGGAGAAATCCGGGTTGTTGATCTGAACCGCCATCAGGCCTCGTCCTCCTCGGTCAGGGTTTTCTCCATCAGGGTGAGCACCTGGTCGCGCCCGGTGCCGTCCTCGCTGGAGAAGCAGATGATCTCCCAGGGCTGCACCAGCAGCGCACGGCAGATCGGGGCCAGCTGCTTCTGCCGCGCGCCCCGGCTGATCTTGTCGGCCTTGGTCGCCACGACGGTGAAGGGAATCCCCATCTGCCGCAGGAAGGTGTTCATCTGGATATCGTCGGCGGTGGGCTCGTGGCGGATGTCCACGAGAGTCAGCACGTGCTTCAGCTCCTCCGCCTGCTCGAAATACTCCTGCATCATGGCGCCCCAGCGCTGCTTCTCCTGCTTGTCGACCTTGGCGTAGCCGTAGCCGGGCAGGTCCACCAGGTGGAAGGCGCCGTTGAGCAGGAAGACGTTGATCAGCCGGGTTTTTCCGGGGGTGGAGCTGGTGCGCGCGAGGGCCTTGCGGTTGCAGAGCCGGTTGATAAGGCTGCTCTTGCCCACGTTGCTCTTGCCCACCACGGCGATCTGGTCCAGCCCGCGGCCCGGGAAGTTCCCATAGCGGGCCATGGAGGTGACGAATTCGGCTTGCTTGATCTCCATGGGCTCCTCACTCTCTGGCCAGCGCGGTGTCCAGCACCTGCTGGATGTGCTCGGCCTGGACGATGGTAAACTGCGCCAGAACGTAGTCCGGGATGTCCTCCAGGTCCTTCTTGTTCTCCCGGGGGATCACCAGCGTGCGGATGCCGGCGCGGTAGGCGGCCAGGGCTTTCTCCTTGAGTCCGCCGATGGGCAGCACGCGCCCGCGCAGGGTGATCTCGCCGGTCATGGCGACGTCCTGCCGCACGGGGACGCCGGTGAGCGCGGAGACCAGCGCGGTCGTCATGGTGACGCCGGCGGAGGGTCCGTCCTTGGGCACCGCGCCCTCGGGCACGTGGATGTGGATATCCTGCTTCTGGTAGAAGTCCTCCTCGAGCTTCAGCGCCGCGGAGTGCGCGCGCACCCAGGAGAAGGCGGCCTCGGCGCTCTCCTTCATCACGTTGCCCAGCTGGCCGGTGAGCTTGAGCCCGCCCTTGCCGGGCATCAGGGAGCACTCCACCTCCAGCAGCTCGCCGCCGACGCTCGTCCAGGCGAGGCCGTTGACGACGCCGACACGCGGCTCCTTCTCCGGCTGCTCGCGGATATAGCGGACGGCCCCCAGATACTCGTGCAGCACCTTCTCGGTGACGTTCACGTGGTCGACGCCGGTCTCCAGCATGGTGACGGCGCTCTTGCGCACGACCTTGGCCAGGGTGCGCTCCAGCGTGCGGACGCCGGCCTCGCGGGTATAGCCCTCGATGAGCTGCCGGTGGACCTTGTCGGTCATGCGGACGGTCTTCGGCTTCAGCCCGTGGGCCTCGATCTGCTTGGGCAGCAGGTGGCGCTTGGCGATCTGCAGCTTCTCCTCCTCGGTGTAGGAGGGCACCTCGATGACCTCCATGCGGTCGAGCAGCGGCGCGGGGATCGTGTCCACGGAGTTCGCGGTGGTGATGAACATCACGCGGCTCAGGTCGAAGGGCAGCTCCAGATAGTGGTCGCGGAAGGCGTTGTTCTGCTCCGCGTCCAGCACCTCCAGCATCGCGGAGGCGGGATCGCCGCGCACGTCCGCGCCCATCTTGTCGATCTCGTCGAAGAGGAAGACCGGGTTCATGGTGCCGGCCTGCTTCATGCCGTAGATAATCCGGCCGGGGATCGCGCCGATGTAGGTGCGCCGGTGGCCGCGGATCTCCGCCTCGTCGCGCACGCCGCCCAGGGACATCTGGACGAACTTGCGCCCGAGGGTCTTCGCGATGCCGCGGACAATGCTCGTCTTGCCGACGCCGGGCGGGCCCACGAAGCAGAGGATCGGGCCGCGCAGGTCCTTCTTCAATTGCAGCACGGCCAGATACTCGATGATGCGCTCCTTGACCTTCTCCAGTCCGTAGTGGTCCTCGTCGAGCACCTTGCGGGCACGCTTGAGGTCCAGCTGGTCCTCGGTCTCCTTGCCCCAGGGCAGGTCGAGAATCCACTCGACGTAGTTATGGCTGACACTGATGTCCGGGGAGCCGGGCGCCATGCGGGAGAGCCGGTCGAGTTCTTTCTCGACCTTCTTGCGGGCCTCCTCGCTCAGCGGGGTCTCCTCCATGCGCTTGCGCAGCTCGTCGACCTCGCTCTCCTCGGTGTCCCCGAGCTCCGTCTGGATCGCGCGGATCTGCTCGCGGAGGTAGTAGTCCTTCTGGTTGCGTTCGATCTGGGATTTGATGCGGGCCTGGACCTGCTTCTCCACGTCCGCCAGCTCGATCTCGCGGGCGAGGATCGTGCAGACGCGCTCCATGCGGCGCTTGAGATCCAGCTCCTCGAGGATCTCCTGCCGGTCCTCGGCGTGGGTCAGCACGTTGGCGGCGATGATATCGACGAGCTCGCCGGGCTCGGTCAGCCCGCGGATGCCCTCCATCGCCTCCTCGCTCAGCCGCTGGCTGACGCGGGAGAGCTCCTCGAAGAGATCCTGGGTGGTGCGCAGGAGCGCCTGCATCTCCACCGTGTCCTCCACGACGTCCTCGACGCGCAGAATGCGGCCGCGCATCCAGGGCTCCTCCTGCTGCAGCTCCTGCAGCACGCCGCGGCACTCGCCCTCCACCAGCACGCGCACGGTGTCTCCCGGCAGATTCATGACCTGCCGGATCACGGCGATGGTGCCCACGTGGTAGAGGTCGTCGATCTTCGGGTCCTCCACGTCCGCGCTGCGCTGGCCGACCAGGAATATGCGCTGGTTCTGCAGCATCGCCTGCTCCAGGCTTGCGACGGACTTGCTGCGGCCCACGTCAAAGGTCAGCACCATGTGGGGAAAGACCATCAGTCCCCGCAGGGCCAGCAGCGGCATGACCACAGCCTGTTTCTTGCTCATGAACGGTTTCCTCCTGCTCAGTTGGCAGCCTTTCTGCGGGCGGGCGGGGGATTTTTCTTCTTTTTCTCTCCCTCCCGGAGCGTGGGCTGTCCGCCCTGGACGGCTTCCAGGGTAATCTCGCACGCGCTGACCTCGGGATGGCTCGGCAGATCGAACATCGTGTCCACCATGACCTCCTCGATGATCGCGCGCAGGCCGCGGGCGCCGGTCTTGCGCTCAATGGCGCGCTTGGCGATCTCGCGGACCGCCTCCTCGGTGAAGTGCAGCTCCACCCCGTCCATCTCCAGCAGGGCCGCGTACTGCTTGCACAGCGCGTTGCGCGGCTCGGTGAGGATGCGCACCAGCGCGTCCTCGTCGAGGGCCTCCAGCGTGGTGATGATCGGCAGGCGGCCCACCAGCTCGGGGATCAGGCCATAGCGGGTCAGATCCTGCGGCTCGACGCTGCGCAGCACGCGGGACTCCTCGGCGCTCTGCGCGGAGTGGATCTCGGCGCCGAAGCCCAGGGTCTTCTTGCCCACGCGGGCCTGGACGATCTGGGACAGTCCGTCGAAGGCGCCGCCGCAGATGAAGAGGATGTTGG
The DNA here is from genome assembly GCA_017508975.1 of Clostridia bacterium. Classification (GTDB taxonomy): domain Bacteria; phylum Bacillota; class Clostridia; order Christensenellales; family Aristaeellaceae; genus RUG11272. Next base: position 22,304 of record JAFWQU010000017.1, on the reverse strand, counting down.
CGGTGTTGATCTGCAGCATCTCCTGCTGGGGATGCTTGCGCCCGCCCTGGGGCGGCACGGAGGCGACGGTGCCCTCGAGGATCTTCAGCAGCGCCTGCTGCACGCCCTCGCCGCTGACATCGCGGGTGATGGACATGTTCTCGCTCTTGCGGGCGATCTTGTCGATCTCGTCCAGGTAGATGATGCCGCGCTCCGCCGCGCTGATGTCGTAGTCCGCCGCCTGGATCAGCCGCAGGAGGATGTTCTCCACGTCCTCGCCGACATAGCCGGCCTCGGTCAGCGTGGTGGCGTCGGCGATAGCGAAGGGCACGTGCAGCACCCGGGCCAGCGTCTGCGCCAGATAGGTCTTGCCGGAGCCGGTGGGACCGAGGAGCAGGATATTGCTCTTCTGCAGATCCACGTCCTGCTTGGAGGACTTGTGGCGGATGCGCTTGTAGTGGTTGTAGACTGCGACGCTCAGCGCCTTCTTCGCCTGATCCTGGCCGATGACATACTCGTCCAGGGTGGCCTTCATGGCCTGGGGCGTGGGCAGATCGCCGCCCTCCAGTCCTTCGCTGAAGAGCTCGTCCTGCTGCTCCTCGAGGATCGTGCGGCACATCTCCACGCACTCGTCGCAGATAAAGACATTGGGGCCGGCCACCAGGCGCTGCACCTGGTTCTGCGAGCGTCCGCAGAAGGAGCAGCGGTGCTGGACGGAGCGGGTGTAATTCGAATTGTTGGCCATGGGGGAATCCTTCCTGCAGCAGGGTTACTGCTGCTCGCGCGGCTGATAGATCTCGTCGATGATGTGGTAGTCCAGGGCCTCGTCGGCGGTCATGAAGTAGTCCCGCTCGCAGTCCGCGGCGATCTTCTCCAGCGGCTGGCCGGTCATCTCCGCCATCATGGCGATCATCTTTTTCTTGGTGCGCAGGAGCCACTCGGCGTGGATCTGCACGTCGGTGGCCTGTCCCTGGGCGCCGCCCAGGGGCTGGTGGATCATGACCTCCGCGTTGGGCAGCGCGAGCCGCTTGCCCTTGGCGCCGTTCATCAGCAGGAAGGCGCCCATGGAGGCGGCCATGCCGACGCAGACCGTGCGCACCTGCGGACGGATATAGCGCATGGTGTCATAGATCGCCATGCCGGCCGTCACCGAGCCGCCGGGGCTGTTGATATACAGGGAGATGTCCGCGTCCGGATCCTCCATCTCCAGGAAGAGCAGCTGCGCGACCACGGTGTTGGCCACGTCGTCGTCGATGACGCCGGACAGGAAGACGATCCGGTCCTTGAGCAGCCGGGAATAAATGTCATAGGCGCGCTCGCCGTGGCTGGTCTGTTCCACCACATAGGGGATTGTGGTCATCGTGTACCTCCAATTCTGGGAAGAAGAGGGGCTCCCGGGCAGACACGCCCGACAGCCCCTCCTCCAACCCGTCTGTTTTGTTTACGCCTCGGGAGTCTGCTCCGCGTCCTCGGCGGGGGCTTCCGGCTCCTCGGCCTTCTCCTTCACCACGGCGGTCTCCGCCATGAGCTTGATCACCTTGAGCGTCTGGGCGAGCTCCTTGAGGCTCTCGCGCTGCGCGTCGGTCAGGGAGGCCTTGAACTCGTCCAGCGGCTTGCCCATGCGCTCCGCCTGACGGCTGATCTCCTCCTCGAGCTCCTCCTCGCTGATCTCGGGGTTCTCCGCCTTGCGGACCGCCTCCATCACCAGCTGCTGGCGGACGCGGGACAGCGCGCCGGGACGATACTGCGCGATCAGGGAGTCGGCGGTCTGGCCGGTCCACTCCATGAACTGCTTGAGGGAGTATCCCTGCTGGGTCATGCGCATGTTCATATCCTGCAGCATGTCGTTCAGCTCACGGTTGACCATGGCGTCGGGGATCTCCACCTGGGCGGCGTCGGCGGCGGCCAGCACGGCGGCGTTCTCGATGTCGGCGCGGCGCTTGTCCTCTGCCTGCTTAGTCAGCTCGTCCACGATGCTCTGGCGGTACTCCGCGAAGGTCGTGAAATCGCTCACGTCCGCGGCGAAGTCGTCGTCCAGCTCGGGCAGCTCGGTGGCGGAGATGCTGTTCACCTTCACATGGAACACGGCGTTCTTGCCGGCCAGCTCGGCGGCGTGGTAGTTCTCGGGGAAGGTGACGTTCAGGTCACGCTCCTCGGCGACGCACATGCCGACCATCTGCTCCTCGAAGCCGGGGATGAACTGGTGGCTGCCCAGGGTCAGCGTCTGCCCCTCGGCGGTGCCGCCCTCGAAGGCGACGCCGTCCACGGTGCCGGTGTAGTCCAGGTTCACGGTGTCGCCCTCCGCGGCGGGACGGTCCAGGATCTCCACGCTGCGGGAGAGCTTCTGCCGCTCCTGCTCGATGCGGGCGTCGACCATGGCGTCATCCACACGCACGGGCTCGACCTCGACGGTCAGTCCCTTGTACTCGCCGAGGGTGACCTCGGGATAGACATAGACCTCGCAGGTGACGGTCACGTCCTTGTCGGGCTCGACCGCGGCCCAGTCCACATCCACCTGGGGCTGATCCACCGCGCGGATGTCGGCCTCCTCGATGGCGTGGTCATACTGATCCGGCAGCCACTCGTTGACGGCGTCCTCATAGAAAATATCCTTGCCGTACAGCCGCTCGATGACGAAGCGGGGCGCCTTGCCCTTGCGGAAGCCGTCCACGCGGATCTTGCTGCGGTTGCGCAGATAGGCCTTCTGGACCGCCTCGGCGAACTCCGCGGCGGGGATGGTGAATACCAGCTTCATCTTGTTGCTGGAGATTCTCTCGGTGGTGTAGCTCATGGTCATGTCCCTCCTGAATGTGCATCCGGCGCTCGCCGGTGCAAGCTCGATCATTGTAGCATATTCCCCTCCCGCGCGCAATACGCCGGAGGACTGAAAACGTTGAACCCCTGGTTTAAAACGGATCGTTTTCCTCCGCGCAGGCGGGGGAGGTGCCGATGGCCAGGATCTCGGCGGTCTTGCGGGCGCTGGCGCGCAGGCCCTTTTTGTTGCGCACCAGGTTGATCTGTTTGCCCAGGAAGACCATTGCGCTGGACTGGCCGCCGTCCAGGTTGAAGGCCATGGTGCAGCCCATCGCCTGCATCTTCTCCGCGACGAAGCCCAGCGTGGTGCCCTTGCTCTCCTTGGTGCGGCCCTCGGTCACCAGGGCGGCGTAATGCCGCGGCCCGATCAGCCCGACGGCGGTGCGCTGTGCGCGTTCGCTGCCCAGCTTGCGGATTGCGGCGCTGTTGAGCTCCCCGTCGCGGATCAGCCAGGGTCCGAAGGAGAGCACGTCCGCCGCGCCCATCTCCACGTACTGCTCCGCCGTGTGCTCGTTGGACCAGAAGGCCTCCATGCCGCCGTCCGCGAAAAGCGCCAGGTTGTCCAGGTTCGGGAAGCCGGCGTTGCGCTGCTTGGTGTGGCTGTAGACCACCTTGCCCTCGCGCAGGAGGATGCCCGCCCGCTGCTTCTTGCTCAGGCGCAGATGGGCGAAGTCGCTGTTGACCGCGAAGACGGACCGGTGTTTGCGGGCGATCTTGTAGGGATAGTTGAGGAGCGTCCAGCGCTTGCTGTCGCTCCAGGGGAGCATGGAGAAGCCCGGCGCGCCCTCCGCCAGCCGGATCTCCGCCTCGTACCAGCGCTCCTTGGGCTTCTCCTGCTCCCGGCGGTAGATCTCCACCCAGAGGGTGGGGGAACAGTAGCGCCAGACACCGGCCTCCTCGTCCACAAAGACGAACTCGCCCTCGTTGAGGAAGCCGTCGGCGTTCAGCGGCGGGAACTCGCCCTCGCCCAGCGCGGCGCCGCCCAGGAGCAGCAGGACGGCCAGCAGGCACAGAAACGACTTGCAATGTCTCATTTTCTGATCACCGCCGGTTCCTGTGCCGTGACGCGCTCGGAGGTGCCGATCGCCACGATGTCCGAGGCCCGCCGCGCGCTGCCGTACTTATTGTTCGCGCCGCCGGCCACATTAAGCTGCACGCCCATGAACATCATGAAGGAGGTCTCGCCGCCGTCCAGGTTGAAGCCCACGGTGCAGCCCTTGTCGAGCAGCAGCTGCGCCATGAAGGCGAGCCCCTCGCCCTTGGAGCGCTTGGTGCGGCCTTCGCAGACGATGGCGACGTAGTGGCCGTTCTCCACCATCCCGATGACCGTGCGCGGGTTGCGGTAGGTCTTCTGCCGGTTCGCGTTGAGCGCCGCCTCGTTGAGCACGCCGTCGCGGATCAGCCACGGACCGAAGCAGAGCATGTTCTGGATGCCCATGTCGACGTACTCCTGCGCGCTGTGCTCGTTGGAGTCAAAGACCGCGAAGCTGCCGTCCGGCATGAAAGCCATCAGGTCCAGACAGGGGAAGGCCTTGTCGTTCTTGGTGGAACGGGTCTTCGACCAGAGCAGCTTGCCGTCGCGCAGGATGATGCCCACCTTGTTGTTCTTGTTGGCGATGCGGCCCTGGGCGTAGTCGTTGTTGATGGCGAAGACCACCTTGTGCTCCTGCGCCACCAGGTAGGGCCAGTGCGAGACGCTCAGGTGCTTGCCCTCCACGGCCGTGGGCATGAACCAGCGCTCCTCACCGCGGGTCCAGATGTCCGCCTCCCACCAGATCAGCGGCTTGGGCTCCTCGTGGGAGCGCTGCACGATCTCGAGCTTCAGCGTGGGGGAGGCGTAGCGCCACAGCCCCCGGTCCGGGTCCTCCCAGACAAACTCGCCCTCGTCCAGGAAACCCTCCGCGTTCAGCGCGGGCCACGCACCGGTCTCCGCCGCCTGCTCCGCCAGGGCCGGAATGCCGGGCAGCAGGCACAGGAGCAGTATCCAAGTCAGCCAGCGCCTCATGCGTCCTCCTCCGTGCCCATCATCCGATGGAGCAGTTCCTTGTAAGCCTGCTCGGTGTTCCCCATGTCGTTGCGGAAGCGGTCGAAGTCCAGCGGCTCGTGCGTGCGGGCGTCCCAGAAGCGCGCGACGTCCGGCGAGATCTCGTCCGCCACCAGAATCTGTCCGTGGAAGCGCCCGAACTCCAGCTTGAAGTCCACCACCTCGATGCCGATCTCCCGCATATAGCGGCTGATGATCCGGTTGACGCGCAGGGCGAGCTCCGTGGCAAGGTCCATCTCCTCGCGGGTGGCGATGCGCAGCGCCAGGATATGCGTCATGTTCAGCAGCGGGTCCTCCGATTCGCTGCCGCGCAGGGCGTACTCCACCACCGGCGGCTGCAGCGGACGCCCCTCGGTGATGCCCAGGCGCTCCGCCAGGCTTCCGGCCGCGCGGTTGCGGACCTTGATGCCGATCGGCAGCATCTCGCAGCGGCGGACCAGGCTCGAGCGTGCGTCCACCGCCTCCACATAGTGGTTGGGCACCCCCTGCTCCGACAGCAGGCTGAAGAACTTTTTGCTGATGCTGTTGTTGACCTCTCCCTTGCCCAGGATGCGGCCGCGCTTGAGCCCGTGGTAAGCGATGGCGTCATCCTTGAAATACTCGATGGCAAGGTCTGGGTCGTTGGTCGCATAGATTCGCTTGCTCTTGCCCTCCCGGATCAGGTCGCCAGGCTGCAGCATCCCGTTCTCTCCTTCCGCGCCCAAAGGCATCCCAGAAAGCCTGAAGGAGCGCACAGCTTTCCCCGGCTGCTGGCGCTCCTTCAGATTTTTGCATCCATTATTATATCAGTTTTTCCGCATCCGCACAAGGGCAAAATCACGGGGAAAGACGGGAATCCGGAGGAAGAGAAAGGTGATATTTTTGTAAAACCGGGAAGAATCGCGCATCCTGTCTCGTTACAATGGATGACAGAACACTGTCGGATGCGGACAGAGGAGGACGAGAGCATGATGAAGCGGTGGATGGCGCTGGGACTGGCGCTGGTTTTGACGGTCTGCGCGGGGCTCGGGCTGGCGGAGACGGATGTCTCGCGGATCCGCACGAACGCCAGGCAGATGGAGCTGCGAGAGAACCCGATGGAGGGCGGCGCGACGATGACCTGGGTGCCCGGCAATACGGAGGTCGAGGTGTTCGACCAGGTCGGGAAATGGTACTATGTCTGCTACCAGGGCCAGTACGGCTACCTGGACACGAGCAGCCTGCCGGTGACGATCCTCGCCCGGCGCGGCGGGCAGAGCGGCGGCTCCCAGGCCGGAACGGTCCCGGCGGGCAGCTGGGCGGCCTACGACATCGGGATTCCGGATCTGGGCGGCCGCGTCTACCGGCAGAACGAGATGGGACTGGCGATCTACTGGGTGCAGGTGCAGCTCAAGCGCACCGGCGTCTGGTACCAGGGGGATCAGTGGGACGCCACGGGCAACCTCGGCGACCACACGATGACGGAGATCCGGGCCTTCATGAAGAACCGCGGCTATTCCGGCCACAGCGGTCTGGTGGACCAGCAGGTGATCCGGGAGATTGCGGCTTTCATGAACGGACGGCTGGAGCCGGTGTACGCCGGCGGGTTCTATGAGGCGATGGATTCCATCATGACCGGCGGCTCCACGGGTACCATGACCCGGATCAACCGCGGCGACAAGAGCACGGCCGTGCGCTGGGTGCAGACGATCCTGAAGAGCCTCGGCTACTACACCTCCTCGATCGACGGGAAGTACGGAGACGGCACCGCGAAGGGTGTCCGCGCCTTCCAGCGCGAGTACGGCTTTCAGGAGCGCGACTATGTGACCCTGGGCGTCGCCCGCCGGATGCTGGAGGTCTATCACGACCGCGGCCTGAGCATCGACGCGCTGCCGTAAACAAACAACGGATACCGAATCTCAGTATCGTGCGCTAAATGTCAAGAGGGAGATTTCGCGCCTGCGGGCGCGACCAGGGCTTTCGGATCGCCCTGGACCTTCGGCAGCATGCTCATTTGGAGGCTCGGGGAAAGCACGATAGGGACTGCCCCTCCGCCCTTCGGGCACCTCCCCAGCAAGCTGGGGCGGCACAGGTTACTGGACAATGCTAACCCAGACACTCCCAAAGAGGTGCACCCGAAGAGTCCAGAGGCGATCGGAAAGCCTCTGGTCGCGCCCGCAGGCGCGAAACCTCTCATTAATCGCCCCAGCTTGCTGGGGAGATGTCGCGCAGCGACAGAGGGGCTGTTCCTCAGCAAATCCCCTAATTCTTCCCCCGAGTGCACCCGAAGGAGTCCAGAGGGCGATCGGAAAGCCCTTTGGCCCGTTCGAAGCACTGACAGCTTTCTTCCTGTTTTGGAAGGCATTCAGTATAAAACGCCCCGGAGAGCAGATCTCTCCGGGGCGCGGGTGTTTTTGGGGGATTGCTTACTTGCCGATGTACTCGATGGCGCTCTGCGCGGCGATCCGGCCGAAGACCACGATATCCGCGACCGCGTTGCCGCCCAGACGGTTGCCGCCGTGGACGCCGCCGGTGACCTCGCCGGCCGCGAACAGGCCGGGAATCGGCTCGCCGGCTTCATTGATGACGTGCGCCGTGGTGTCGATCTTCACGCCGCCCATGGTGTGGTGGATGCCAGGCGCGATCTGGATGGCATAGTAGGGCGGGGTGACCAGCGCGTCGTTCATGCCGGTGGTGCGGCCGAACTGCGGGTCGTTCTTGGCCTCCACAAAGCCGTTCCAGTCGCCGAGCGTCTTGGCCAGGGTGGCGGGATCGATGTTCAGCTTCTCCGCCAGCTCCTCGATGGTGTCTGCCTGCACGGTCAGGCCGTTCTTGACGTACTTCTCGGTGGCCTTCAGGTTATCGCGCAGGTGCTGGTCGAAGATGATGTAGGCGTACTGCCCCTCCTGCTCCAGCTCCGCCGCGGAGACCACGTCGCGGGTCTCCATCTCGTTGATAAAGCGCTCGCCCTTCTGGTTGACCAGAATCGCGCCGTCGCCGCGCACGGACTCGGTGATCAGCATGCTGGTGGTCTGCTCCACAGTGGGATGCAGCTGGATCTGCTCGATATCGACCAGCGCCGCGCCGGCCTCCAGCGCCATCACGATGCCGTCGCCGGTCGCGCCGGGCGCGTTCGTGGTGACCGTGCCCTTCAGGTCCGGGCGGTACTGGGTGTACATGTCCTCGTTGGCGCCGAAGCCGCCGCTGGCGAGGATCACGGCCTTGGCGTGGATCACGTAGTCGGTGTTCTCGCCCTCGGCCAGGACGCCGGTGACCCTGCCGTCCTCCAGAATCAGGGAGGTGGCTTTGGTGTTGAGCATGACCTCGATGCCCAGCTCCTTCATCTTGTCGGAGAACTTCTCAACCAGGTAGCCGCCCACGCCGCTGCCGTCCGCCGGAGCGTGGATGCGGGCGTTGGTCGCGCCGCCGGAGAAGGAGACCTTCGGCAGCTCCGCGCCGATGCTGTCCAGCCAGTTGATCGCCTCCGCGGAGTTGGCCGCCAGCGTCTGCACCAGATCGGGGTTGTTCAGGTTGTGGCCGCCGGCCATGGTGTCCGCCGCGAACTGCGCCACGCTGTCCGCGATGTTCTGTTCGGCCTGGTAGTGGGTCTCCGCGGCGTTCATGCCGCCGGTCGCCTTGGTGGTGTTGCCGCCCACGTAGGGCATCTTCTCCAGAATCACGAAGTCGACGCCGGCCTGCTTGGCCATGATGGCCGCCGTCATGCCCGCGCCGCCCGCGCCGACGATGACGATGCCGGTGGTGATCTCCTCCTGCTTGCGCTCCGCCTCGCCGTCGCCGGCCTTGTCCAGCCGGAACTCATCCAGGAGCGCGATGTCCGCGCCCGCGGACTCCAGCGCCTCGGTGGCCGCGGCGATGATTGCGTTACTGGAGACCGTCGCGCCGGAGACGCCGTCCACGTTGGGCGTCTGGGCGTCGACGATGCGCTGGCCCAGCAGGTCCACCGCCACCGCGCCCAGACCGGGGGTCTCCGAGGCACCCGTGATCTCCACGGACTCGATCAGGTTCTCGGACACGGTGACCGTCACCGTGATGGGGCCGCCGAAGCCCTGCTTCTCCACCGTGTAGGTGCCGGGCGTGAACAGCGTCTGCTCCGGCAGCGCCTCCATGAGCGCGGTGGGAACCAGCATCAGCAGCAGGGAAAGGGTCAGTAAAAGACCGAGGATTTTCTTCATAGAGTCCCCTCCTTATAAAGTAAACAGCCCGGATGAAACCGCTTCACCCTTATGAATCCATCATAACACGGAAAGCGGACGGTGTCAAGGAAGGGGCGAATGCCTTCCCGGCTTCGCATCGGAGCCGGTCCGCGCTTGACAAATCCGGCCCCCATGCTATAATTTAACCGTGTTGAGCAGTGCCCGTCCCGGGCACGAGACTGCAAGCAAGAAAGGAAGATTTCCCATGGCCTATCTGGAGATTGTTGACGTCATCGGTCGCGAAATTCTGGACTCCCGTGGCAACCCCACCGTGGAGGCCGAGGTTATCCTGGACGACGGCACTGTTGGCCGCGGCATGGCTCCCAGCGGCGCTTCCACCGGCGAGTTTGAGGCGCTGGAGCTGCGCGACGGCGACAAGGGCCGCTATTTGGGCAAGGGCGTTCAGAAGGCCGTTGATAACATCAATGACGTGATCGCCGAGGTCCTGATCGGCATGGACGCCTCCGATATCTACGCCATCGACGCCGCGATGATCGCTGCCGACGGCACCAAGGACAAGAGCAACCTGGGCGCGAACGCCATCCTGGCGGTCTCCATCGCCTGCGCGCGCGCGGCCGCGACCTCTCTGGACATCCCGCTGTACCGCTTCCTGGGCGGCGTGAACGCCAACCGGCTGCCCGTGCCCATGATGAACATCCTCAACGGCGGTGCCCATGCGGACTCCTCCGTGGACACCCAGGAATTCATGGTCATGCCCGTGGGCGCTCCCTCCTTCAAGGAAGCGCTGCGCTGGTGTGCCGAGGTGTTCCACAACCTGAAGAAGCTCATCAAGGACATGAAGGACGTCACCGCCGTGGGCGATGAGGGCGGCTTCGCTCCCAACAGCCTGGCAGGCGACGAGGACGCCATCGAGCTGATCCTGAAGGCCATCAAGGCCGCCGGCTTCGAGCCCGGCAAGGACTTCATGCTGGCCATGGACGCCGCCGCCTCCGAGTGGAAATCCCCCAAGGGCAAGGGCTTCTACAAGCTGCCCAAGGCCGGCACCGAGTACACCTCTGCCGAGCTGATTGCCCACTGGAAGAGCCTGGTGGAGAAGTATCCGATTATCTCCATCGAGGACGGCCTGGACGAGGAAGACTGGGAAGGCTGGCAGCTGATGACCAAGGAGCTGGGCGGCAAGGTCCAGCTGGTGGGCGACGACCTGTTCGTCACCAACACCGAGCGTCTGGCCAAGGGCATCGCCCTGGGCGCCGGCAACGCCATCCTGATCAAGCTGAACCAGATCGGCTCCGTGTCCGAGACCCTCGAGGCCATCAAGATGGCCCACAAGGCCGGCTACACCGCCGTCACCTCCCACCGCTCCGGCGAGACCGAGGACACCACGATTGCGGACCTGGCGGTCGCGCTCAACACCTGCCAGATCAAGACCGGTGCTCCCTCCCGGACCGAGCGCGTGGCGAAGTACAACCAGCTGCTCCGCATCGAGGACGAGCTGGGCGGTGCCGCGCAGTATCCCGGCATGGGCGCCTTCAACGTGAAGCGCTGAGTCTGAACCAACGGAAAGGCCCCGTCACCCGGCGGGGCTTTTCCTCTCCCGAGGAGGCGAGCCGATGCTCTTTCACAGGCACAAAGAAACGCAGCCCCGGCGCATGGCCTGGAATCCCGAGGAGGAGACCCCGGTGATCCGCTGCTCGATCTGCACCGGCGAGCAGGTCGCCGGCTTCCAGCACAAAAGCGACGGCCGCTTCGTCCCGGTGCAGCTCCTGCAGAGCGAGCGTGACCTCGACGACTTCCGCGCCCGCTACGGGCTGGAGGGGCAGGAGATTAAGAAGATTTATTGAGTTTTTCCAAACGAAAAGAAAACCCGGCGCCGAACGGCCCGGGCTTTTGGTTTTGTGTGAGGATTACTCCGCGCGTACGCGCAGCTCGACAACCGAGCAGGGCGGGAGTTCCGCGCGCAGGACACCGTTCTCGTAGGTGGCGTCGAAGGGCTCAATGCGCACGTTCTCCGGGTCGTCGAAATCGTTGCAGGCGTGGACCTCCTGCGTGAGGATCCGGGCGCTCTCGAGCTTGCCCGGGAAGCGGCTGACCGCGCAGTCGATCCGGGCGGCGTCCGTCAGCGAGCAGTTGGCCAGGGTCAGGGTCAGCACACCGTCCTTGACGGAGGCGGAGGTGGACAGGGTACGGGCGCGGCTGCCCTCGGCCAGCCGGTCGTCCGCCGCGTAGCAGTAGACCGCGTCGCCGTCCTGGTGTTCCTTGTAGAGGTCGAAGACGTGGAAGGTGGGCGTCTTGATCATCTTCTCGCCGTCGGTCAGCACCACCGCCTGCAGCACGTTGACCGCCTGGGCGATGTTCGCCATGACGACACGGCGGCTGTGGCGGTTGAGGATGTTCAGCGACAGCGCGGCCACCATCGCGTCCCGCATGGTGTTCTGCTGATAGAGGAAGCCCGGGTTCGTGCCCGGTTCCACATCGAACCAGGTGCCCCACTCATCCACGATCAGGCCGATGCGGTGCTCGGGGTCATAGCGGTTCATGATCTCGCTGTGCTTCGTGATGTGCTCGTCGAGAAGCCACGCGCAGTCGATCGTGCGCAGATACTCCGCGTCGTCGAAGACCCGGGCGGATCCCTTGTGCTCCCATTCCGGCACGGTGTAGAAGTGGAGCGAGATGCCCTGCGCCATATCGGGCCTCAGGCCGCGCATGATGACCTCGGTCCAGTGGGCGTCGCCGCCGCTGGGGCCGCAGGCGATCTTGAACAGCCGGTTGCCGCCGAAATTCTTGCAGAAGCTCTGGTAGCGGCGGTACTCCGCGAGGTAGAACTCCGGCTCCATGTTGCCGCCGCAGCCCCAGTTCTCGTTGCCGATGCCCAGGTACTTCAGCTTCCAGGGCGCCTCGCGGCCGTTGCGCCGCCGGGCCTCCGCCATCGGGGACACGCCGTCGAAGGTCATGTACTCGACCCACTCGGAGAGCTCCTGCACGGTACCGCTGCCCAGGTTCCCGGCGATGTAGGGCTCGCAGCCCACCAGCTCGCACAGCTCCATGAACTCGTGGGTGCCGAAGGAGTTGTCCTCCACGACGCCGCCCCAGTTGGTGTTCACCATGCGCTTGCGGCCGGCCTTGTCGCCGATGCCGTCCTTCCAGTGGTACTCATCCGCGAAGCAGCCGCCGGGCCAGCGCAGCACCGGCAGGCGGATCTGCCGGAACGCCTCGATGACGTCCTTGCGCAGTCCGTGGATGTTGGGGATGGGGGAATTCTCGCCCACGTAGATTCCGCCGTAGATGCAGCGGCCCAGGTGTTCGGAGAAGTTCCCGTAGATCTCGCGCCGGATGTGGCCGAGCTTGTCCTCCGGGTTGATGAGCATGCGGAATTCCTTCATAAAACTGCGTGCCTCCCTTCCGCCTCGATGGCGGATCTTCCTGGCTCTAAGCATACCGCGCTTGACAAACCCGCGCAATGATCTATACTAAGATCATACTGATTATTCCGATGATTCTGGAGGGCGGCTGCCTATGCTGAAGCTCAACGCGGTGGGGGTGAACGTCCGGCACCCGGAGGATTTCTCGATCCAGCGTCCCCGCGGGTCGGGGGACTGGCTTTTTCTGCTCTTCGAAAGCCGCGCCGCCGTGACGCTCGGCGGACAGGAGGCCGAGGCGGAACCCGGCTGCGCGGTCCTGTTCCGCAAGGGCTCGCCCCAGTCCTACCGCTCACTGCCCGGCGGCTACAGCAACTCCTACCTGCACTTCGACCGCACCGGGACTGACAATTCAGCGGAACACGGGCTCCCCGCGCCGGACACGCTCCTGCGGCCGGGGGATCCGGAGGGCATCGGGGAGCTGCTGGCGCTGATCCGCCGGGAGGAACTCTCGGCCTCGCCCCGGCGGGAGGAGCTGCTGGACCTGCTGATGCGCGCGCTGCTGCTGAAGCTCGCCGCGGCCCCGGAGGCGCCGCCGCAGCCGCACAGCGCGGCCCTGCGGGCGCTGCGCACGGAGCTGTACGACCAGCCCGGCCGCTGGCGCACCGTGGAGCAGCTCGCCGCCCGGGCCAGCCTCAGCCAGCCGCACCTGCAGAAGCTCTGGCGGGAGCTCTTCTCCGTCAGCTGCTACGAGGATATGCTGGACGCGCGCACCCGCGCCGCCCGCTACTACCTGCTGCATACGGATCTTTCCGTGAAAGCCATCGCCGCCCAGTGCGGCTACGAGAACGACGTCTGTTTCATGCGGCGCTTCAAGCTGCGCACGGGGCTGACCCCCAGCGAGCTGCGCCGGACCGAGGGGGGAAGAAGCCGTGCGGAATAAACTCTGGATCCCGGGAATGCTGGTGCTTGCCCTGCTGATCGTCTGCGGCTGCGCGTCGGCCGAGGGCGGCTGGCGGGAGGCGGAGCTGCCCGTCTGGCGCGGGGAGCCCACGGAGGAAACCGCCGTACTGCGCTATTTTGACGACGCGCCGGAGATCCCCTGCATCGGGTTCACGGCCTACTGCCGCCTGGTGCTCGGGGAAAACATGACCTGCGTGCCCGGGGACGAGGGCTGCGCGGTGCTGCGCGCGGCCTCCGGGGCGCTGGCGGTGGCGGACCCCGCGCGGGGCACGCTGACGGTTCCCGACTGGCCGTCCTTCCGCAATGACCTGACTCCCGCCCGCGAGGGGCGGCAGGGCTCGTTTCTGGACGGCGGCGCGGGCTTTGTCCGGGTGGCCTCCGTGGTCTACGAGGGCGATCCGAAGCCCGTCTGCTTCGATCTCGCGCGCTATGGGCTTCCGCTGCACACGGACGGGGACGAGGTCTGGATGCCGCTGTCCGTCACGGCCTCGATGATGACCGACGTCAGCATCCGCTACGCCGTGACCAACGGCAGGGCGGTCTATGTCATGGCCTACGAGAGCCCGCTGTCCGTGGACCCGTACTACTTTGACACACCGTATTTCAACGGCGGCGTCCGCTCGGAGGCGCTTGCGGAGGCGGCCTACGGGGAGCTCTGCTTCGCCATGGACTATCTCTACGGCTGCCCCGGCGTAATCCCCATCGAGGAGGACCTGCGCGCCCGGGGCTTCGACGCCGCGCTGAGCGCCGCCGGGGAGGAGGGCGCCCGGGTCCGCGAGCTGCTCCACGCGGCCTCCTTCTCGGAATACCTCTCCGGGGCGAACCTGCTGTCCACCCGGCTGACCATGGACGGTCACAGCTTTCTCGGCCACAGCCTCGACCTGTTCCAGGGCGAGATGTACATGCGCCGGCGGGAGCTGATGATGGACGTCCTGGCGTCCTACACCGATCTGATCAGCGCGCTGCGGGCCCGCTACCACTATGACGTGAAGGCCGTGCTGGAGCGGCGCCGCCGCGAGGCCTGGGGGCCCGGCGCGCGGCATATCTTCGGGGACACGCTCGTGCTCACGCTCCCGGACTTCAATGTGGATACCGAGGCCTGGCAGGCCTACTACGCCGGACGCGCGCCGCTGCCGGAGGACTCCGTGGGGCTGACCGCGCGCGCCCTGGAGGAGGCCGCCTCGCACCCGGAGATCCGGCACTTCGTCTTCGACGTCTCCACCAACGGCGGCGGCTACGACGACGCGCTGGCCGCGATCATCGCCCTGGCGACCGGCAGCCTGACGCAGCCCGGCGAGGACGTGCTCTCCGGGCAGCCCTTCCGCATCACCTACGAGGTGGACCGCAATTTCGACGGCGTGTTCGACAAGCGGGACGCCGAGGTCCGCTACGACTTCGACTACGCGGTGCTCACCAGCCGGGTCTCCTTCTCCTGCGGGAATCTCTTCCCCGTCCTGATGCGCCACGAGGGCGCCCGCATCCTCGGCGAGCCCTCCGGGGGCGGCGGCTGTGTGATCGCCAAGTGCTTCTCCTCCGAGGGGCTGGATTTCACGATCTCCTCCCATATGTGGCGCTTCCGCGACACCGACGGCGGGCTGGTCGAGGACGGCGCCCCGGTGGACGTCGCCTTCTCCGCGGAGGACGCGGATTTCTATGATCTCTCGCACTTCCGGGCGCTTCCGGACGCGGCGTAGCCGTACCGTCTTTATTGCGCCCGGCGGGAAAGTGTGGTATGCTTTGCCTGCCGGATTCTGAGTGAACAGAAGGTGCTGCCGTGAAATTTTACCTCGATCTCCTCCGGAAGAGCTGGGCCGCCCTCACGAGAAATCCGGGGCTGGCCTTCGGCGCCGCGCTGCTGGCACGGCTGCCGAGCCTGATTCTCTACGTGCTGAACCGGACCGGGGTCCTGGTCCGGGACTCCTCCCTGTCCAATACCCTGATCTCCATGCTGGTGCTGCTCGTCGGCGACCTGCTCGGCCCCGGGCTCGTCATCATCTGTCTGAAGCTTCTCCGGGGCGAGTCCGCGAGGCTCACGGATCTGCTCCGGGGGCTGCGCTTCGCCGGACGGTACCTGCTCGCCATCCTGCTCATGGAGTTGATGTTTATCGCCCTTCTGGCGGTCGTCATCCTGCTGGCCCTGATCGGATTGATCGGGACCTCCGCGGCGGCGGACGTCTTCGCCGTGGTCCTCATGATCGCCTTTTATCTGCTGCTTGAAAGCCTGTACGGTCTGTTCGGGCAGGCGGTCGTGGACCGGGACACGAGCGGGCCCGTGGACGCGCTCCGGCGGTCCCGCGCGATCCTGCGCGGCCACAGGAGGCGCTTTGTCCCGCTGGCCGTTCTGACGCTGCTCTCCCTGACCCCGCTGTATCTGCTCGCACGCGAGCAGAGCCCGGAGGCCTATCTCATCGCGACGGTTCTGGGCGCTGTCGTCTTCATTCTGAGTCTCGCGCTGTACAGCGCGTTCTACGAGGCGGTCCGACCGGCTGACCCGAAGGGGCCCTCCCGCGGCCAGCTGCGGAAGGCACGGCGGACCGCCGGCAGCACAGGAGTGTGAACCCATGAAAGACGTTTTTCTGATTCTCGACGGCAACAGCCTGCTACACCGGGCGTACCACGCCCTGCCGCTGCTCTCCACGCCGGAGGGCGTGTATACCAACGCCATCCACGGCTTTCTGATGATGCTCCTCAAGGCGGTGCGGGAGGAGAACGCCGCGTACCTCGCGGTGTGCTTTGACGAGCACGCGCCGACCTTCCGGCACAAGGCGTACCCGGAGTACAAGGCCGGGCGCCGCAAAACCGACCCGGAGCTGGTGCAGCAGTTCGGGACGCTGCACGAGGTGCTCGACGCGCTGGGCGTGCGGCAGTACTCGCTGACCGGCTGGGAGGCGGACGACCTGCTGGGGACGCTGTCCCGGCTGGGGACGGAGGCCGGCGTGGCGCCGCTGCTGCTCACCGGCGACCGGGACGCCCTGCAGCTGGTGGGGCACGGCGCGTCGCTGCTCTTCACCCGCAAGGGGCTCAGCGAGACCGAGCGCTTCACCCCGGAGCGCGTCTGGGAGGTCTACGGCTTCACCCCCGACCAGGTGACCGACTGGAAAGGCCTTGCCGGGGACAGCAGCGACAACATTCCCGGCATTCCGGGCATCGGGGACAAGACCGCGGTAAAGCTGCTGCAGGAGTACGGAAACCTTGAGAATGTCCTCACCCACGCCGGCGAGGTCAAGGGCAAGCTCGGCGAGAAGCTCCGCGACGGCGCGGACCAGGCCCGGATGTGCAAGGCGCTGGCCACCATCCACCGCGACGCGCCCGTGGAATGGCACCTGGCGGACTGCGCCGTGCCGGACTTCCGGCAGGGCGTGCCCATGCTGCAGAAGCTGCGCCTGCGGCAGGTGGTGGAGCGCATCACCGGCGAGAAAGCCGCCCCCGCCGCGCCCGTGCCCGCAAACGCCGCAGCAGCCCCGGCGGCGGACGACAGCGCACCCGCGCTTTTGCCGTTCCCGGAGCGCACCGAGACCGCGGACGCCGCAGGCATCCGGGCCTGGCTCGCGGCTACGGCGCAGGAGGCGCGGCCCCTGGCGCTCTACTGCTCGGACGTGCAGCTCAGCCTCGCCGACGGGGCGGGGCGCTGCCTCACCGCGACGCTGGCGGGCGACCTGCTGAATCCCGGGCTCACCCCCGGCGAGGCCCTGCAGGCGCTCTCGGAGGAGCTCTGCGCGCACCCCGCCCGGGTGCATGACGGCAAGCGGCTCCTCCACCTGCTCCGGCGGGAGGGGATCGCGCTGCCCGAGCGCTTCGCCTGGGACACCATGCTGGGCGCCTACCTGCTCAACCCCCAGGAGAAATCCTACGCCTTCCGCACCCTGTGCGGCGAGCTGCCGGAGGACGCCTGCGGCCTGATGAGCCTTGCCCGCTGGCAGGAGGCCCGCGTGGAGGCCGAGGGCATGCTGCCCCTGATGCGCGACGTGGAGCAGCCCCTGAGCCACGTGCTGTACCGCATGGAGGAGGCCGGCTTCACGGTGGACCCGGAGTTCCTGCGCGCCCTGGGACAGCGCTACATGCAGGAGATCGAGCGGCTCAAGGACGAGATCTATACCGCCTGCGGCGTCCCGCCTTTCAACCTCAACAGCCCCCAGCAGCTGGGGAACGTGCTCTTTGAGCAGCTGATGCTCCCCCACGGCAAGAAGACCAGCAAGGGCTACTCCACCTCTGCGGAGGTGCTCGAGGAGCTGCGGCCCATCGCCCCGGAGATCATCGATCCTCTGCTGCGCTACCGGCAGCTGGTGAAGCTGAACGGCACCTATATCGAGGGCATGCTGCCACTGATCGACCGCGAGGGCCGCATCCACTCGTATTTCGACCAGGTGGCCACCGCCACCGGGCGTATCTCCTCCTCCGAGCCGAACCTGCAGAACATCCCCGTGCGCACGGCGGAGGGCCGCGAGATCCGTGAGGCCTTCCTCCCCCGCCCCGGCTGGGTGCTGATCGACGCCGACTACAGCCAGATCGAGCTGCGGCTCATGGCGCACTTCTCCGGCGACCGCGCCCTGGTCGAGGCCTTCACCGAGGGGCAGGACGTCCACGCCCGCACCGCCTCGGAGATCTTCGAGGTCCCCCTGGAGGAGGTCACCCCCGAGCTGCGCAGCCGTGCCAAGGCCGTGAACTTCGGGCTGATCTACGGCATCTCCGGCTTCGGGCTGGCGCGCAACACCGGCGTCACCCGCGCCGAGGCCGCCAGCTTCATCCGCCGCTACTTCGAGCGCTACCCCGGCGTCAAGCGCTTCATGGACCAGGCGGCGGAGGACGGCAAAACCCGCGGCTGGGCCGTCACCCTGATGGGCCGCCGCCGCTACCTGCCGGAGCTCAGCAGCAAGGTGCCCGCCGTGCGCGAGTTCGGCAAGCGCGCCGCCATGAACACCCCCGTCCAGGGCACCGCCGCGGACATCATCAAGGCCGCCATGGTGGAGGTCGACCGCCGCCTGCGCGCGGAGGGCCTGCAGAGCCGTCTGATTCTCCAGGTGCACGACGAGCTGATTCTCGAGAGCCCGCCGGAGGAGGCGGAGCGCGCCTCCCGCCTGCTCCGGGAGTCCATGGAGGGCGTCCTGCAGCTGAAGGTCCCGCTCCTGGCCGAGGTCCACACCGGCGCCAACTGGGCGGAAGCGAAATAGATGAATATCGGAGGAACACACAAATGCTCGAAAAGCTTGGCCGCAACCTGCCCTGCTGGTGCGGGAGCGGAAAGAAATACAAGGTCTGCCACGCGGCGTTCGACGAGCGCCTGGCCCTGGCGAAGGCGCAGGGACACATCGTTCCGCACCATAAGCTGATCAAGAACGAGGAACAGATCGCGCGCATTAAGGAGAGCTGCGCGATCAACGTGGCGGTGCTGGACGCGGTGGCGGCGGCGATCCGCCCGGGCATGACCACGGCGGAGATCGACCGGATCGTCTACGGGACGACCACCTCCCTGGGCGGCATCCCGGCGCCGCTCAATTACCAGGGCTTCCCCTACAGCGTCTGCACCTCGGTCAACGAGCAGGTCTGCCACGGCTTCCCCTCCGAGCACGTGGTGCTCAAGGAGGGCGATATCGTCAACGTCGACTGCTCCACGATCCTCAAGGGCTACTTCTCCGACTCCTCGCGGATGTTCTGCATCGGCGAGGTCAGCGAGGAGAAGCGGAAACTCGTCGAGGTCACAAAGGAGTGCGTGGAGCTCGGTCTGGAGCAGGTGCAGCCCTGGGGCTTTCTCGGGGACGTCGGCCAGGCGGTCAACGACCACGCGAAGGCCAACGGCTACAGCGTCGTGCCGGACATCGGCGGCCACGGCTGCGGTCTGGAATTCCACGAGGACCCCTTCGTCAGCTATGTCACCCGCCGCGGCGAGGAGATGCTCCTGGCGCCGGGGATGATCTTCACCATCGAGCCCATGGTCAACATGGGCGGCGCGGCGCACTACACCAGCCGCACCAACGGCTGGGAGGTCTTCACCCGCGACGGCAAGCCCTCCGCGCAGTGGGAGATCATGGTGCTGGTGACCGAGACCGGCCACGAGGTGCTCAGCTGGTAACCGGGGAGAGGAGAGACGGCATGAAGATATCCAAGGCCGACGCGCTGACCTGGTTCACGTTTTTCGCGCAGCTGCAGGAGGCCGGCGAGGCGCTGACCCCCAAGCAGGAGGAGATCGCCCTGGCGGTGCTGCGACAGCTGGAGCTGGCCGCGGAGGCCCGGCGGGAGGCCATCGCGCGGGAGATTCCGGGGCTGAAAAGTCTCAAGGGCCGCACGAGCTATGTCGGGGACGAGAAGAAGTTCCCCCGGGGCTGCGTCTCCTGCCTGTTCGGCAGCGGGCTCTCCGCGGTGCGCAAAACCAACAGCTGCAACCTGCGCTGCCCCTTCTGCTACGACTACGGCGTGCTCGACTGCCAGCCTCCCGTCGGCGAGGGGCTCTGGGAGATCGGCGGCACGCGCTTCGCCGAGGAGGACCTGCCGCTGCTCCTGGACATCCAGAAAAAGCCCACCGGCATCGCCTATGTCTATCTTGAGCCCTTCATGGAGATCGAGAAATACTACGGCGTGATCCGGACCTTCCACGAGGCCGGCATCTGGCAGCACATGTACACCAACGGCACCCTCGCCACGCCGGAGAACCTGCACGCGCTGGGCGAGGCCGGGCTGGACGAGCTGCGCTTCAACCTCGGCGCCAGCGGCTGCGCGGACAGCGTGATCGCCGCCATGGCGGAGGCCGCGCGCCGGATCCCGCACGTCGGGATCGAGACTCCCATGACCCCGGCGCTCTACGAAGCTTTCCTGGCGAAGAAGGACGCGATCCTCGCGACGGGCATCGAGTTCATCAATTTCGCCGAGCTGCATCTGAATCCCAACAACATCGGCAACTACTGGGGCGAGTCCTTCTATATCGCGCGGAAGGGTTATCTCTCCCCGGTCTGGAGCCGGGAGCTGACTCTGCGGATGATGAAGGTCGCGGACGCGGAGCAGTGGCCGGTCGCGGTGCACGACTGCTCCAACCGGACGAAGTTCGCCCGGGACCTGAACCTCAAGGCCCACGAGGGCAGCTGGTTCGGCGCGTCTTCCTGGGGCGCGGAGTTCGACGAGATTCCCTACGAGGCGCTGTTGCCCGCCCTGCGCGATCCGGAGCTTCCCTTTGTGGCCGAGGAGCCCCTTCCGCCGGGCTACCGGGTCGGCGAGGGATACTGATTGCTTCCCCAAAAGCCTTCGCGGGCAGAGCTGTCCCTGCGAAGGTTTTTCATTGTTCCGGAGAATTTTTGTTCGGAATGAACCTTTTCGCTCCCAGAGAACGACATTCTGGGTGAAAACCGGTTTTCATGCACAGGATTGACGTTAATGTCAGTCAGCTGAGAGATTTCGCGCCTGCGGGCGCGACCAGGGCTTTCCGATCGCCCTGGACCTTCGGATACATGCTGCTGCTGGATTTGCAGTTCTGAGATTGGTATGAGATCAGTATCAGGATTCCCTGCAGGAAAGGAGGCGATGACATGACGGAATTCGAGGCCCTGCTGGCCGCCAGCCGGACCGCGGTTGAGCGCTGGGTCAAGGCCCGCATGGGCCGTCCCGCCGACGCGGAGGACGTGCTGCAGGAGACCTATCTGGCCGCCTACCGGAGCTTTCCCGCGCTCCGGAATCCGGAGGTCTTTCTCCCCTGGCTGCTCGGCATCGCCCGCAGGAAAACCGCGGACTGGTACCGGACCCAGGCGCGGCGGCGGGAGGACCTGGTGGAGCAGCTCCCGGAGACGCCCGCCGCCGCCCGTGAGGACAGCGCCGTCGAGGAGACCCTCGAGGCGCTGCCGGAGCGCGACCGGCTGATGCTGCGCCTGTTCTACCAGGAGATGCTCTCCCAGAAGCAGATCTCCGCCCGGCTCCAAATCCCCGAGGGCACCGTCAAAAGCCGCATGAACACCGCGCGTTCACGTTTCCGCGATGCCTATCCCTACCCGCCGAAAGGAGCGAAACCTATGGTGAAGAAACTGCCGAAAACACTGCCCGCGTATACCATCGAATGGACCCGTGAGCCCGCCTTCCCGGTCATCTGGGAGGAGCTGATGGGCTGGTTTATCGTCCCGAAGCCGGGCGAAACGCTCGTCTGGGGCATGTACGACCTGCCCTCCCGCAAGCTGGACGTCTCCTACGAGATGGCGGTGACCGGCCCCGCCAGCGTGCACGGCCTGGAGGGTGTGTCGATCCGGGCGAAGACCATCCCGCCGGAGACCGAGCTGTCGCCGGAGGACCCGATGCGCGCGACCGTGGACGCCTCGAACGGCGGCCAGGACGAGTGGACCTTTATCGCGCAGATCAAGGACGGCTACACGCGGTTTCTCGCCGCGGAGCATCTGGAGCAGGGTGTGCGGACGATCACCACGTTTCTGGACGGCGAGGCGTTCACCCGCAATTGGGGCTTCGGCGAGGACAACTGCGGCACGCCGGTCCACCTGGCGCCCCGGGGGCTGATCCGCCGGGAGGGAGACCGCGTGACCGCGTCCGTCCAAGGCGATGTCATGGACCTCGTCGGGCGCTGCCGGCTGACACTGGACGGCGCCGCGATCGACACGGTCTGTCTGATGGATCTGGGCATGTACGAGGAGGGCATGGTCAGCGAGCAGTATCTGAACCGCGAGGGCCGCACCGTACTGTGGCGGCGCTTCAACCGCGACGACTGGGCGCAGGACCGCTGCGGCAAGCGCTGGTCGGAGCTCCTGCCGGAGAACGAGCGGATCACGGTCAACGGACAGACCTATGTCCACTGGTATGATTGTCTGTGCGTGAGGGAATGAAGTGTTTTCTCCAGAGCAAAACAGAAAAAGAGGAACCCGGCTGAGCTGCATTGCCCAGCCGGGTTCCTCTTTGTCTCTCTAAAACCCCACGCTAGGCGTGGGGTTCGGGGAAGCTTATAGCTATGCGGATGACAGAAAAACTCCTTTTGCTATAATACGAACGCGGTCTGCCAACTGCGAAGAAGATAGCAAAAGGAGGTCATTAGGTGGC
>JAFWQU010000016.1 GCA_017508975.1 Clostridia bacterium | reverse complement strand
GTGTTCGCTGAGCCCTGCAACCGCTGATTCCACACTCTGATGCGCCGGAATGTCCATTGCAGCGGCTCTTCTGGATGAAGGTAACACTCGGAAACCCGCATCAATACTACACCATTCTACTTGACATTATGGGGAGGAATTCTCATGAAGAAGCTGACTGCCCTGCTGCTGAGCCTTCTGCTGCTGCTCAGCGCGCTGCCCGTCCTGGCCGAGCCCGCCGAGGCGCTCCAGCCTGTCCTCGAGGCCAATCTCGTGGAGATCCAGAAGTACGGCAACCTGGTGCTGGACGCCAAGGCCTCCGAGCTGTTCTACGCGGGCTTCGCCTACGGCGACATGGTGAGCGTGAGCCTGAACGGCCACACCTTCGAGATGCCCGTCGGCTCCAACTACTCCGACGTTGACCAGGGCAGCATGATCTGCCGCGCGGTCTACCACGATGCGGAGGACATGGTGCTGCTGGCCATCAACATGGGCGACCTGGCCACCACCGCCGGCATCGCAACGAAGGAAAAAATCGAGGCCGATCCCGGCTATGTCTGGCATTACAACGAGGGCGTTGCGGAGCCCGTGGCCGTGACCATCACGCTGTCTGAGGCGGGCGCCTACTACGATCAGTGGGTGATCCACCAGCTGCTCCGTTCCGAGAACCGGGAGGACTACCCCGACCTGACCGACGAGGAGTTCGCGAACTTCCGCATGGTGCGGACCACCGGCATCGGCGAGGGCAAGCTCTACCGCTCCTCCAGCCCCGTCAACCCCGAGATCAACCGGAACACCTACGCCGACGCCGCCGCGAAGGAGGCGGGTGTGCGCACCTTCATCAACCTCGCCGACAATCTTGAGGTGCTGCAGGGTTATGAGGGCTTCGCAGACAGCTACTACGCCGGCCAGCAGATCATTCCCCTGAACCTGGGCGTGGACTTCTCCGCCGAGGAATTCAAGGCCGGTCTGGCCGAGGGCGTGCGCTTCATCGCCGCCAACGAGACCCCCGTGCTGGTGCACTGCAACGAGGGCAAGGACCGCGCGGGCTTCGTCTCCGCCGTGCTGGAGTGCCTGATGGGCGCCACCGTGGACGAAGTGGTCGCGGACTACATGGTGACCTTCTACAACTACTACGGCGTCAAGCCTGAGGAGGATCGCTACGCGATCATCGCGAACAGCAACATCCTCAAGAGCCTGGCCGCCGCCTTCGGCGTCCCGAGCCTTGAGGGCGTGGATCTCGCCGCCGCCGCGGAGCAGTATCTGCTCGCGATCGGCGTCAGCGCGGACGACATCGCGGCTGTGCGCGAAAAGCTGAAGTAATTTCATCAAAAAACGGCAGCCGCCGGGAGTCTCCCGGCTGGCTGCTGTTTTTGTTGCCCGTCAGAAGGGCATCGTGGCCTGCCGCATGGCCTCCTTGCGTCTCTTCTCGATCTGCACGATGAATACGTAGTAGCACAGCGCGCCGACCGCCAGCAGGACGATGCCGGCGGTGGTGACCTTCTTGAACAGCTCCAGCCGCTCCTTCCGGCCCTCATAGGGTTCCTCGACCTGCAATGTCGCCTTGTCCGTGTCCAGCAGGGGGATGTCCTTGATCAGATTGTATTTGCTCAGGCTGGCGGCGTTCATGTTGCTGCTGGAGATGACCGAGCTCAGGCGCTTCAGCTCTCCGGTGATGGTGAAGGGTTCGCGCACGAGGGGGTACGTGTAGTCTCCAAGCTCGACTCCGACGATGTTCTCATACTTCTCGATCAGCTTGGACTCCAGACTGTCTGCGTCGGGGAGATAGAAGCTGATGAAGATCTTGTTCTCGTCCTCGTCGCTGAATTCCACAAGACCGTAGTAGGTGGTTGTGGAGGAGATGGGTCTGGCGGTCCGGAGGTAATTCGACGAATAGCTGTTCCTCATCGTCGTGGTGCGGGTGCTCGTATAGACGAAGAAGTCCTCGATGCTCTTGACCTTGAAGTGGACAACTGTGCCTTTCTCAGCCTCCGGGGTGTACATCGGGATCTCCTCCGGCTCCAGGGTCCTCTTGTACGTGAGATCCCCGACGCTCTGCTGGGCGATCCATCCGCCGACCACCAGGAGTACCGCCACCGCCAGCAGCGGGAGCACCCAGCGCTTCGCGGCCTTGATCTTCTTCTCCAGGCCCTCGGCGATGCCCTTGTACTTCTCCGCCCGTGCCAGATGTGCCCGGAACGCCTCCTCCGCCTTGGCGGGGTCCTGCCTCGGCGAGGCGGAAAAGATCGGCGGCGGGGTGGGTCTGACGGGCGGCTGGGCCGGCTGCTGCGCCGGCTGCTGGCTCTGGCTCCGCTTCTCCTCCTCGCGGCGATGGAAGGCCTCGATCTCCTCCGGCGTGGGCTCCGTGCCCACCATATGACCGCAGGTGGGGCAGCGGTCGGCGCCCTGGCTCAGCGGCCAGCGGCACACCGGGCAGCTCTGGATGCTGCCTGCTGCCGGCTTGGGGGGCTGCGGCGCGGGCGGCGGTACCGGTTCCGGCACGGGCGCCGGCTCCTCCGGCACCACGGGCTTGTCGATCTCCTGCCCGCAGATCGGACAGAACTGCGCGTCATCCGCCACCGGTCCACGGCACTTCGGACACTGTTTCATCAGGGTTCCTCCTTATTGCTCATAGGGTTTTCCGTTTGAATATGGGCTTTGTACAAGCGGATTTCGCGCCTGCGGGCGCGACCAGGGCTTTCCGATCGCCCTGGACCTTCGGTTACATGCCTTTTCTTGATTTGCAATTCTTACTTGAGATTGGTATCAAGCTTTCTCCTCCGGTATCCGCGTGAGCTTTGCCCGCAGGGCGTCGGCCTTCCGGTTCAGTTCATCCCACGATGTGCGCAGCTGTCTGATCTCTTCCTGCAGAGGTTTTGTCCGCTCCCGGAAAGCGCGCTCCCGGTCGGCCTTCTCCCGCTTCCAGTCGGTTTCGTCCGGCTGCTGCTTGCGTAACTTTTCGATCTCGTCAGTTAACCGCTGCTTTTCCTTGCCCTTGAACAGTCCCAGCGAATTCCGTACCCGCTCTTTCTCGCGGATGCGTGTCTCCAGATCTCTGTACTGCTGTTCCAGAGGGCCCGCCGACTTGCGGAATTCCCGGTTTTCCCGGTTCGTTTCCTCCTCCAGCTTCCAAATCTCCTTCTGAAGGCCGTCCGCCTGCCGCTGCAGCTCCGCTGCCTCCCCCACGATCGCGTCCCGCTCCTCTGTGTGTTCTTCCCAATAGAGGCGGATCCGTTCGCGCTCCTGTTCCTTTCGCTGCCTCTCCTCCTGTTGGGCGTTCCACTCAGCGTCTTTCTTACGTTGGTTTGCCAGCATGTAGGTTTCATAGACATCTTGCATGCCGATTGCCGCCATATGCTTTTTCAGTTCGTCGCCCGTGGAATCCTGTCGGAACAACAGATTCCTCGCAACGCCTACTGCGGACGCCGCAACGTCATAGACCGCTTTCACCTGCCCATAGTTCCATCCCATCTCCTGGTGGAGTTTATCCCCCAGGTTGATGAGCATACTGCCGATCGGCGCAAACCAGCTGTTGGCGTTAGGTCCGGCCACGTCTCTGTTCTTCTTCAGCAGCATAAGGGTTGCGAACGCCTGCTGGGGATTGCGGTCTATCATGGCGTTCGTCTCTTGTGTCGTATAGAACAGCGGTCCGGAAGCGTTCTGGCGAATAGTGTCCGCCGCGTTTTTGCTCAGCATCAGCGCCAGCGCACTCACCTGTCCGACGACCTCCACGCTGTCCTTCTCCCACTCCTCCCGCGGACGCTTTTTGATCAGCTCAAACACATAGTCCAGCGAGTTGCTCACCCGGGCAGCGGCCTCGCCGATCTGGGCGATCTTGCCGTTCATGGCGTCGAAGTAGATCGTGTAGAAGGCTGCCTCCCAGTTCTCCGGCTCCTCCAGGAGCAGCTCCTGGTAGTATTTCGCCGCGGTGACGGAGTCGTTGGACTCCTTCGCCCGCCTTGCGAGCAGGAGCAGCTTTTCCGAGCGCTCGGCGGTCTCCGGGGGCTGGACCGGGGCAGCCGGTTCCGGCCCGGCTGCCCCGGGCGCGTCCGGGACCTCCCGGAGCATATTTCGCGCCTCCGCCTGGGAATAGCGCGTCCCGCAGCCGCCGCAGATGAACCAGCCGTCCTCCTTCGAGAACCGGGTGCATCCGCACAGTTCACAGACAATTTGCTTCATGCCGGCCTCCCGTCGCTCAGTCCTTCTTTCCCTTCACCGGCTCCAGCACCACGCAGGTGCGGGCGGGCAGGTAGAGGCGGACGGTGGGCTTTTCCTTGCCGGGCGCCAGGGCGCTGAATCGGCCGTGCTCGTTGCGGGCCCAGCCGCCATAGACCGCGTCGTCGCTGGAGAGGATCATCTGCCAGTCGCCGGCCTCGTCCACCGGGATCGGATAGCTCTCATAGCTGCGGTCCGGCGAGAAGTTGAACACAAACAGCAGTCCGCCGCGCTCGAAGGCCAGCACGTGCTCGGCCTCGTGGGTCCAGTTCAGCGTCGGCCAGGTCTGCTCGAGCACCTTGTGCTCCTTGATCACGGCGAGCATATCGTGGTCGAACTGATACAGATACTGATACTTCAGGTCCGGGTTTCTCATCAGGCTCCACTGCCGGCGGCAATAGTGGAAGCTGTTGCCGTTGCCCGGCCGCGGGAAGTCGATCCACTCGGGATGGCCGAACTCGTTGCCCATGAAGTTCAGATAGCCGGTGCCGCCCGCCGCCAGGGTCAGCAGACGGATCATCTTATGCAGCGCCATCGCGCGGTCGATGACCAGCGTGTGGCAGTCCTTGTTCATCTGGTCGTACATCGCGGCGTCGGCAAAGCGGAACATCATGGTCTTGTCGCCCACCAGCGCCTGGTCATGGCTCTCCACATAGGCCACCGTCGGCGCGTTGCGGAAGGTCATCTGATACCAGATATCCCCGAGGTTCCAATCCTCGTCCCTGCGTTCCTTGGCCAGGCGGATCCACATGTCCGGCAGGCCCATGCCCAGCCGGTAGTCGAAGCCGATGCCGCCGTCCGCCACGGGCTCGCACATGCCGGGCATGCCGGACATGTCCTCTGCGATGCTCAGCGCCTTGGGGTTGACCTCCCGGATCAGCTCGTTGGCCAATTGCAGATAGGTCACGGCCTCGGTGTCCGTGTTCATGGTGAAGTAGTAGTCGAGCTTGCTGAAGGCGGTGCCCAGGCCGTGGTCGTGGTAGAGCATGGAGGTCACGCCGTCGAAGCGGAAGCCGTCAAAGTGGTACTCCTGCATCCAGAACTTCAGGTTCGACAGCAGGAAGTGCAGCACCTCCGGCTTGTCGTAGTTGAAGCACTTGGTGCCCCAGGCGCTGTGGTCGCCCTTGGGGCCTTCGTGGAAGAACTGGTAGGACGTGCCGTCGAAGAGGTTGATGCCCTCCAGCGTGTTGCCCACCGCGTGGGAGTGCACCACGTCCAGCAGCACCCGCAGGCCCAGGCTGTGCGCCTTGTTCACCAGATACTTCAGCTCGTCCGGATAGCCATAGCGGCTGGAGGCGGCGAAGAAATTGCTGACCTGGTAGCCGAAGGAGCCGTAGAAGGGGTGCTCCATGATCGCCATGAGCTGCACGGTGTTGTAGCCCAGCTCCTTGATGTAGGGCAGGCGGTCGTCCGCGAACTCGCGGTAGGTGGCGATGCGGCCCTCCTCGCTGCTCATGCCGACGTGCGCCTCATAGATCAGCGGCGGCTCGGTGTTTTCGAAATCCGCGTCCGTCCAGACGAAATTGTCCTGGTCGCCCCAGACCTCGCAGCACCAGCTCTGCGACACCCAGTCCTGGGTCACGCGCCGCGCGTACAGCGGCAGGTGCTGCGTCAGCCGGTCGCCGTTGCGCACGATGGTCATCACGCGGCTGCCCTGGTGGATCGTGTCCCCCGGGAGCTTCACCTCCCAGTTGCCCTTCTCGAGCTTCGTGAGCGGCGTGTCCAGCCAGTGCCAGTTGTTGAAGTCACCCGTCAGATACAGCTGGTCCGCGCCGGGCGCCCATTCGCGGTAGACCCAGCCGTCCTCCAGCTTGTGGAAGCCGTAGTAGAGGTGGCCGTCGGCAAAGTCCGACAGGCTCCCGCCCTCCGGCAGCAGCTGAGCGCGCTTCTTCGTGTGCAGCTGATCGCGCAGCTCCAGATCGCCGGTCCAGGGTCTGAGCTCCGGATGGCGCTTGAGGATGCCCAGACTGCTCTCCGGGATCTCCTGCTTGGGTTCCGCCGGCTTGGGCGTCAGATTCTTCTCGCTCATGCTCATTCTCCTCCCTCACGCCATGAAAAACATCTGTCTGAGCTTCGGCTGGGCGCCCGTCTCCGGGTCCATTTCCAGCTCCAGCACGTCCTGCATGTAGTCGTTCCAGCGGTCCACGATCGGGCTTCCGGCCTGAGTGCGCTCCGCGAATTCGATGCCCTGCTCGCACTCGTAGTAGCCGAAGACCTCGTTCCCGTCGCTCCAGATCGAGTAGTTGGCGATGCCCGCGGATTTCAGCAGTTCCAGCATCTCCGGCCAGATCTCGTCATGCCGCCGCTTGTACTCCGCCTGCATCCCGGGTTTGATGCGTCCTTTCCAGGCAAACCGTTCCATGCTGTCCGCTCCTCTCATGCGTTTGGCTGCAGTATTTTTGTCTCCAGCGGCGCCAGCGCCAGCTGCACCGGTTTTCCGTCCGGGCAGAGCGTGAGCGTCACCGGCTCGTCCGCGTTGTTCAGGGCCACCAGTGTGCCGGAGGCGGGATACCAGGCGGTCTCCACCCGCGGATCCATGCTTACCCAGCCCGGAAGCTCCCCGCGCCCGCAGTTCAGCAGCCGCAGCAGCGCCAGCGCGCGCCCGGGCTTCCACTGGAAGTCGCTCAGATAGATGCCCCGGCCCTTTCCAAAGGCATGCACCACCGCCTGCGGCGCGCCCGCGGCCTCCGCCAGTACGCGCCCCTCCCCGTCGGTCAGCCGGATCGCCGGATTCGCGCCCAGCATCCCGGCTTCCAGCGGGATCGTGCCGTCCGGCTGCGTCTCCCAGCTCCAGGGGCTGTGGCAGACGTAGACGCCGTTGTCCTCGTCCACGCCCAGCACATGCGCCATCCGGAAGAAGGTGTCCCCGCCGGGCAGCGCGGAGGGCTCGCCAATCCCCAGCAGGGTCCCGCCCTCCCAGACGAAGCGCGTCAGCGCGTCCACCAGCCGGGTATCGGCCCAGGCCTCGCCGCCGCTCCAGGCGTCCCCCGCCCGGCCGGCGCTGATCACCGCGTCCACGCCGGACAGCCCGCCGTCGGCCGCCTCCGCGAAGGTCAGGAATTTCACCCGCACCGGCAGCCCGGAGAGCGCCTCCAGCACGTGGATCAGCGGGTGCATGTAGGTCTCGTGGAAGTGTCCGGAGCAGGTCCAGGCCCGCAGTTCGCCCCAGGTGGTCAGCACCGCCGCCGTCAGCGGCAGCGTCTCCGGTTCGCCCGCCTCGTGCAGGGCCTTGATCCGCCGGAACTCGTCGGCGATGTCCGCAATGGCGTCCACGAACGCCGGATAGCCCTCCGTCAGGTGCAGATAGCCGCCCAAGCCGATGCGGTCCACCGGCTTGCGGACCAGCGCACGCCGGGCGCTGACCCAGTAGGCTCGCGCGTCGCGCTCCGGGTGTCCGCCCTCCGAGAAGGTGGGCAGTCCGCCGAGCCCCACCGGGAACAGATAGGGGTGCAGCCGGATCTCGTGGGTGGGCACCTGCGCGTTGGCGCACAGGCGGCACTCAAAGCCGGAGAAGATGCACTTGATCAGCCCGTCGAAGCCGATCTCCCGGAAGCGCGGGCCGTTGGGCTCGAGGCCCACCCAGCTGTCGTCGTAGAAGACATAGGCTTTCTTGCCATAGCGGTGCACGATCTCCACCAGCGCCTTCGCCCTCTCCGCCACGAACGCCTGGATGAAGTCCATCCACGCCCGCTTGGCGGGAGTCGGCGGCCGGTGGGTCGGCTGCAGGTGACCCTGTCGGATGAAATCCTCCGCCGTGAGCGCCTGCCCGGTCTGCTGCTCGAAGGCCTGCAGCGCGGCGGGGCTCACCGTGAAGTCATAGCTCGCCCAGTCGCAGTAGCGCGTCCGCCGCCGGAGATCCTCGCCGAAGATCCACACGAAATTGTAGAACAGGGAGGTGAAGCGCACGACCGTGGTGTCCGGGTTCGCCCGGCACCAGTCCTCCAGCCAGCCGCACAGGTACGCACACGCCTCCGGATGCCGCGGGTCCAGCTGCCGCAGGTGCTCGCTGGTCCAGTGGTTCGTCGTGTGGTTGTACATGTTGATCTCCTCCCAGATGCGCCAGGCGAGGAAGGAGACGGTATAGCGGTGCCAGGGCGTGCAGCCGGTCAGCTGAACGCGCCCGTCCTCCCGCAGGGTCCAGCAGTCCCGGGACAGCTCCGTCCCGGCGGTGCGGTCCCAGACCTGCCAGTAGCGCAGCGCCGCCGGCGAGGTGTTCGGCTCGAACTGCTCCCGGAAGAAGCCCGCCATCGGGTCGAGGATCAGCGTGCTCCCCTCGGCCATCACCGGATCGGAGGACAGGAAGGTCTGCTGCTGGCTGTCCGGGTGCGCCTCCGCGAAAGCGTTGTGCTGCCGGATGATGCAGATAGTGGAGTAGATGCCGTATCCGGCGCGGACGATCTCGTCGCTCAGGCGGGTGCCGTCGCTGTCCCGGATGACGTCGGCGCCCCACTTCTCCGCCAGGGAGAGGGTCAGCGCCTCATACCCCGCCTCCCCCGGCAGCGTAAAACCGCCGCGCATGCGTGTGCTCATAGGC
Source organism: Clostridia bacterium (assembly GCA_017508975.1). Taxonomy (GTDB): domain Bacteria; phylum Bacillota; class Clostridia; order Christensenellales; family Aristaeellaceae; genus RUG11272. The sequence goes on along the minus strand of JAFWQU010000016.1, from coordinate 25,685 downwards.
TCGGCCTCCTTGCATGGTTTTCTTGCTCTTTGCGGATATTCTATCAGATTCGCACTTACTTTTCAAGCATCCAGACGATTCCGTCCTGGTCGTGCAGCGATCCGTCCGAGCACAGCGCCAGCCATCGGTTGTCCCAGTCGTTCACGGGGATCAGCATGGCCACGTCCGTGAGGTTTTCAAAGCCCTCGACGGTCTGCTCCGGGAAGTTCCCCGGCTCGTACACCCGCCCGTCCGGGCCGATCAGGTACGCCGGCGTGTAGAACTCGTCGGAGAAGGCCAAATAGCGCACACCGTGCAGGCTCCCGGTCATGCAGTCGCCCAGGAAGTTCCAGCCCTGCACCGTGACGCTCCCGTCCAGCCGCGTCGCGGCAATCACCCGGTTGCAGCCCGAGAGGCTCACCACCTGGTCCGTCCCGCAGAGCTCGCCCAGCACCGTGCCGTCCGCGCGCAGGCCGACGAGATGGACCTCCTCGTGCCAGTCGCCGGAGTGGATGCCGCCCGTCATCGCGACACTGACCACCTCCCGCCACTGCCGCCAGTCCGGCTCGGCCTTCACCGCGCCGGCCAGCCGCACACGGCCGTCCCGGGTTACCCCGGCGATCACCTGGTGGTAGACGATGACCTCCGCCATGTCCGTCCAGAGCGCCGCCTCCTGGGCCAGGCCCGCCAGCCCCGGGTCCTCCCCGCGCCAGGCGGTCCGCACCAGGCCGTCCTCCAGCACCGCCAGCACCAGATCACCCTCCGCGGCGATTCCGCGCACGCCGTCCCAGTTCAGCACCTCAGGGATGCCGCCGTCCTCCAGCGCGATCACCCGGCCGTCCGAACACACCGCGTAGGGCCAGGAGACCCGCATGCGCAGATCCCGCAGCAGGATCTGCCGCTCCGGGCCGCCCGCCTCCTCGAAGCGCAGCGCGCGGCTCCGGGCGTCCTCCGCGCCGAAGGTCGAGAACGCGTACATCCCGCCGTCGACGCGCATCGTCTGCAGGGTGCCGTCCATGTGCCGCAGGATCAGGTAAGAGCCGTTCTGGGCGGTCTCCACCAGCGGCGACGGGCCCTCCAGCTGCGCTCTCACCGCCGGGAGCGCGTCCGTCTCCCCGAGCGTCCCCTCCGCCGCCAGCGTGTCGCCGCAGCGCACGACCACATAGTCCCCGCCGACCATCAGGCTGATCTCGTCCGCGTGCTCCCAGTCCGGCAGCCGCGTGCCGTCCCAGGGATCGTACAGATGGTCCCGCCAGGCGATCGACGCCTCGTCCGCCTTCGCGAAGCGGAGCCCGCCGTCCACGGTCAGGATGCAGAGCATCTCCGACCCGGCCGCGATGTCCGCCGCCTGCGCCGCGATGCACGCCCATTTCCCGTCGGCGGTCAGGCGGAAAAGCCGCCCGCCCTCGTCCAGCGCGAAGAGCGTGCCGCCGTGGCTCACGATGACCTTGCGGTACGCCGTCCAGTCCACCCGGCTCTCCGGGCGGATCACCTGGGGCTCCATGTATTGCGGGATCCAGACCTCGCCGTCCGCCAGCATCGCCACCGTCATTGTGCGCCAGTCCGGCGCCGCGGCCAGGCGCACCACCCACTGGTTCTCCAGCGCCTTCACCCATGTGTAGCGGAGATCCTCACTGTCCTCCGCGGCCTCCCGCAGAATCCGCTCCGACCAGACCGCCCGGAGCCTTCCCTCCGCCGTGACCGCCAGCAGGCAGTCCTCGTCGGCCTGGATCTGCCGGACGTTCCGCCAGCCGCTGACCTCCGCCGTGTCAAAGCCGTGGTCGCCCCAGAGCGTGACCTGGCCATTCTCGTGCAGCACCGCCGTGGCATGGTCCCAGACCACCGCCTGGCGGACGCCGGACATCCCGTTCGGCAGGGTCTCCCCGTGCTCGCTGCAGCCCGCCAGGGACAGCCGGCCCGCCTCGTCCAGCTCCCCGGCGTGCGTGCGGCAGCCCAGCAGCTCCGCGCTTCCCGCCGCGGCCAGCAGGCAGCAGCACAGGAGCGTGAGTCCGAAAGCCGTCCATTTTCTCATCGTCAGCGTCCTCCCTACTTCCCGACGCAAAAATCCGCGAACACCCGGTCCAGCAGCTTCTCCTCCACCGCGTCGCCGGTGATCTCCGCCAGCGCCTGCTGCGCGGCCAGCAGATCCACCGCCGCCAGATCGCAGGGCGCCTCCGCCAGCGTCCGCGCCGCCTGCCGGAGATGCCCGGCGGCCCGCCGCGCGGCCTCCAGATGCCGGGGCTGCGTCAGCGCGAGGGTGTCCCCCGCCTGCGCCCGCTGCCGCAGCGCCTCCCGCAGCGGGCGGAGCGACTCCGGCTCCTGCGCGCAGACCGTAAGGCAGGGAACGCCCGGCAGCAGCGCCGCGAGATCCGTCTCCCGGGTGGCCTCCGGCAGGTCGCTCTTGTTGCGGACCGCCAGCACGTCCGGCTTGCCCAGGCTCCGCACCTGTGCGGCCAGCGCGCGGTCCTCCTCCGTGAGCGGCAGCGAGGCGTCGAACACCAGCAGCACCGTGTCCGCCTCCCGCAGCGCCTTGAGCGCCCGCTCGACGCCCAGGCGCTCCACCGGGTCCTCCGTCTCCCGCATACCCGCGGTGTCTGTCACCCGGATCAGGCAGCCGCCCAGGGTCAGCTCGCCCTGCACCGTGTCCCGCGTGGTGCCCGCCACGGGCGTCACGATCGCCAACTCCTGCCGGGTCAGCGCGTTGAGCAGGCTGCTCTTGCCCACGTTCGGCCGGCCGCACAGCGCCACGCGCAGTCCCTCCCGGGCGATGCGCGCGCCCTGCTCGTCCGCCGCCTCCTCCAGCGTCTCCGCCAGCACGAGGATCCGCGGGGAGAGGGAGGAGGCCGCCTCCTCCTCGCTGACCTCCTCCGGATAGTCAATGCAGGCCGCGAGCCCCGCCTGGATGCCGTAGAGCTCGTCCGCGGCCTTGCGGACGAACGCCGCCGCGCCGCCGGTCAGCTGCCGCAGCGCCGCCTGCCGCGCCTGCTCGCCCCGGCTGCGGATCAGCGCCATCACGGCCTCCGCCTGGCTCAGGTCGATGCGCCCGTTGCAGAACGCCCTGCGCGTGAACTCCCCGGGCTCCGCCAGCCGCGCGCCGGCCCGCAGGCAGGCCTGCAGCACGCGCCCCGCCGTGCTCCCGCCGCCGTGCAATTGCAATTCCGCCACGTCCTCCCGGGTATAGCTGCGCGGCGCGCGCATCAATACGGCCATGCACTCGTCCAGCGGGGTCTCCCCCTCACGGGCGGTGCCGTAGGTCAGCCGGTGGCTCTCCAGCGGCCAGGCCGCCGCGGACGCAGGCAAAAACACCCGGTGAAGGACGGCCTCCGCCTCCGGCCCCGAGAGCCGGACAATGCTGATGCCGCCCTCCCCGGGTGCCGTGGCGATGGCAACAATCGTATCCGCCATAGCCATTCCCTCCTGATCAGGGCAAATATTTCTGATAGATCTCCTTCACCTGCCGGTTCTCGTCCAGCAGGTAGTCGAGCTGCCACATATAGCCGCCCACCGTGTAGGCGATGTACTCAATCCGGCGGCTGCCGTCGGCGTCCTTGATGATCCTGCCGGTGCCGTCGTCGTTGGAATAGAGGCCGCGGTTGCCGGAGGGGCTCTCGACCTGTCCCATGTCGCAGAACTTCTCGAGCACCGCCTCCTCGGACATGCCGACCTGGGTATTGCGCGGCGCCTTGAACTCCTGGCTGGTGGTGCTGATCTCGATCAGATACTGCGTGCCGCCCACGCGCTGGTAGGTGACGTAGCCCCAGGGATAGAAATACCGCCGGCAGGGCGCGGAGATATCCTGGATCGTCACGTCCTCGCGCCGCTCCTCCTCGCCCCAGACCTTGACAAAATTCTCATAGGTCGTGGAATTCAGCTTGACGTCCGCCACATCCTGGGAGACATAGGGATCCTTCGGCCACGGGCGCGCCTCGATCTTGTAGGAGCGCTCGACCGTGTTGCTGAACTTGCCGTAGCCGTTGACCGCCACCGCGCGGATGGTGCTCTTGCCGCCGGGCAGCAGGATCGCCTTCCCGTCATAAATCGGGCTGTCCGCGTTCGGGATCGAGCCGTCGATGGTATAGTAGATCGTGATGTCCGTGTCGTTGAGGTTCGCCTCGCCGGGGCGCAGGCGCACCCGCTGGCGGGTCTTGTAGGTGTTGGGCGCGAGCATCACATAGGGCGCGTCCGGCGAGGGCAGCTCGACGCGGTAGGTGGCCGAGAGCTCGTCGGAGACCAGGTTGCCGTTCACGCACACCGCGCGCAGCATCCAGTACCCCTCGTCAAGGAAGATGCCGTCCTCGTATTTGGTGCCCTCATCGGGGAGCTTCGGCAGGTTCTCGCGGTCCGTCACCGCCTGCGCCGGGGCGAGGATATAGTAGATATCATATCCCTGCGGGGAGGTGAGGTGCATGGTCTTCTTCTGCGTGTGGCTGCCGGCGGTCTGGTCGGTGGTCGGCTGCTGCGGCAGAAGCTCCGTCCGCTGGCGCATGAAGGTATTGCTGCCGGTCTTCCGGTAGGCCTCGGTCATCAGCTCCGCGGCCTCGGGCTCGCGCCCCGTGGCCATCATGATGCGGATCTCGTTGGCGTAGGGCTCGATGGCGGAGGGCACCACGTCCGTATACAGCCGGACATAGATCTCCTCCGCGTCGGTCACGCGGCCCTCGGCCTCGTAAGCGCTGGCCAGCAGCAGATAGCCCGCCACGTTAATGCTGTCCTCGCCGTCCTGCTCCGCCGCCTTCTCGAAGTTCGCAATGGCGCGGGTCAGGTCGCCGGTGTTCATCTGCTCCTCGCCGACCTCCCAGAGGGCGGCGGAGGTAGCCTCGCGGCCCATGCGCGCCATGATGCGCTGGCCGTTGGGCGTGCGCTTCAGATACGCCCAGGTGCCCACGGCGCCCAGGATCGCCAGGATCAGGAGGATCACCAGCACGCGCATCCAGTTGATCCAGCGCTTGTGCAGGGGCTTTCCCTCGCTGCGCCGGCGGCCGCCGGTCCCCATGACCGGCTCCTCCCGGACGGTGGTGTCGCCGTAGACGCGCGACTGCCGCCGGTCCATCGGATCCTGCGAGGCGGCCGCGGGCGCCCCGTCGGCGTCGAAAATATCGGGGTCGGCAAAAACCGGGATCCGTCCGCCGGAGGTCGGCCGGCTCTCCGGATCCACCCAGGTGCGGCCGGTCCCCTGCCGCGCCATCCAGATCGGCGTCTGGCCCGAGGCCGCTTCCTCCCGCGCCCGTTTTCCCTGGCGGATAGCCATCACGCCGGTGTCGAGGTTCTCCCCCCGGGGCAGCAGTTTCCCGCAGCTGGGGCAGACGATCTCATCCTGGCCGGCGTAAGTTCCGCAGAAAGGACACAGCATGCGGATTCACCTCCGTCTGCCGTTATACCCCGTGCAGGGCTTCATAGTCCGGGTCGCCGCTGTAGTCCCGGTCGGCGATCGTGCCGCCAAGGCGCTCGATCGCGCTGCGCAGCTCGATCCAGTCCACATAGCCGGTTTCCGGTGCCTCCGCCGCGCGCTTGAGCTCCGGCAGGGCGCGCTCGTCTCCGAGCTTGCCCAGATAGCTGGCGAAGAGCGCCCGCTGCGCCGGCCGGCTGCGGAAGAGGCGGATCGCCGCCTGGTAGACGGGCTCGTAGCCCGGATAGTTCGCCAGCACATCCAGGAGCGCCGCCTGCCCGGCGGAGTTCGCCTTAGGCAGCGCCTCCAGCATCTGCTGCACCGCGCCGCGGCCCATCTCGCGCAGGGAGTCCAGCGCGTTGTCCGCCAGCTCGTCCTCCTCCTCGCGGTTCAATTGCCACTGGATATAGAGCATCTTGGGCAGCGTGGAGTCCAGCTGCCGCAGAACGCCCACCGCGGTCATCTTCGCGTCGTTGCCCGCCTCCGAGCGCAGCAGCGCCACCAGACGCTTCTCGCAGGGCTTGCCCACCTGCTCGATCTGCTCCAGCAGCAGGTCCGGGATCGACACCCCGTTCTCACAGTAGGCGCACAGCCAGTCCACCAGATCCTTGGGATCCTCGAACTGCGTGAAATACGCGCCGGGGGTGATGCCCTCCAGCCAGTCCGCGGGCGTGTTCAGGAAGCGCAGATACACCTTGGGCAGGTCCGCCTCCATGGCGTCCGGGTTCCGGTACTCCGCGCGGTGCGCCTCCATCCACTCGTTCACATAGTCGGAGAAATGCGCGTCAAAATCGATGGTTTTGAACATGGAAAGCCTCCTCAGGTTTTTGCCTGCTCAAGCAGTTCCTCCAGCTCCCGGGTGGTGAAGCGGTAGGTGCTGTGGCAGAAATGGCAGCCGAGCTCCGCGCCCTGGCCGTCATCGATGATCTCCTGCAGTTCGCGCCGTCCCAGCGAGATCAGCGCGCGCTCCATCCGCTCGCGGGAGCAGGTGCAGCGGTAGCTGAGCGGCGTGCGGGCCAGCAGCGTCGGCTCCAGGCCGCGGAACCAGTCCTCCGCCAGCTCCTCCTTGGGCGCGGCGGCCAGCTCCCGGCTCAGGTCGGCGAACATCGGGCTGCGCAGCTCCAGCTGCTCCAGCGTGTCCTCCTGGCAGCCGGGCAGCGGCTGGATCAGCAGGCCGCCGGCCTTGAGCACGCGCTCGCCGTGGGTCAGCACGCCCAGCGCCACCAGCGAGGGCTGCTGCTCCGAGCGCGTGAAATAGTTGGCGAAGTCGACGGCGATCTCCCCGCTGACCAGCTCGCACTGGCCGATGTAAGGTTCCCGCAGGCCCATGTCCTTCACGACCGTCATGCGGCCCTCGTGGCCCACGGCGTCGCCCACGGCCAGCTTTCCGTCCGGCCGCAGGGGCAGCTCCACCCGCGGGTTGTCGCAGCAGGCGCGGACGCTGTCCCGGTCCGCCACCGCCACCAGATTGCCCATCGGGCCGCCGCCCCTGACCGTCACGGTGACGGACTCGCCGCCGCCCTTGAGCATCACGCCCATCAGCAGGGTGCCCGCCATCAGCCGGCCCAGCGCCGCGGTGCACAGCGGCGTCGCGTTGTGCAGGTCGGAGGCGCGCTGCGTCAGCGCGGTCGTCTCGCAAAAAAGCACCCGGGCCTGTCCGTCCCGCAGGGTCAGGTGCAGCATCTCGTCCGCTTCCCGGCGCTCCCAGTGCTCAGCCATTCGCCGATCCTCCCTCCGCTTTGACCGCGGTAATGTGCCAGCGCGGTTCGTTCCGCCGGGGCGGGGCAAGCCTGCGGTCCCCGAAACACTCAATCCGGGTAAAGCCCGCCTTCTTCACGTGTTCGAAGAGCTCCTCCCACTCCCAGGCGCGCTGCCGCTGGAATTCCTCCACCCGGCGGTAGCGCCCGTCCTGCTCGCGCACGAATATCACGAGCTCCATCTCCACGCAGCGCCGGCGGGGATAATAATGGTTCTGCCAGAGATAGGAATAGTTCTCCTCATCCGCTCCCAGCAGGCGGTCGCCGAGCTCCTGCGTCAGCTTCCAGGGCGTGGAGACGTCGAAGATCAGGCAGCCGCCCGGCTTCAGCGCCTCCCAGGCCGAGCGGAAGAACGCGTTCAGCTCCGGGCCCTGCAGCAGATAATTCACGCCGTCGCAGGTTGCCAGCACCGCGTCGACCGGATGCGGAAGCCGGAGCTCGCACATATTCTGCTGGACAAACGCCGCCCGGACGCCTGCCGCGCGGGCTTTTTTCCCGGCGATCTCCAGCATCTCCCGGCTGATATCCGCGCCGGTCATCCGCCAGCCGGCCTTTGCCAGCGGGATCGTCAGATTCCCGGTGCCGCAGGCGCACTCGCAGACCTCGCCGCCCGTGAGCCCGCACCGGCCGAGCAGCTCCTGATAGAACGCCGCCCACGCCCCGTAGTCCACGTCGTCCATCAGCCGGTCATAGATTTCCGCAAATGCCTCGTACATCTCAGGACTCCGTCTCCTCGTCGTCCTCATCGTCCTCGTCGGGATCCTGCTCGCGCAGGCCGCGGTTCACGACGGCGCCCTCGATGCGGCTGTTGATGAAGCGGTCGAACACCGCGTTGGTGTAGCTGGCCGTGATGAAGCGGCTGCACGCGAACCCGAACAGCACATACCAGAGGAAGAAGAACAGCATGCCGTAGGGCGGATTCCAGAAGACGAACATCACCGCGGCGATCGCGGTGGGCACCATGTGCAGGAGGCGGATGCCGATGCTGAACGGCAGCCGCGCCACGCCCATCAGGAGGCCGTTGCGGATGACGTCCCGCAGCTTCAGCTCATAGCTGACGATCAGCGGGTGCATATAGGTCACCGAGATCGCCCAAATCACGCCGACCAGCACCACGAGCATCTGCGGCACCACCATGAAGGCCTGTCCCTCGGCGATGAGCCCGCCGTAGAAGGTCCAGCTCAGGTAGACCAGCAGCGGCAGGAGGCTGGTGATGAAGGAAATCACGATGCTCTGCTTCCAGTTCGCCTTGACCGCGTCCTTGAAGTCCGACCACATGAAGGCGTGCTCGTCCCGGGACCAGTTCCGCGTGATATAGCAGATACCGGAGGTCGCCGGGCCGGTGATGGTGATGAAGGGGACCATGAGCAGCAGGCTGAAGAGCAGGACGCTGCGCAGGTTATTGGAGACCTCCGCCATCGTGAGGACGGGCTGCGCCTGCTGGACCGCCGTCTCGGTGTTCCCGCTGGCCTCCGCCTCCAGCCGCTCCTCCTGCGCCATCTGCGTCTGGATGGAGGTTCCGTCGCCGATATCCACCAGCATCAGCTGGTTGACGCCCGCCGAGAGGCCCATGAACAGCACGATCAGCGCGGGAATCCACACGACCACGTACATCAGGTTCAGCCGGAAGAGCATCGAAAAATGGGTCCGGAATGTCTCCAGGAACAACTGCCACCGCGTCTCCGGCAGGTCCTCCGGAGTCAGGTCGCTCTTGCCGGCTTTGCCGAAGTAGTAACTGTTCATCAGCTTCTTGAACATGGTTTTTCCTCCGTTTCGGGTGAGACTTCCATTGGATTATGAGGGGTCATTTTGAACTGCGGATGAAGCGCAGAACACGGTCATCCGGACCCCGGTATCGCGCACCAGGAGGTCCGCCGGCATGCGCGCCAGCCGGCAGGTGACATACACGTCCCCCGCCGAGCCGGAGATATTGCCGATCTGCAGGAGCCAGACCACCCAGAACCATTCGCGGGGAACCGCGAACTGGAGCAGCGCGAATATCACTCCCCAAACCACCATCGGCGCCAGCGCGATCACCCGGTAGGAGGATTTGTCGAAATAGTCCTCCTCCGAGCCGGCGTAGGCGTACAGCCCCGTGAAGCCGAAGCGCACGCGCTGCGCCCCGTAGTGCCGCATCGTCACCCCGTGGGTCCACTCGTGCAGCACGATATAGGCGATGTAGGCCGCCCCCAGCACGCCCAGGCGCAGGCCGAAGAGCCCGATCCCGGCGGAGCGGCTGAACAGCGTCTGGGCGGGCACGACAAAATGCATGCCCAGCGCCATCACCAGCATGACCGCCAGACCGATCCCGTTGACCTTCAGCGCCTCTTTTTTGTCCGCCTGCAGGTCAAGGGTCAGCCGTTCGGCGTAGTTCGCCGGCAGGATCTGCACCGCGTGCAGTTTTTGCTGTCCCGCCATGGTCTCCGCCCTCCGTCAGTCCGCGAGCACGGCATCCGCCATGTCCACGGGTTTCTTGCTGCAGCGCATGCGGTGGTTGACCGGCTTCTCCCGCAGCTCCCGGATCTGCGCGGGCACGGGCACGCCGCTCAGCTGTTCGAGCTTCTCCGCGCAGGCGAAGGCGTCCAGGCCCTCCGCCGCCGCGTCGCCCCGCAGCGCGCGCAGCACGTCCGCGCAGAATTTGTAGGGGCTCGCCGTCGCAACGATGACCCCGGGCCGCGCGTCGCCGCTGTGCTGGCGGTAGTTGTGCAGCACGTGCGTCGCCACCGCCGTGTGCGGATCGATCACGACGCCCGTCTGCTCGTGGACCGCGTGGATCGCCCGCACCACGTCGCGCTCCTCCGCGTAGTCCCCCGCGAACACCTTGCGCAGCTCCTCCAGCCGCTGCTCGCCGATCGAGTAGCTGCCCACCTCGCGCAGCTGCCGCATCCAGACGCGCACCAGCTCGCCGTCTCGCCCCGCCGCCTCGTAGAGCAGCCGTTCCAGGTTGGAGGATACAAGGATGTCCATCGAAGGGGAGGTTGTCTTGTAGAAGAGCCGGTGGACCGAGTAGATGCCGGTGTTGAAGAAGTCCGTGAGCACGTTGTTGCGGTTGCTCGCGCACAGCAGCCTTCCGACCGGCAGACCCATCCGCCGCGCGTACTCGCCCGCCAGGATATCGCCGAAGTTGCCGGTGGGCACCGAGAAGTTCAGCGGCTCGCCGCAGACGATCTCGCCGGCGTTGATCAGGTCGGCGTAGGCGCTGAAATAGTAGACCACCTGCGGGACCAGGCGGCCGAAGTTGATCGAGTTCGCGGAGGAGAGGACGCGTCCTTTCTCCGCCATGCGGGCGCGGAAGTCCAGCGAGCCGAAGAGCTCCTTCACGCCGGTCTGCGCGTCGTCGAAATTGCCCTCCACCGCGATCACGCGGGTATTGTTCCCGCCGGTGGTGGTCATCTGGAGCTGCTGGATGTCGCTGACGCCCTCCGCCGGATAGAACACCGTGCAGGAGGTGCCGGGCACGTCGCGGAAGCCCTCCAGCGCGGCCTTGCCGGTGTCGCCGCTGGTCGCGACGAGGATCGCGATCTCGCGTTCCTCCCCGTTCTTGCGCGCCGCCAGCCGGATCAGGTGCGGCAGGAGCTGCAGCGCCATGTCCTTGAACGCCAGGGTCGGGCCGTGGAAGAGCTCCATCAGCCAGGTGTTCCCGTCCAGCTTGCGCAGCGGCGCGATTTGCGCGTCGTCAAAGCGCTCCGGGCTGTAGGCGGCGTTCACGGCCTCCTGGATCTCCGCGGGGGTATAGTCCTCCAGGAACAGGCTCAGCACCGCCGCCGCCCGCTCGGGATAGCTCATGCGGGTCAGGGAGTCGATCCACTGCAGGCTGACCTGGGGATAGATGCCCGGCACGTACAGGCCGCCCGAGGGCGCGATCCCGCTGAGGATCGCCTGGGAGGCCGTCACCGCCGCGCCGCCGCGGGTGGAAAAATAGGACATCGCGCTATACCTCCTGTACCAAAGAAGGGGACGGCAGGGCTCCCCGCCGTCCCGGACACACTGGCCGCCCGAAGGCGTCAGATCACATACTTTTGGATGAACTCGGGAAGGGTCGCCGGATCCGCAGAGATGGAGAGGACAAAGTTCACGTTATGCCGCGCGGAGAGCTCCTCCAGGGCCTCGAAGAGCCACTGGGAGCTGCCCAGGTCCGTCCTGCAGAGTTTCACGAAGGCGTCGATGAAGATGGTGCCCACGTCGAAGTTCTGGCTGAGCATGCCGCAGATGAAGCCCAGGAACATCTCGGCGGTGTGCACGTGGTACTCGCCCGCGTTGATGAAGCGCACCTTGTGGTCGATGTCGAACATGTAGCGGTTGTCGTCGTCCAGGAACAGCACGTCGTGGTCGGAATCATGGGCCGTCTGGTTGGTCATGTCGATCAGACGCTTGGTCTTTCCGGAACCTTTCTTGCCCGCAATGATCTGTATCATGGGAAACCCCTCCTCATTTTTCTGCTGGCTGTATTATAACCCATCCGGGTTTCTTTTGCAAGTCACCGCGCCAGCATGCTCTCCTCCCAGCTCTCGGGAGGCGTCAGCTCCATCAGCTCCGCCACCGTGGGCGCGACGTTCGCCAGGCCGAAGGCGCCCTGCTTCATCTCGTGGCGCTCGTCCTTGTCGTAGATGATGAACGGGACCGGGTTCAGGCTGTGGGCCGTGCGCACCTCGATGCCGCCCTTCTTGTTCTTCTCCAGCATCTGGTCGGAGTTGCCGTGGTCGGCGGTCACGATCAGGATGCAGCCGGCCTCGTCGCAGGCCTTCTTGATCCGGGCCAGCTCCAGGTCCACGCTCTCCACCGCGATCTCCGTGGCGTGCAGGCTGCCGGTGTGGCCCACCATGTCGCCGTTGGGGAAGTTGCAGCGGATAAAGCCGTACTTGCCGCTCTGGATGGCCTCGATGACCTTGTCGGCGATCTCGGTGGCCTTCATCCAGGGGCACTCGTCAAAGGAGCGCACGTCGCTGGGGATCTCGCAGTAGTCCTCCAGCTCCTCGGAGACCTTGCCGGAACGGTTGCCGTTCCAGAAGTAGGTCACATGGCCGTATTTCTGCGTCTCGGAGACCGCGTACTCCCGGATGCCGTGGGCCACCAGCAGCTCCGTGAGGGTGTTGCGGATCTGGGGCGGGTTCACCAGGTACTTATGCGGGATGTGCAGGTCGCCGTCGTACTCCAGCATGCCGGCGTACTTGACCTGGGGGATCACACCCCGGTCAAACTTGTCGAAGGAGGCGTCGCCGTCGAAAGCCATGGAGATCTCCAGGGCGCGGTCGCCGCGGAAGTTGTAGAGGATCACGCTGTCGCCGTCCTGCATGGCGCCCACGGGCGCGCCGTTCTCCGCGATGACGAAGGCGGGCAGGTCCTGGTCGATGCAGCCGGTCTCCGCGCGGAAGGTCTCAATGGCCTCCTTCGCGGTCGGGAACTGCCGGCCCTGGCCGTGCACATGCACGTCCCAGCCCGCCGCCACCATGGCCCAGTTGGCCTGGTAGCGGTCCATGGTGATCTTCATGCGGCCGCCGCCGGAGGCGATGCGTCCGTCGAAGGAAGCGTCATTCAGCTCAGCCAGCACATTCTCCAGCTGCTCCACATACTCCAGGGCGGAGGTGGCGGGTACGTCGCGGCCGTCCAGCAGGATGTGCACCCGGACCTTCTTTACGCCCTCCTTCTTGGCCTCCCGCAGCATGGCGATGAGGTGGGAGATGTTGGAGTGGACGTTGCCGTCGGAGAGCAGGCCCAGGAAGTGCAGGGCGGTGCCCTTCTCCACCACGGAGCCCGCCAGCTCCTTCCAGGTCTCGCTCTGGAAGATGGAGCCGGACTCGATGGACTCGTTCACCAGCTTGGCGCCCTGGGAATAGATCTGGCCGCAGCCCAGCGCGTTATGGCCGACCTCGCTGTTGCCCATGTCGTCGTCCGTGGGCAGGCCCACCGCGCTGCCGTGGGCTTTGATGCACTGCCAGGGGCAGGTAGCCTTCAGTTCGTCCAGGGTGGGCGTGGTGGCTTTCAGCACCATGTTTCCCAGTTCCTCGGGCGTCTCGCCCACGCCGTCCATGACCACCAGCACAACCGGTTTCTTCATTTTACAATTCCTCCTTTGGGAGTATCCGATCTGACCCCTTTCAGCATAGCGCAATTGGGCCGGAATGTCAATCCGAAAACCCGCCCGCGCGCCTGCAATCCGGGCATTGACGCCGGGCGGCGGATGGAGTAGAATAGGCTTTGGAATGGGCTCGCGTGCGGGCCTGAATACGAGGAGGAGGAAACTTTATGTCAACCGTATGGTATGTCCTTGTCCTCTGCGCGATCGTATGCGCCATGGCCTACGTCGCGTGGAACTACGTGCGGATCCGGAAAATGCCCGAGGGCACGCCGGAACTGACGGAGATGGCCGGCATCATCCGCTCCGGCGCGAACACCTTCATGCTGACCGAGTACAAGACCATCAGCATCGTCGTGGCTGTGCTCGCCCTGGTCTTCAGCCTGTTTGTGGAGAAGACCGCGGGCATCACCTTTCTGATCGGCGCGTGCATGTCCTCCATCGTGTGCGTGCTGGGCATGAAGAGCGCCACCTACGCCAACGTGCGCACCGCCAACCGCGCGCGGGAGACCATGTCCATCGGCGAGACCGTGAAGGTCGCCCTGTGCGGCGGCTCCATCTCCGGCCTCTCCGTGCAGGCCTTCGGCATGATGGGCCTGGTGGCCGTGCTGCTGATCTGGGGCGGCGTCAACCATCAGGCCGACGGCGCGGGCCTGGTCGTGCAGCTCTCGGGCGTCAACGCCTCCCTGATGCGCATCTCCTGCTACTCCCTGGGCTGCTCGCTGGTCGCCATGTTCAACCGCGTGGCCGGCGGCAACTACACCAAGGCCGCGGACATCTCCGCCGACATTCTGGCGAAGATCCGCAACGACCTGCCCGAGGACGACTCCCGCGTGCCGAACGTCATCGCGGACTTCATCGGCGACAACGTCAACGACATCGCCGGCAACTGCTCCGACCTGCTGGAGTCCTTCGTGGCCACGATCTCCGCGAGCCTGATGATCGCCGTGATCCTCTTCCAGGGCCACGCCGCCGCCTTCGCCGATAAGAGCGAGCTCTTGGAGAAAGCCTTCGGGCTCACCACGATCTTCCCCATCGCCATCGCGGGTCTCGGCCTGATCAGCTGCCTGATCGGCCTGGGCTACGCCGCCTTCAAGAAGATGGGCGACAATCCCGCCCACGAGCTGGACATGGCGACCTGGATCTCCGCCGGCTTCACCGTCGTGCTGAGCCTTGCCGCGACCTTCATCGTCTTCGGCGGCATGGATCCCCAGGTCATGGCGGAGTACGGCTGGAAAGCCGGCGTCCTCTCCCCCTGGATCTGCGTGGTGCTGGGTCTGGCCAGCGGCGTTGCCATCGGCAAGATCACCGAGTACTACACCTCCACCGACTACAAGCCCACCCAGAAGCTGGCTGAGATGGCCACCGAGGGCGAGGCCTTCGTCATCACCAAAGGCGACGCCATCGGCTCCCGCTCCTGCCTGCTGCCCATCCTCGTGATCGGCGTGGCGCTGCTGGTCTCCGGCATGGTCGCCAGCACCTATGGCATTGCGATCGCCGCCCTGGGCATGCTGGCCTTCGTCGGCGCGACGGTCTCCATCGACGCCTTTGGCCCCATCGCGGACAACGCCGGCGGCCTGGCCGAGAGCTGCCACCTGGACCATGACGTCCGCAAGATCACCGACAAGCTGGATGCCGTGGGCAACACCACCGCCGCCATCGGCAAGGGCTTCGCCATCGGCTCCGCGGCCTTCGCGACCGTCTCCCTGATCGTCTCCTACGTGGGCAACTACACTGCCGCGGGCGAGACGCTGATTCTGAACTTCGCCTCCTTCACGGTGGTGGCCGGCGCCATCATCGGCGGCGCGCTGGTGGAGTACTTCTCCGCCATGCTGACCGACAACACCATCGAGTCCGCCAAGGCCATGGCCGACGAGGGCGACAAGATGCTCTCGATCCCCGGCGCTCTGGAGGGCAAGGTCAAGCCCGACTACAACAAGATGATCCAGATGGCGACCCAGGGCGCGCTGCGCAAGATGCTGGTGCCCTCCATCCTCGCCATGGCGATCCCGGTCGTGGGCGGCTTCGTCTTCGGCGTGGACTTCGTCGGCGGCCTGCTGATCGGCGCCACCGTCGTGGCCATCCCGCGCGCGATCTTCATGGGCAACTCCGGCGGTGCCTTCGACAACGCGAAGAAGTACATCGAGTCCGGCTCCCTGGAGGGACACGGCAAGGGCTCCGCGGCACATAAGGCCGCCGTCAGCGGCGACACCGTCGGCGACACCCGCAAGGACGTGGTCGGCGTCGCGCTGGATATCTTCATCAAGATGATGTCCACCGTCGCCAACACCCTGGTTGCGGTCTTCAAGAACTTCACCCTGTTCCGGTGATTCCCGACTTCCCCGGCTCCCCTCGCGGGGAGCCTTTTCTTATATGATTTATTTTGGAGAAAATTTTAGCAGGGGGATTTCGCGCCTGCGGGCGCGACCAGGGCTTTCCGATCGCCCTGGACCTTCGGCAGCATCCTCTTTTGGAGGCTTGGAGAAAGCATGGACGGCCCCTCCGCCCTTCGGGCACCTCCCCAGCAAGCTGGAGAGGCAAAGGTTACTGGACAATGCTGACCCATACACTCCAAAAAGGTGCAGCCCCGAAGAGTCCAGAGGCGATCGGAAAGCCCCTGGCCGCGCCCGCAGGCGCGGAACCTCGCTCGCTCGCCCAAGCTTCCGGAGAGATGCTGCGTCAGCCATAGAGCCGTCCACGCACAAAAAACGCCCCCTGAGCGGGAGCGTGGAAGAGTCAAATCCAGGCGTTCAGGTTCTTGACCCGGGAGAGGGCCTTGTAGAGGAGCAGGCCCAGGATGCCGCAGGCGATAACCTCGCCGGCGCCGACCGTCAGGGCCAGGTACCAGTAGGCGTCCTCCACGCCGTAGGCCTTGATCAGCACATAGGGGACGATGAGGGCGTTGGCGAGCACCGGCGGAATCCAGGCCAGCAGGGGCTTTTTGCGGAGCAGGTGGGTGCCGACGGCGCCGATCAGCGTGGCGACGGTGCCCAGGGCGACATCCAGCGGCGCGCAGCCGGTGACCAGATTGGCCAGCAGGCAGCCGATCGTCAGGCCGGGGATGCCCGTCGGGGTGAAGCAGGGCAGGATGGTCAGTGCCTCCGACAGGCGGACCTGGATGGCGCCGCTCGCGAGGCCCAGCGCCTGCGCCACCAGGGTCAGCACGACGTAGAGCGCCGCGATGAGTCCCGCGTTGGTGATGAACCGGGTGGAAAGAATGCGCTTGGAAAAGCTGGGATTTGGCGTTCTCTTGGACACAGAGAAGCCTCCTTCCGGAAAAAAGTCGCGGGATACAGGAGACAGTCCTGCCCCGCGCTGAAAGCTATCTTATCATAGAATCCGGTTTTTGCAAGGGTCCGGTTCGGTGATTTTTCCATATCGATTTCCGGCGGTATGGCCTATTGCAGGCAAGGAATTCCGCGGCCTGCGGGCCGCTGCCGGACTGGCGGCTTTCCGATCGCCATGGACCGTCGGCAGCATCTTCTTTTGAAGGCTTAGAGAAAGCAAGGAAAGAAAGCCCCTCCGCCCTTCGGGCACCTCCCCAGCAAGCTGGGGCGGCAAAGGTTACTGAACAATGCTGACTCGAACACTCAAAAAAGGTGCACCCGAAGAGTCCAGAGGCGATCGGAAAGCCTCTGGCCGCGCCCGCAGGCGCGGAATCTTCCTGTTGACATTTCGCACACGATACTGAGATCAGTATGACAGAAACCTCACCCCAGCACCAGGGACAGGAAGCCGAAGAAGGCGATCAGGGCGGCCAGGAGAAGGATCTCCTGGATCCAGCGTTTTTGAAGCAGTCCGACCGTCTCCCGCATGAACGCGTTGGGCCAGAACCACCATTTGGTCCGGCTGCCGATGCCCTCGGCGGGCAGCCCGGCCTCGGACGCCCAGACACCGCTTCGGAACACATGGTAGTTCGTCGTGGCGAAGACCGTCTTCGCGTCCGGCTGCCGCTCCGCGATGATCTCCCGGGCGTTGGCCATGTTCTGCCAGGTGCTGGCGGACTTGGTCTCCGGGACGATCAGGCTGTCCGGGATGTCCTGGGTCAGCAGGTAGCGGCGCATGGCCTCCGCCTCTGGCATCGGCTCGTCCCGGCCCTGTCCGCCGGAGGGGATAAAGACGGCCTCCTTCCCGGTCTCGGCCTTCTGCCTGCGCCAGAAGGCAAGCGCCCGGTCCACCCGCCCGCGCAGGAGCGGCGGCAGGGAACCGTCCTTCCGGAACCAGCAGCCGAGGATGACGATGAAGTCCTTGTCCGGGGCCGGCTCGTGCTTCGCCGCGCGGATGCCGCAGATCACAGCGCCCGCCAGCATGCACTCGAAGTACACGAACACGGTCGCGTAGGTGTTCTCCAGGGTGCTCCGCACGCGGCTCTCCCACTCCGAGCCGCTGAAATCGCGGGTGAACAGATACCAGCCCACGGCCTCCCCCGCCACCAGCAGGAGGCTCACCAGGAGTCCCAGGATGTTCTGCAGCCGCGGCCGCTCATGGCGCAGCAGCGCGATATTACTGGCCGACATCGCCGCCGCGAAGGCGAGCATCAGCGGGGTCGTCAGCATCATGAAATGCTTGCTGGCGCTGTTGAGCGTCGAGAAGGCCGCCATCATGGAGTATCCCACCGGGTCCGAGAAATGCGAGACCGTGGTCTGCAGCATGACCAGCCCGGATACCAGCGCGAACAGCGAGAAGCCGGCGTAGTAGACCGTGAGATGGTGATAGAACTGTGCGCCCTTCGCCTGAAAGAAGTGCCAGAGCATGATGGCGCTCACCAGGAGCCAGAAGAGGGTGATCGCGAGGAGCACGGCGAGATCGCCGGTAAAGTCGCGGCTCGCCCGGTCAAAAACCGTACGGAGCCTGCTCACGCGCATGACGCGGAAGGATTCCCGCTCCCCCTCCCCGCTGAGGAAGGAGATGTCCGAATCGCCGGGCTGCACCGGATAGACGTCGATCTCCAGATAGCCCTCATGGAGCACCGGCTCCCCGCAGCGGATGATCTCCGGGTGCTCGATCTCCACGCGGACGCCGCCGTGCCGGAAGCTCTCCTCCATCGCCGGCGTCAGCGGAACCACCATGGTGTAGCTGCGGAAAAAGGCAAAACGGCACACCAGACAAAACACGATCAGCAGCAGCGCGCTCGCCGCAATCTGTTTTCCCGCCCGAATCATCGTCATCCCCGCTTTCTCAGTACGCCGTTACCGCTCGATGAAGACCACGCTCACGCCGTCCGGCCCCTGCAGCCGGATACTGCGCTGCGCGGTGTAGGGGTCCTGCAGGATCTCCCCCGTCTCGATGCCGTTCTCCCGCAGCCGCCGGATAATGGGCCGCAGGCGGCGGACGGAGAAGGTCAGGGTCTGCTGCGGCAGGAGGTCTGTCCGGTTCGAGCAGTGCACCTCAATCTGGCAGCGGCCCATCTCCAGCAGAAGGTCCGTCCCCTCCGAGTCCATGGGCACCAGCTGTCCGATCAGCCGGAAGCCCAGCTTCATCACATAGAAATCCCAGATCGCGCCCTCGTCCGTGGCCAGGAGCGCCGCCCGGGCGACGTCCATCCGGCGGGCGAAGGGGTAGAGGGTGCGGGTCCGGGCGTTGCGCTTCCACCGCCGGTAGGACGCCCGCTCCTTGCGCCAGTCCGGGTGCGTGACCACATACGCCACGGACCGGAACAGGGACTGTCCCACCAGACCGCCGAGGGTGTTGGCGATCAGGTCGTCCATGTCATAGAAGCCGCGGCGGAAGATCAGCTGCAGGTTCTCGGTCAGCAGCGCAGCCGCGAAGCAGGCCATGACCGGCCGGATCCGCGCCTTCGCCCGGAACCACGGAAAGATATAGGGCAGCAGATACCCCATGGGCACCATCAGCATGACGTTCATATAGACCTGGGTGATGTCCTCCGCCCGGACAATCTTCACGTGGGCGGCCGCGCCGGAGAGCCCCTCCGTCAGGAGCGACCTCAGGAGACCGAAAACTCCGTAGTCGATCCGCACCGCGTTGCGCAGATCGGCGAACGGCGCGATGTGCACCTGATAGTCCTCGGATGCCGAGCGGGAGAAGAAAACCAGATACGCCAGTGCGGCCAGATAGACGCCCAGCGCCGTACAAAGGATCGTGAACCGGACCCGCAGGAGCGTCTCCGCCCGGGGGTTGCTGCTCAGGCCGCCCTGCAGATTGAGCCCCAGACGCCGGCAGATCCGGCGGTCCGCCCAGGGCAGCACAAAAACCATCACCAGCGCAAGGGCGGTGACGATCAGGTTGGTCGACAGGCTGTTTGCGTTCATGGCGCTCCCCCCATCGTGTTGATTATATCACCATTCCGCGGTTTTCGGAACCCGCGGAAAGCCGGAAAAAAACACTTGACGGCCCTGCCATTCTATGGTATTCTACTCGGGCAAGCCGCTCGGGAGAGGTCTGTCCAAATCGCGCCGCGAGGCGCTACCTCATGTCCCGGCGAGTCTATAATCAGGAGGTGCTGCAAGGTGTACGCGATCATTGCAGCGGGCGGAAAACAGTACAAGGTCTCCCAGGGTGATGTGATCTACATCGAGAAGGTAGACCAGGAGGATGGCAGCTCCATCAGCTTCGACGTGCTGATGGCGGGCGAGGGCGCCGACGTGAAGGTCGGAACTCCCCTGCTGGAGGGCGCCAAGGTCGAGGGCAAGGTGATCAGCCAGGTCAAGGGCAAGAAGATCATCATCGGCAAGTACAAGAGCAAGAAGAACTACGACCGGAAGACGGGCCACCGTCAGCCCTACACGAAAGTGGAGATCACCGCGATCAACGCATGATCCGGGCAGTCATGATCCTGGATGCCTCCGGGCAGCTCACGGGCTGTGAGCTCCGCGGCCACTCCGGCTACGCGGAGCAGGGCAGCGACATCGTCTGCGCAGCGGTCAGCGCGCTGAGCATCACCTGTGCCAACAGTCTCGAGGCCCTCTGCGGGCTGAAGGACATCGCCGAGTGCGGCGAGGACGGGCAATTGAGCATCCGCATCCCGCCGGAAGCCATGACGCCGGACGCGCAGCTGCTGCTGCAAAGCCTGCGGCTCGGACTGGAGGACATCGCTGGGACCTATCCACGCTATGTCAAGTTCTCGATACGGAAGGAAGGTACAAAACCATGATGAAAATGAATCTGCAGCTCTTCGCCCATAAAAAGGGCATGGGCTCCACCCGCAACGGCCGCGACAGCGAGTCCAAGCGTCTGGGCCCGAAGCGTGCCGACGGCCAGTTCGCCCAGGGCGGCGCTATCCTGGTCCGGCAGCGCGGCACCAAGATCCATCCCGGCCTGAACGTCGGCATCGGCAAGGACGACACCCTCTTCGCGAAGGTGGCCGGCACGGTGCGGTTCGAGACCTACGCCGGCGGCGACAAGAAAAAGGTTTCCGTCTATCCGGTGGAGGAAGCCGCCCCGATCCAGTAAACGCGCACAAACCTGTCCGGCCCCGCCGGACAGGTTCTTTTCGTCTCTTGTCCCGTTTTATCCATACCAAAGGGAGGAGATTCCCGTGATCTATGAAAACGTCCTGCAGGCGCTCGGACACACCCCGCTGATCCGCCTGAACCGGATGCAGCCGCCGGACGCCGCGCGCATCCTCGTGAAGTATGAGGGACTGAACGTCGGCGGCTCCATCAAGACACGCACCGCCTACCGCATGATTCTGGCCGCGGAGCGCGAGGGCCGGCTGAACCCGGACTCCATCATCGTGGAGCCGACCAGCGGCAACCAGGGCATCGGCCTGGCGCTGGTGGGCGCCGTGCGCGGCTACCGGACCGTCATCATCATGCCCGACTCGGTCAGTGCCGAGCGCCGGCTGCTCGTGGAGCATTACGGCGCGCAGGTCCGCCTGATCCACGACGACGGGGACATCGGCAAGTGCATCCAGGCCTGCCTGGACCTGGCCATGGACATGGCGGCGGCGGATCCCCGGGTTTTCGTCCCGCAGCAGTTCGAGAACCCCAACAACCTGTCCGCCCAGCGCGAGGGCACCGCGGCCGAGATCCTGGCGGATATCGACGGCCCCATCGACGGCTTCTGCTCCGGCATCGGCACCGGCGGCACTATCACCGGCATCGGCGAGGTTCTGCGGGAGCGTTTCCCGGACATCGAGATCTGGGCCGTGGAGCCCGAGAACGCCGCGATCCTGGCCGGCGGCACCATCGGCACGCATGTGCAGATGGGCATCGGCGACGGCGTGATTCCCGCGATCCTCAACACCGGCATCTTCTCGCACATCCACATCGTCACCGACGAGGACGCCCTGGAGACCGCGAAGCGTCTCGCCACGGAGGAGGGCCTCATGTGCGGCATCTCCTCGGGCACGAACGTCGCGGCGGCCATCGCCCTGGCGAAAAAGCTCGGACCGGGCAAGACCGTGGTCACCGTGCTGCCGGACACCGCCGAGCGCTATTTCTCCACCCCTCTTTTTGTCTGATTAGCAGGGTTTCGCGGCCTGCAGGCCGCGACCAGGTCCGCAGCCGGACTGGCGGCTTTCCGATCGCCCTGGACCTTCGGTCACATGCTGTTGCTGAATTTACAATTCTTACTTGAGATTGGTATTACTCGAGATTGGTACTACTCGAGAAAAGCATGAGCGCAGAAAGGCACCGCATGCAAGCTTCCCTCTCAAAGTCCCTCTTCTCCCGGCGGGATCTCCGGGATCTGCTGGTGCCGCTCCTCATGGAGCAGGCGCTGGCGGTGGCCATCGGCATGGCGGACACGGTCATGGTAGCCTCCTGCGGACAGGACGCGGTGAGCGGCGTCTCGCTGGTGGACTCGATCAGCGTGCTGCTGATCCAGGTCTTTTCGGCGCTGGCCACCGGCGGCGCGGTGGTGGTTTCGCAGTTCCTGGGCAAGCGGGAGCAGCGGGAGGCGGAACAGGCCTCCCGGCACCTGTATGTGATCGTGGGGCTGATCTCCCTCGCCCTGATGGTGTTTTGTCTGATCTTCCGGGACGGACTGCTGCGCCTGCTCTTCGGGGGCATCGCGCCGGGCGTCATGGAGGCCGCGCAGGTCTACTTCTTCTACTGTGCCCTCTCCTACCCCTTCCTGGCGATCTACAACGCCGGCGCGGCGCTGCTGCGCTCGGTGGGCGATGCCCGCAGCAGCCTGCGCACCTCGCTCATCATGAACCTGATCAACGTCGCCGGGAACGCGCTGACCATCTACGGGCTGGGCATGGGCGTCACCGGCGCGGCGCTGGCGACGCTCGTCTCGCGCATCGCCGGATCCGTGCTGATCCAGCTACCCATGATGCGCCCGAACGCGCCGCTCCCCTTCCCCTCGGTGCAGGGACTGCGCTGGCGCGGCGACCTGGCGGGCATGATCTTCACCGTCGGCGTCCCGAACGGCCTGGAGAACGGGCTGTTCCAGTTCGGCAAGCTGATCCTCGTGCGCATGATCGCCACCCTCGGCACCGACGCCATCGCGGCCAACGCCGTGGGCAACAGCCTGGGCACCTTCCACTGCCTGCCCGGCGGCGCGATCTCCCTGGCGATGATCACGGTCGTGGGCCGCTGCTGCGGCGCGCATGAATTCAAACAGGCGCGGGAGTACACCTGGCGCCTGATGAAGATCTGCTATCTGATCCAGGGCACGCTGAACATCCTGCTCTTGATCCTCAACCCCTGGATCACGCTGCCCTACCACCTGGAGCCGGAGGCCGACCGTCTCGCGCGGATCATCGTCGCGCTGCACGGCGCCGGCGCGCTGACCCTGTGGCCGCTCTCCTTCGTGCTGCCCAACAGCCTGCGCGCCGCGGGCGACACGCGCTTTACGATGGTGGTCTCCTCGGTCTCCATGATGGTCTTCCGGGTTTTCACCGCCTGGCTGATCGCCATCCCGCTGGGCATGGGCGTGGTGGGCGTCTGGGTCGCCATGCAGATCGACTGGGTGTTCCGCATCGCGCTCTTCCTCTGGCGCTTCCACAGCGGCATCTGGGAGAGCAAGGTACTGGTGTAGGAGGCCGGACATGGACGAATTGACGCTGGTTTTCCCGTCGGCGGAATACGCGCAGGAGATTGCGGCCTACCGGGACGAGTTCCCGGCGGACCGGATGCGGGTGACACCCGACCCCGACCGGATCCCCGGGCTGGACGGGCTTGAGGAGTTTTCCTCCGTGGAAGCGTGGCTCGCCTGGTGCGAGGAGATGCGGGGAAAGGTCTCCTGGTATATGTCCGTCCGGAAATCGGACGGCCGGATCGTGGGCTTTCTCTGCCTCCGGCACAAACTCGAATATGACGACGACGATCCGGAGTTCGCGTCGCACATCGGCTACTCCGTCCGCCCGAGCGAGCGCCGGAAGGGCTACGCGAAGGCGCAGCTGCAGCTCGCCCTGGAGAAGGCGAAGGCCTGCGGGCTGACGTCCGTGCGCCTGGTCTGCCGGGACATCAACACCGGCAGCCGTCGCACGATCCTGGCCGCGGGCGGCATCTACGTGGGCACCCTCACCGGCGAGGAGTCCGGCCTGCGCGTGAACCGTTACGATATCCCGCTTGAATAAGCCAAGGAGGCGCCGTATGGCCATCACCAAGACAGACTTCATGCGCGGCATGCAGTGTCCGAAAATGCTCTGGCTGGACAAGCACAAGCCCGGCCTGCGGGTGATCCCGCCGGAGGTGCAGGCCCGCCTGGACGCCGGGAACGACTTCGGCGACCGCGCCATGAGCATGTTCGGCCCCTACGAGGAGATGACGGTCTATCTTCCCGGCCGGCGGATTCCGGACAAAAAGGCGATGCTCGCGCGCACCGCGGAGCATCTCGCCAAGGGCACGCCCATCCTGTGCGAGGCGGCCTTCAGCAACTACAACAACTACTGTGCCGTGGACATTCTCCGCAAGGTGCCGGACGGCTATGAGCTCTACGAGGTCAAGAACGCGCCGGAGGTTCAGGAGCAGTTCGTCCGGGACGCTGCCTTCCAGTACTACATCGCCGTCCGCTGCGGCGTGAAGATCCCGCGCGTCTTTCTGGTCCTGCACGGGCCGGACGAGGAGAACCCCTTTCTGCCGGTGGAGATCACAAAGGACGCCAAGGGGCTCTACCGCTGGATCAACGACCACATCTGGGACCTGAACCGACTGCAGAAGGAGCCGCAGGAGCTCCCGGTGCCGCCGGGGGATCAGTGCTGCAAGCCCTATGAATGCTGGTATTACGGTTACTGTCACGGAGCGGAGGGGACGCCATGATTCTCGGGATTCTCTCGGACACCCACGATCTGCTGCGCCCGGAGGTGCTCTCGGCGCTGCGGGGCTGCGACGCCATCCTCCACGGCGGCGACGTCTCCCACCGGCCCGTTCTGGATCAGCTGGAGGCTCTCGCGCCGGTGAAAGCCGTGCGCGGAAACAACGACCGGGACTGGGCGGAGGAGCTGCCGCTGACGCTGGATTTCGAGCTGGGCGGGCTGCGAATCTGCATGGCGCACAAGAAGAAGGACCTGCCGGCCCGTCTGAGCGATTATGACCTGGCAGTCTGCGGGCATACCCACCAGTACGCGGCCAACTGGATCGAAGCGCCCGGCGGCAGGCGCACGCTGGTCCTGAACCCCGGCAGCTGCGGCCCCCGGCGCTTCCTGCAGCCCATCACCCTCGCGCGGCTGACCGTCCAGCCGGTCGGCTTCACCGTGGAGCGGATCGATCTCCCGCACAGCGCCGCGGAGGCCGTGCCCCATACCGCCGGAGCCGACCTGCGGCAGCAGATTGAGCTTGTGGTTCGGGAGACCCAGCGCGGGCAGTCCGTGGACGCCATCGCCCGCCGCCACGGTCTGGACCGGGCCCTGGTGGAGCAGATCGCGCGGCTCTACGTGACCCACCCCGGCGTCACCACCGACGGCATCATGACCAAGATGGGATTGTAGACTTCTTTCATCTGTTATACCAATCTCAAGTAAGAATTACAAATCCAGCAACAGCATGTGACCGAAGGTCCAGGGCGATCGGAAAGCCCTGGTCGCGGCCCGCAGGCCGCGAAATCTTTCTGAACAAATGCCCATAGACAAGAAGTTTGGAAATGTGAGGTATGTTTATGCAGACGATCTGGATTGTTCTGATCATTCTGGCGATTCTGAACCTGATCTCCTTCAGCCTGATGGCCTACGACAAGCGCTGCGCCCGCGAGGGCAAGTGGCGCGTGCCCGAGAAGACACTCTTTCTGGCCACCGCCTGCTTCGGCGGCCTGGGCGGCGTGCTGGGCATGACCCTCTGCCGTCACAAGACCAAGCACTGGTATTTCAAGGTCTTCTTTCCGGTCCTGCTGGCCGTGCAGATTGCGCTGCTGGCGGCGGGGTATTTCTTCCTGATGAAGTGATAAGGCCAGAACGGCTTCTCTGTCGCTGACGCAGCATCTCCCCGGCAAGCTGGGGTGGTTGAAGAGTAAACATCCACCGGCGTAGCCGGTGGCTTTTCATATGCGGGCATAGCCCTAGGATACTAGCTGGCGCCCTCGCAGGCGCAATACGGTCTGCCACTTGCGAGGGGCTTGTTCCGGTCGCCCGTAAACGGGCTATTCT
>JAFWQU010000015.1 GCA_017508975.1 Clostridia bacterium | reverse complement strand
TTCACGGGCTTTCTTCTTGCCCATGGCGCCGGCCTTCTGGCAGGGGTTCTCCTTCAGCTTGTAGTACCGGACGGCGTGGTTGAAGACGGCGCTGAGCTGGGTGTGGATGGTTCGCAGGTAGACCGGGGAGTAGGGCTTCCCATTTTCGTCCTTGCAGTTCATCAACTCGTTCTGCCAGGTGATGATCTGCTGCGGAGTGATGCTGCTGAGCTTCAGCTTTCCGAAGTACGGCAGCAGCTTTGTCCGGATGATGTGCTCCTTGTTGTTCCAGGTGTTTTCCTTCAGGCGGGTTTTCATGTCCTCGGTATAGTGGTCGATGAAGCTGGCGAAGGTCATGTCCACGTCCGCGGTGACCTTGTTCAGCTGCTCGCGCTCCCAGGCCTGGGCCTCCCGCCTGGTGGCAAAGCCGCGCTTGGAGGTCTGCTTCCGTTCCCCCTTCCAGTCGGTGTAGCGGTAGATCACCCGCCAGGTGTTGGTTTTCTCTTCTTTGTAGACCGGCATCAGGGGATCGGGGCTCCTTTCGGCAGGCTGTCCGCTGCTTTGTCCTCGGGCTGATAGCAGGTCTTTTCCAGGAAATAGTCCCGGTTGATCCTGCCGGCGATGGTCAGATAGCCCTTGGCTTTCAGCTCTTCGTTGAGCCTGTGTACGATTTTGTAGGCGTAGGATTTGGAGATGCTCAGGATCTCCGCCACCTCCGCCACGGTGATGAATGTCTTGCTCGTTGTGTGGTCCTCCTTTGTTTGGTTGGGTTGGTTCAAAGGTGCTACGTGATATCGATGGAATATGCAGTTTTCAAGGTCCGGATTCTCTGTGCTACGTCATGTAGGTCACCTCGTTTTCAAAGTTAAGCATTATTGCTTATCTTGATTATACTAAGCATTATTGCTTTTGTCAAGTGCTCTCCAGAGGAGCCATCGCCTCGGGCGGATGACCCCTACTGGACAGCGTTTTCTGATGCTTTGCAGCGATTTCAGGAATAAACAAAACCCCGTGGCCGCAGTGGTCACGGGGCATAGGGCTGATGCTGAACTGTCTGTGCTCTGTTCAAGTAGGCTAATGCTCTGCGTATCCTTCAGGTATCACACTGGTCATCGCATCGATGAGACAGGAGTCGACTTATTTAATGAACCGTCCCAGAATTGGAACAGGATTTCAGTGCACCGGCTGTTTGCGAGTTGTCTTAATACGCTTTGTGGAAACAGGTCTTTGATAGTGTTGGCTTCACGTGCGGTTTCTGAAGGCAAAAAGCAACTTCCGCTCCACACAAACTGACCGTTGTCCCCTCGGCTCCCGATGGAAACCGCACAGATTGTATTGTGCAGAATGCCATCGATTGTCTCCATCATGCGGGAGATTTGCTCGCCATCACCAAATGAATAGTGACAATGGTGGTATTCAAAGGACACTGTATACTCATCATCACGGTCTATAAAGAGGCTGCTGCTTCCGGTGTCATTCAGGATCTCAATGCACATGCCGCTTTCACCAAGATACGAGTATTCCTCTTCATCGTGATGGTGAACTAAATATCGCTGCCCTTTGATCAGCATCAGGATCCTCTCGTCGGTCTTCTGTGTCATCAAAGCCGCCTGTTCATCCCATATCTGCTGTCTGCATTGCCCGCAGTATTTCTTTGCATTGATTAACCAGGTGTCCGTGCTTTTCAGACGCTTGCCACACATGGCGCAGATTTCACAGGCAGCTTTCTTCCTTCCGATTGAATCAAACATGACAATCATTTCCCTTCCATGCATCGGGGTACAGCCATATTATACAACACTTTCGCTGAAATGTCTGCTGAATTATAAAGCCCCGTGACCACACCGGCCACGGGGCATCTTCTCAGCCATAGACCAATTCTTCCAGCACAGTCTCCTCCGCCTGCTGCCGGATCGCGTTCATCGCGCCGACCCAGGCCATCTGATCCCGCGCCTTAATCTCTTCGTCGATCCCGGCGTCCTTTGCCATCTCCGCAACGATCCGGTCTATCCGGGTCTGTGCCGCTTCCTGCGTTTCCACCAGGTGCTGATACAGCTTTTCGGACAGGATCAGGTGGCTGTACAGGCCGGGCTTGTGTTCCTGCAGGAACCGCATCCGCATCCGGCCATACTTCGTCAGCGGTGCTGTCGGCTGATTACCCAGCGTCAGATCCGGCAGCAGGTAGTCTCCATTCCGGTGATAGGTGATGTTCATTTTCTTTCCTCCTTCATGCCGCCCATGATGACGGCGATCATCCGGATGATGTCGGTCAGTTCGTCGCTGATGCTTCCCCTGGCATCGATTCGCTGCAGTTCCGCCAGCACGGCAGCCAGCTGATCCCGCAGCGCCTTGTATACTCTCGGATTCCCCTGCACCACCACGTCCCGGTTCAGCAGGCGGTTCAGGATATAATCCTGCTTGGTCAGACCGCTGAGCCTGACCAGCGTCTCGATCTGGCTGTCCTCCTCCGGCGATACCCGGAAAGCGACAGTCACACTGCGCCACCGCCCATGCGCGTCCATGACTTTTGCCGACATATCAGATCCCCCTTTCCATGTTCAGTCTCGCCGCCATCTCCGTCTGCTTGGAAGGGAAGAGATGGGCGTAGTTATATGTGATGTCGATGCTCTCGTGACCCACCCGATCCGCGATCGCAATAGCGCTGAAGCCCATGTCGATCAGCAGGCTGATGGCACTGTGCCTGAGATCATGGATCCGGATGCGCTTGACGCCGGCCTGCTTTGCCCCGCGGTCCATCTCATGGTGGAGATAGTCCTTCGTGAAGGGGAAGATCCGGGCATTCGGATGGATGTGCCCCAGGGAATGGAGGTATTCGTCGATCTCCTCCGTCAGGAAGTCCGGCATGGTGATGGTACGGTTGCTCTTCTCCGTCTTCGGGCTGGTGATGATGTCCTCGCCGTGCATCCGCTGATAGCTCTTGCTGATGGTCACCGTGCCTTTCTCCAGATCGAAGTCCGCCGGGGTCAGCGCCAGCAGCTCACCCTCCCGCATGCCGCACCAGTACAGGAGCTCGAAAGCGTAGAATGATCGCGGCTTGTCCATCATGGCGTCGGCGAACTTCAGGTATTCCTTCTTCGTCCAGAACAGCATTTCCTTCGCCTTCTTCTTGCCCAGCGGCCCGGCCTTGTGACAGGGATTCTCCCGGAGCCCATAGTACTTCACCGCATGGTTGAAGATGGCGGTGAGCTGAGTCTGCAGGGTGCGCAGGTAGACCGGGGAATAGGGATTGCCGGTCTTGTCCCGGGCGCGGAGCATCTCATTCTGCCAGCTCATCACCAACTGCGGGGTGATGGCGTTCATCTTCAGCCTGCCGAACCAGGGGACGAGCTTTGTCCGGATGATGTGATCCTTTGTGTTCCAGGTGTTCTCCTTGAGCCGGGTTTTGATGTCCTCCGTATAGTGCTCCACAAAGCTGGCGAAGGTCATGTCCAGTGTATTCCCGAGGGAGCTCATCTGCTCCCGCTCCCAGGCCTGTGCTTCCCGCTTGGTGGTGAAGCCTCGCTTGGAGGTCTGCTTCTGCTCGCCGGTCCAGTCTGTATAGCGGTAGATCACCCGCCATGTCCCGGATTTCTCGTCCTTATACACTGCCATTGTCTTCCGCCTCCTTTCGCTTCGGCGCTGCTGTCCGTTCCAGAAGATAGTTCCGGTTGATCCTTCCGGAAATGGTGAGCACACCCTGCGCCTTCAGCTCCTGGTTCAGCCGGTGGATCACCTTGTAGGCATGGGATTTGGAGATGTGCAGGAGCTCCGCCGCCTCCGTCACCGTGAGAAAGGGTTCATTCATCTTGACCTCCATGATTCAAAACAGAACTTGATTTCACTAAGCTTATCTGTTATACTATGGTCATCCAAACGAAGGGAGATCTTCCAATGGCCACTGGTGAACGCATCCGCCGCTTCCGCAAGCGTCTGGGGATGACGCAGCGTTATCTCGGGCAGCTGCTGGGCTTCCCGGCCTCCTCCGCCGATGTGCGCATGGCGCAGTATGAGTCTGAGGACCGCAATCCGAAGACCGATCTGACGGCGCAAATGGCGTCCATCTTCGGCGTCTCGCCTCATGCCATTGCGGTGCCGGATATCGATTCCTACGTCGGCCTCATGCACACCCTTTTCACGCTGGAGGACCGCTACGGCTTCCGTGTGGAGGAAGCTGACGGCGATGTATGCCTCCGGGTGAACTTCCGGGAGAATCCGCAGGCCGCTGAGATCCACCGGATGCTGTACGAGTGGCAGGCAGTGGCCAACGCCCTGCGGAAGGGCGAAATCACCCGGGAAGCCTATGACCAGTGGCGCTATAATTTCCCCGATGGCGACACCACCCGGCGGTGGGTGAAAGTTCCGTCCCAGAGACTGATGGACGACCTGGCTGCCGGACTTCAGGAACACGCCGACGACGATCATGAATGACACCTCCATCCTTCCGAAAAAATGCATCAAAACAGGGCTAACTGACTTTCACAAAATCAGTTAGCCCTCGTTTTCGGAATGATGGATTTTTGTTGCCAAATTGTTGCCACGCGGGACTTTGACCGCCCGGAAACCCTTATTTCATGCGGGTTTCCGAATTTCAGCCTTTATTCCCACTCAATCGTCGCAACCGGCTTCTCGGACACATCCCACAGGACGCGGTTGACGCCGGGGACGGTAGCGATGATGCGGTCGCGGATGGTGCACAGGACGGAGAAGGGGATCTCCGGGACGGTGGCGGTGACGGCGTCCACGGTGTTGACGGCGCGGACGACGACGGCCCAGCCCATGTAACGCTCGCCCTTGCCGTCCACATAGCGGATGCCGGTGGACTGGAAATCGGGGATCGCGCAGAAGTACTGCCACGGAACCTCGGGCAGCTTGGAGATTTCTTCACGGACGATCGCGTCCGCCTCGCGGAGCGCTTCCAGCCGGTCGCGGGTGATGGCGCCGACGCAGCGCACGCCCAGGCCGGGGCCGGGGAAGGGCTGGCGGTAGACCATGTTATCCGGCAGGCCCAGCGCCTTGCCGACCACGCGCACCTCGTCCTTGTAGAGCAGCTTCACGGGCTCGACCAGCTCGAACTTCATATCCTCGGGCAGGCCGCCGACGTTGTGGTGGGCCTTGACACCGACGCTCTCCGTGATGTCGGGGTAGATGGTGCCCTGCGCCAGGAAGCCGATGCCCTCCTGCTTGCGGGCCTCCTCCTCGAACACACGGATGAACTCCGCGCCGATGATCTTCCGCTTTTCCTCGGGATCGCTGACGCCCGCGAGCTTGTCCAGGAAGCGGTCGACGGCGTCCACATAGACGAGGTCCGCGTTCAGCTCATCGCGGAAGACGCGGATGACCTGCTCGGGCTCGCCCTTGCGCAGCAGACCGTGGTTGACATGGACGCAGACCAGCTGACGGCCGATGGCGCGGATCAGCAGCGCGGCGACCACGGAGGAATCCACGCCGCCGCTGAGCGCCAGCAGGACCTTGCCGCCGCCGACCTGTGCGCGGACCGCGGCCACTTGCTCCTCGATGAACTTTTCCGCCAGCGCAGGGGTTGTGATTCTCTCCATGCTCTCGGGACGCAGATTGCTCATACCCATCTCTCCTTCTCAATGCCCGGAAAGGTACAGATAACGCGCATAGCATAACGCGATGCGGCGAAAAATGCAAGAGGGAATTCACAGCGAATCCCCGGCGTGGCATTTCCGGGCGGCGCGGAAGAGGGCGGCGTCGCGCTTGCCGCAGGCGAGCTCCTGCAGGCCGCCGGGGGTGCAGAGCTGAAGGGTCACGCGGCCGGGATCGATCCGGGGATGCCGCAGGACGCGCCGGTCGGCGCGGGGGAGCGGCGCGCGCGTAAAGGCCAGGTAGCAGAACTTCTCATCCTCATAGGGCACCTGCGCGTCCTTGAGCTGCTTCTGCAGGCGTCCGCGGGCGGCGCGCGCCGTGAAGTGGCACCAGTCTTCCGCGGGCAGGGGACAGGCCCCGGCGTGCGGGCAGGGGGCGAGCAGGTGCGCTCCCTCGGCGAGCAGGCGCTCCCGGTCCTCCCGCAGGGCACGGAAGGCGTGCGGGGTGCCGGGCTCGACCAGAAGCAGGACGGATTCCGCGGCCGCCCAGAGCCGGGAAACGGCGCCGGCGCGCTCCGCGGGGGAGAGCTCGTTGAGCATGTAGGACGCCAGAACCAGCTCCGCCCGGGGGAGAGGCTCCGAATCGGTCAGGCTGCGCTGCCGCCAGTCAGCCCGGACGGACCCGGCCTCGAGCAGCCGCTGTCCGGTCCGCATCATCCAGGAATTCTGTTCGAGGCAGCAGACCGATTCCAGCGGGAAAAGCGCTCCGACGGCGAGGACGCCCGCGCCGGTGCCCGCGCCCACGTCCAGCAGGGAGCGGGGGAGCGCTTCCTCCGGCAGCAGCTGCCGTGTCCACTGCATGGCGGCGGCGCAGGCTGCGTAGGTGGCGGGCATGCGCATCGCGGCGTAGGTGACCGCGTCGAGTTCGGAGGCAATCACCGCCTCGTGCCGCAGGTAGCGGTCGCTGAGCTCCCGGGCGGTCCGGGTCAACTCCCGCATCGGAAACGCCTCGGCCAGCTCCTCCACCGCCGCGCGGAGATTCATCGGCAGATCCATCCGGTATCCCTCCTGCTCAGGACTCAGGAAAAGGGGCTGTCCGGGGACAGCCCCTGTTATCAAGCAAACTCAGTTTCTCAGACTCTGGGGGAGGCGAAGAGCGCGTCCGTGATGGGGGTCAGTTCATTGCGGAAGTTCAGCCACTTGCCATAGCCGCCGGTACCGGATTCACGAACGGTATTGCCGGACTCATCCACCTGCTTGTAGTAGCCGTAGATGGGTTTGTCAGCCGGATTGTAGGTGATCTCATAGGTTTCGGTGTCGCTGGTTCTGTAGGTGATCGTGTACTTCTGCAGATTGCCCCTGGAGTTGTAAACTGTGCGGATCTGTGCGATGTCTCCGCCGTTGAACTGCTCGTTGATGGAATTGACATAGCACTTGATCGCGCCGTTGCTCTGCACCAGCCGGTTATAGTCCACCCAGGAGCCGTTCGCGCCGCTCATGAAGAAGGAGGAACCGTTGACCCAGGTGCCCACATAGCCCGGACGGCCGTCACGGGTCGCGTTTACCTGCGCGTTATCCTTGGTCCGGAAGGTAAAGGCATCATTTCCCCAGACACCGAACTGCTCCTGGATGCCTGTCTCAATGATATCAACGCTGGCGCCGCCCCACTCCTGGTCGGTGACGGAAACGATCAGTTCTTCGATGCTGTGCGCGGTGACCGTTTCCTTGCTATTGGCATGGTAGAGCTCCATGACAACGCCTTCCGCTGGGAATTTGATGACATACTCGTCCGACGTGTAATTTGGCTTGATTTCGTCCCATTTAAACCAGCCTACATACGAGCCGTCCTGACGGGTCACATCGCAGCCCCATTGTTCATTCAGGATACCGACACCGTAGATGAGATCCTGATTTGTGGTTAGATAGACGGTTTCTCCGTCGACCTTCTGGGAGGGAATCACCTCGTCCCGGATCACGTAGCCATCGGTGCGGTAGGGACCGAGATCCTCGTAGTTGAACCAGCCGTACCAAACTGGATCACCCTGGAGTGTCTTAACGCTGTGCCAGGTGTGGCAGCCAAACTGGGTCTTGACTCTGTCCAGATCCACGGTTGCCTCGTTGTTGGCGTCCAGCGTGACCGGAATCTGGCGCTCGCCGCCGGCGTAGTGGTTAATCACGAGTTCCGAAACCGGCTCAGAAAACTGGATATGCAGCTGCTGACCGTTAATCTTGGTCTTGATGGTAGGAATCTCCGGGAAATCCGGAACCCCATCCAGTTCCCCGACCGTCGCCGGAATGTGAATCTCATCCCAGGCCAGAGCGCTCCCGGCCAGGGAGAGCAGCAGAGCCAGACACAGTGCGCAGGACAGTAGTTTCTTCATGTCGCGATACTTCCTTTCTTTAATTTGGGGATGGACGATGCGCATATTATATCCTATGGCTTCTCAAAAAGTCAACTCAATAAAACGAAAAAAGAAAACCTTGCGGCATTGCTGCAAGGCTTTCCAACTGGTCTGGGTGAGAAGACTTGAACTTCCGGCCTCCTGAACCCCATTCAGGCACGCTACCAAACTGCGCCACACCCAGGCATCCGGTTTCCCGGTGCAGTCTGATTATAACCCAACGGGCCTTTTGTGTCAAGCCTTTTTTCGCAGACCGGGCGCGAAGCTCAGTCTC
The DNA here is from genome assembly GCA_017508975.1 of Clostridia bacterium. Lineage (GTDB taxonomy): Bacteria > Bacillota > Clostridia > Christensenellales > Aristaeellaceae > RUG11272. The sequence continues at coordinate 130,655 of JAFWQU010000015.1, read as the reverse complement.
TGAGGCGGGCGTACCAGGAGCGGACGACCTCCTCCGCTTTTTTGCCCGCGATCGAGAAGCCGGTCTCCGGGGATTTGGCGGGCAGGCGGGTGTACCAGTCCCACCAGAAATAGCCGGCGAACCAGGGCTCCTCCCAGAGCGAGCGGAAGCAGGACTCATAGAAATTGGCCTGCTCGTCCTCGTCGTAGGGGAACTCCTTGTGGGAGAAGTCCCAGGGCATCATCGCGCATCCGCGGGCGCTGCGGCAGCCGATCTCCATGAAGAGGATCTGCTTTCCGCCGTGGGCGCGGGAGAGCTCGGCCAGGCGGACCTTATAGCGGTCCCAGGCGGCCTGCATGGTCTCCACGCCGGTGCCGGGCTCCTGGGCAACCCTGTAGTAGGCGGAGGTGCCGATCAGATCCACCGCGTCCCACCAGGAGACGCCCTCCTCCTTGCCGTGGTTGGTGTTGTAGACCAGCGGGCCGTGGTAGACGGTGCGGATCCGCTCGATGGCCGTCCGCCAGAAATCGGCCTTGTGCTCGGTCCCCAGCATCTCGCAGCCCACGCAGAACATCTCGCAGCCCGTCTCCTCGGCGATCTCCGCGTAGTGGCAGAGGAAGGCGGTGTAACTGTCGAACCACTCCCGCCAGTAGTTCTTGTCGCCCCACTCCGGCTCGGGGAAGTGGATGTAGGCCCGCCAGATGCCGTCGGCGCAGTTGACCATCGGCTTCATGCAGACCTTGAGGCTGAGGGCATGCAGGTGCTCCACCGCCGTGATCACATCCTTGTCGGTCACGGTCCAGCGATAGTCCGGGCGGATCAGCGTGGAGCTGAAGCTGTCCTGCAGCACCGCGAAAGCCAGCGCGGCCCAGTCTCCGCCCAGCGCGGCCATGCGCACGCGCGAAGCGGCGGCCTCGGGGGTGCGATAGGCCCCGCGGCGCCCGTCGAACCCGTAGGTGAAGCCTTTGATAAACATGGAAACGCCTCCTTAATTACTGCCCTGAAAAGTGCGCAAAGTATAGCACAGGCTTTTGCAAAGCGCAAGACGGGAAAATACGCAGGATCGAGCAATAGTTGAGCGGAAAGTCCGCAAATACAGAGAGAACGGGCAACAGATAAAAATGAACAGGACAAAAAATGAGGACTCATGTCTTGCCCTTTTGCGCGTGGTTGATTATAATAAAATCATCGAAAAGGTTTAAGCTGGGGACAGGACAGGCGTATCGCCGGAAAGGGACATGCCATGACCAGACAGCCAAAGAGCCGTGAGCTCATAGAAAACGCTCCGGAGAGTCAGGAAAACAGTCGTTTTCCGGACGGGTTCCGGATTCTCCAGGGCAGCCAGGAGTATATCACCTATCAGGAGCGGTCCTCCATCCGGATCTGGCCCTCCAACGTCCCGGGCTCCTACGAGCGGCATGTGCACTCCGCGGTGGAGATTCTCCTGCCGCACCGGGGCGTCTCAGTGGTGGAGCTGCCGGACGCGATCTACCATGTCGCGGCGGACGAGGTGCTGATCATCCCGGCGGGCTGCCCGCACTCCCTGACGGAGGGGGCGGATATCCTGCGGCACCTGCTGCTGTTTGAGCCCACGGTTTTCCTGAACCTGCGGGACATGGCGAGCCTGAGCGCGCTCCTCTCCCGGCCGATTCACCTGAAGGGCGGCACCGCGCTGCAGAAGGACGTGGCGGAGCTGCTGATGTGCGTGGTCTCCTGCTATTTCAAGAAGGAGCCCATGTGGAACACCCAGTGCTACTCCTATCTGCTGCAGGTCTACATGCTTCTGGGCAGGGACTACCTCCAGTCGGAGCCGATGGAGGAGCAGAAGGAGCTCGCGCCGATCGAGCCGGAGATCATGAACAGCGCGCTGAGCTACATCCACCAGCACTATATGGAGGACATCACGCTGGAGGACGCGGCGGCGTTCGCCGGCTTCTCCAAGTACTATTTCTCCCGGATGTTCAAGCGCTTCTGCGGCGCGACCTTCCTGGAGTATCTGACCAAGCGCCGGCTGAGCGTCGCGCAGGATCTGCTGATCCGGACGGAGGATCCGATCCGGGATATCGCGAAGGCCTCGGGCTTCGGCAGCACGGCGACCTTCAACCGCGTCTTCCGGGACTACAAGAAGTGCACCCCCTCCCAGTACCGAGCGATCTACGGAACAACATCGACAGATCGGCCGGACGCACAGTAAAACAAAAAAAAGCCGCTGACAGGAAGCGTCTTGTCAGCGGTGTTTTAATACTGATCTCGGTTTAGAATGCTCATTGTCAACAGTAAGATTTCGCGCCTGTGGGCGCGACCAGGGCTTTCCGATCGCCCTGGACCTTCGGCAGCATCCTCTTTTGGAGGTTCGGAGACAGCATGGGACACGGGACGGCCCCTCCGCCCTTCGGGCACCTCCCCAGCAAGCTGGGGAGGCTCAGGTTACTGGACAAAGCTGACCCAAGTACTCCAAAAGAGTGCATCCGAAGAGTCCAGAGGCGATCGGAAAGCCTCTGGCCGCGCCCGCAGGCGCGGAACCTCTCTTTGTCGCCCTGGGGAGATGTCGCGCAGCGACAGAGGGGCCGTCTCCCGCAAAACACCCATTCACTCCAAAAGAGTGCATCTCCGAAGAGTCCAGAGGCGATCGGAAAGCTGCCAGTCCGGCTGCGGACCTCTGGCCGCGCCCGCAGGCGCGGTACCCCGTTTATTGGGATTAAATCAGAATCAATATCGGCTCAGCAGAGGGCTGATTGTCTTGACAATCGCGTCCAGACCGTAGGTGCCTGCGTCGCTGGCCGTGGCGATGATGAAGTACACCCGGCCGAACTGCTGCGTCTCGAAGATCAGATTCCAGCTGGTGTAGCAGCCGTTCCTGCCCGAATGGCCGTAGCCGTTCGCCTCGGTGGGATACAGGCCGCAGCCGTAGTCCTTGTCGAAATTCATCATCTCCGCGAGCGAGGCGTCACTGACCAGCTGCCCGGCAAGGAGCGCCCGGTCGAAGGCCCACAGATCCGCGGTGCATGTATGGATGCCCCCGGCGCCCCGTTCTGTGTTCGGGGACTGGGAGTATCCGTTTTCGTTGACAATGCCGCTGTCCAGCAGATCATAGAACAGCCGGGGCACGCTGGTCTCGTCGCCGATCACCATGGAGGAGGTGTGCTCAAGACCGCAGGGATCGAAAACGTGCTCCTGCAGATAGTCGCAGAACCGCTGTCCCGACACCTGTTCGACGATCATGGCCAGCAGATGGTAGTTTGTGTTGCTGTATTCCTGCTGGGTGCCCGGCTCAAAAATCAGCGGCGCGGCGCAGAGGGCGGCCAGGAACTCCTCGTCGGAGAAGGCGTCCCGGAAGTACCGCGGCATGAACGTGTCCAGCTCCTCCGGGCCGGAAAGCTGCCAGAAGCTCACCGGATCGTTGACCTCGTCGGGAATGCCGGACTGCATGTGGAGCAGATGCCAGACAGTGATTCCCGCCCCGGTCTCATAGGCCGGGAAGAAGCGGGTGAGGGGATCGTCCAGGGCGATCTTACCCGCGTCGATCAGCTGAAAGACCGCCGTGGCCGTGAAAAGCTTCGAGCAGGAGCCAATGTCGTAGGTGGTGTACAGGTCCGCGGGCTCCCCGGCCGTGGTCACGGCCTTGGGTCCGCCGTAGAGGAGAATCTCGTCGTCCGTCGCGATCAGGATCGAGCCGGTGAAGTTGTTTCGGTGGGAGCACTTCTCCACGCGGTCGATGAGTTTCTCGTACTGCGGATCCGGATGGGCGAAGAAGTTGTCCGCGTCCTCCCGCAGGCCTTCCGCGCAGGAAACGCCCGCGGCCAGCAGGACCGCCGTCAGGAAAGCCAGAAATCTGAAGCTGTATCTCCTCATGGCGCACCTCCCGTAACAGGCCGGTACTTTACGCGTCCGCCCGGATCAGCTGCCGCAGGTCGTTGATCTGGCTGAGCAGCGTGGAGTTTGTCTTGCTGCCCTGGGCGATCTGCGTGCAGGCATGGAGAACCGTGGAGTGGTCACGGTTGCCGAAGAAGGAGCCGATCTGGGGGAGGGAGAGCGTGGTGAGCTCCCGGGTGAGGTACATGGCGATCTGCCGGGGGAGCGCCACATCGCGGCGGCGGCTGGCGCCGGTCAGATCCTCCTCGCCGAGGGAGTAGAACTGGGCGACCACGCGCAGGATCAGCTCCGGCGTGATGACATGGCTGTGCGGGTTCTCGAACACGTCGCGCAGCGCCTCCCGGCAGAGCGACTCGGTGTAGGGCTGATTCATCATGCCGGCGTAGGCCTTGAGGCGGATCAGCTTGCCCTCCAGCTCCCGGATGTTGCTGTCCACATGCACCGCGATCAGCTCCAGCACCTCGTCGGGGACGTTCATGGACTCCCGGCGGGCCTTCGAGCGCAGAATCGCGATGCGCGTGTCCAGGTCCGGCCGCTGCACGTCGCAGATCAGGCCCCAGGCGAAGCGGCTGCGCAGCCGCTCCTCCAGCCGGGCAATCTCCTGCGGCGGACGGTCGCTGGTCAGCACGATCTGCTTGCCCGCGTTGTGCAGGTCGTTGAAGGTGTTGAAGAACTCCTCCTGGGTGGAATCGCGGCCTGCGATGAACTGGATGTCGTCCACCATCAGGATGTCCACGGTGCGGAAGCGGGCGCGGAACTCGTTGTTGCTGCCCTGCTGGATCGCGGAGATCAGCTCGTTGGTGAAGGCCTCGCTGGTGATGTACATCAGGCGCAGCTGGGGATGCTGCTCGTGCACATAGTGGCCGATGGCGTGCATCAGATGGGTTTTACCGAGCCCGGAGCCGCCGTAGATGAACAGCGGGTTGTAGACCTTGCCCGGCGCGTCGGCCACGGCGATGGCCGCGGCGTGGGCAAAGCGGTTGCCGCCGCCGACCACGAAGCTGTCGAAGGTATAGCGGTCGTTGAGCGCCACGGAGCTGTCCTCCGCCGCAGGGGCGGGCGTCTCCGCCTGCGCGAGCTCCGCCTTGGTGCGGATCTCCACCTTCAGGTTCCGCCCGGTGGCCGCCTGCACACACTCGCGGATGGTCTCTGCGTAGGTGACCACGGAGGGCTTGAGCTGCTCCATGGCGATCGACAGAATCAGCCGGTCCTCCGTGACCTCCACGGGAAAAAGATTGCCCGCAATCAGATAATTGTAGGCAACGGTGGAAACCCGGTTTTTCAGCAGGGAGCAGGTGCTCTCCCAGAGCTGATTCATATCCATGGCCGGACACTCCCCTGTTGAGCGTTGTTTTTGAGACAGGCAAAGGGTATTTTATCACGAAAAAAACAAAAAGGCAATCCGCGGATGAAAAGGCGGGCTTGCATTCCCGCGCCGGACGGGTATAATGGAGGCGGCAGATCCCCGCGGGTCTGTGGTTGAAAGCCGATGCCAGTCGCAGGCGAAACGGTCCACGTAATCCGTCCAAAGCGGCGGGGAGCATGGTGCGGTCTAGAGGTAAGTCCGTCCGGGGAAAACCCCGAGAGAAGCGCGTGAGGGTGCAGAGGCACAGAGCAACCTTCCAGACGGCGAGTGTGGGGGCAAAAACCAGGTCAGCCGCGGGGGCTGCCTTTTTTTCGCGTTATTCTCTGAAACACAAACCCCGTCAACAGGCGAAATCCGAAGGCCCGGGGCGATCGGAAAGCCGCCAGTCCGGCTGCGGACCTGACCGCGCCCGCAGGCGCGGAATCCTCAGCCCGGCTATCAGCGCACCGAACGGATCAATCATCGCCGGATGGAGAAAAGCTCCTCGCTGTGCACCGCGCTCTTGCGGCCCAGGGCATCGTGTCCGTCCAGCATGAAGCGGCGGACGCGCAGGGTATCCTCGTCCAGCGCCTCGACCTCGCAGTAGCCGGTCTTGAGCAGGCTGGAGCGGCGGCGGTGGCTGAGCTTCGCCGCGATGTAAGCCTGCAGCTCGGTGTCCTCGCGGCCCCAGGGGAAGGGCTTGCGGCAGAAGGGATCCGAGCAGCCGGTCAGGCCCGCCTCGTCGCCGTAATAGAGCGTCGGGCAGCCGGGCAGCGCGCAGATCAGATCCACGCAGATCTTGAGGCGGCGGCGGGCCACCTCGTACTCCTCGGGACTGAGCTTCTCCTTCTGCTGCTGGGCGCGGGTCAGACCCTCGCCCTCTTTTCCGATGACGGCATTGAGCACCCGTGCGCGGTCGTGGCTCCCCAGCAGGTTCATCAGCGCGTAGCGGAAGGGGACCGGATAGACCTCCGCCTGGTGGCGGATCAGCCGGGCCAGCTCGTAGGCGTTTCCCTCGCCGCGCACGAAGCGCAGAATCTCGGTCCGCAGGGGATAGTTCATCACGCTGTCCAGCGTGTCGCCGGTGCAGTAGCAGCGGGTCTCGCCGTAGGCGACCTTGTTGCTCGCGTCCTCCCAGACCTCGCCGAGCACAAAGGCGTCGCGCTTGGCGTGGCGGGCGGAGCGGTGCAGCTTGCGCAGGAAATCCATGGTCAGCTCGTCCGCCACGTCCAGCCGCCATCCGTCCGCGCCTGCGCGCAGCCAGCGGGGCACGATGCCCTCCTGCTCGTCGAAGATGAACCGCTGGTAGGAGGGGTCGTCCTTGCGGCACTCCGGTAGCGAGGGGTCGCCCCACCAGCAGCGGTACTTGTTCGGGAAATGCTCGAAGGTGTACCAGGAGGCGTAGGGGCTCGACTTGCTCTGGGCGGCGCCGACGCCCGGATAGTTTCCGAAGGCGTTGAAGTACAGGCTGTCCTGCCCGGTGTGGCTGAACACGCCGTCGAGGATGATCCGGATGCCGGCGGCCTCGCAGGCGCGGCACAGGGACTCGAAATCCGCGTTGGTGCCCAGCATCGGATCGACCAGCGTATAGTCGCCGGTGTCGTAGTGGTGGTTGTGCTGGGACTTGAAGATCGGGTTCAGATAGAGCACCGTCACGCCCATGGACTGCAGATAGGGGATCTTCTCGCGGATGCCGTTGAGGGTGCCGCCGTAGAAGTCCATGGAGCCGTTCTCCCGCTCGCGCAGGGGGAAGAAATCCTCGTTCCAGTCCTCGTGAAAGCGGCGGCGGCTGTCGGGCTCCGCCTCGGCCGCGGCCGGCGCGCGGAAAAAGCGGTCGGGGAAGATCTGGTAGATGACCGCCCCGTGGATCCACGAGGGCGTGTGCCACTCCGGCTGATAGAGCGTGATGCGGAAGGAATGCAGATACTCCTCGCACAGATGCCCCTCTCCGCCCAGATCGTCGTCCGGCGCGCCGTAGCGCTGGGTGACCCCGTCGTGGTGGTACACGATAAAGTCATACCAGTAGATGCCGGTTTCCTCGGGCAGCTTCACCTGCACCTCCCAGACGCGTTCGCTGTCGAAGCGCATCGGGTAGGCGCGTTCCTCGCCCATCCAGGTGCGCAGGATCACGTCGGCCGCGTCGTCGCACAGGATGCGGAAGGTGACCGCCGTGCCGGCCGGCACGGGGCCGGCGGGATCACGGAAAAAGGGGTTGTGGGTATCATGACAGATCATCGGCAGTATGCTCCTCGAAATCCACTTCCGGCATGCGGCGCATGTTCGTGTGGGGGAAAAGGCCCGACGTGACGCCGGGCCTTGCAGGATTTATTTGCGGGGGAGGGGATCCAGGTGCCAGATCAGGTCGTTGTACTGGCGGATGGTGCGGTCGGAGGAGAAGATGCCGGACATGGCGGTGTTGATCACGGCCATCTTCCACCACTTCTCCGGGTTGCGGTAATCGGCGTCGAGCCGCCGCTGCGCCATCGAGTAGGATCCGAAGTCCTTCAGCACGAAGTAGTTGTCCGGCAGCGCGCCGCCGTCGCCGAAGAGCAGGCTGTGGTAGAGATCCTGCAGCACGCCGCTGTTGTTCGGGAAGAGGGTGCCGTCGATCATCTGGGTCATGGCCTGGCGGATCTCGTGGTTGGTCTCGAAGATGCTCATCGGGTTGTAGGTCCGCTCGCGGTACATGTCGCGCACAGTGTTGGCGCGCATGCCGAAGATGTACATGTTCTCCTCGCCGACCTGCTCCACCATCTCGACGTTCGCGCCGTCCATGGTGCCGATGGTCACTGCGCCGTTCATCATGTACTTCATGCAGCCGGTGCCGCTGGCCTCCTTGGAGGCGGTGGAGATCTGCTGAGACACCTCCGCGGCCGGGATCAGGACCTCGGCGGTGGAGACGTCGTAGTTCTCCAGGAACACCACCTGCAGCATCTTGCTGGCGCGGGGGTGCTTGGCAATCAGCTTGGAGATAGCGATGATCAGGCGGATGGTCTGCTTGGCGCGGTAGTAGCCCGGGGAGGCCTTGGCGCCGAAGAAGAACACGCGGGGCTGCATCTTAAAGGTCGGATCCGACACGATGCGGTTGTAGAGCACCAGGATGTGCAGCGCGTTGAGCATCTGCCGCTTGTACTCGTGCAGGCGCTTGGACTGGGCGTCGAAGAGGAACGCGGGATCCACCTCAATGCCCTGGCGGTCCAGCACCAGCTTGGCCAGGCGCTCCTTGTTCGCGTACTTGATGGCGGCGAACTTCTCCCGGAAGGCGGCGTCATCCGCAAAGGGACGCAGGTCGCTGAGCTTCTCGGGCTCCCGGATCCAGTCCGTGCCGATGGTTTCGCAGATCAGGTCGGTCAGGCGCGGGTTGCAGCTCATGAGCCAGCGGCGGTGGGTCACGCCGTTGGTGATGGCGCTGAACTTCTCGGGCATGACCTGCGCGAAATCGTGGAAGGTCTCGTCCACGAGAATCTGGCCGTGCAGCTGGCTGACGCCGTTGACGGAGAAGGACTCCGCGACGCACAGGTTCGCCATGTGCACCTGGCCGTAGGAGAGAATCGCCATCTGGCCGATCCGGTCCCACTCGCCGGGGAAGGCGTTCCACAGCCGCGCGCACAGGCGGCGGTTCATCTCCTCCAGGATCTGATAGATCCGGGGCAGCTGCTGGCGGACCATGGCCTCCGGCCACTTCTCGAGCGCCTCGGCCATGATGGTGTGGTTCGTGTAGGCGACGGTCTTGCGGGTGATGGCCTCTGCCTCGTCCCAGCCCAGACCCTCCTGGTCCATCAGCAGGCGCATCAGCTCGGGGATCGCCATGCCGGGATGGGTGTCATTGATGTGGATGACGACCTTCTCCGGCAGCAGTTTGAAGTTGTCTCCGTAGAGCTTCTTGAAGTCCCGGATGATGTACTGCAGGGTGGCGCTGGTGAAGAAATAGTGCTGCTTGAGGCGCAGCATTTTGCCCTCGTAGTGGTTGTCCTCGGGATAGAGCACCTTGGAGATGACCTCCGCCAGCTCGATCTCCTCGGAGGCCTGGGCGTACTTGCCCTGGCCGAAGCTGGACAGGTCGATTCGCTTGGGGCTGCGGGCGCTCCACATCCGCAGGGTATTGACCGTGGAGGTGTTGTAGCCCACGATCGGCATGTCGTAGGGGACAGCCTCGACCGTGTAGTAGTCACGGTGGATGAAGTGCTGCTGGCCGTCCTCGTCCTCCTCGACGTCCACATGGCCGCCGAAGTGCACCTCGCAGGCGTCCTCCATCACGGGGATCTCCCAGACGTTGCCGTTGTCCAGCCAGGAGTCGGGCATCTCGACCTGCTGGCCGTCGATGATCCGCTGGCGGAACAGGCCGTACTCATAGCGGATCGTGCAGCCCATGGCCGGCAGATCCAGGCTGGCCAGCGAATCCAGGAAGCAGGCGGCGAGCCGCCCGAGGCCGCCGTTGCCCAGGCCGGGTTCCGGCTCCTCCTGGAGCACCTTATCCAGGTCGATGCCGAGCTCCTGCAGAGCCTCGCGGTATTCCTTGGTGGAAACCAGGTTCAGCATGTTGCAGTACATGCTGCGGCCCATCAGGAATTCCACGGAGAGATAGTACAGGCGCTTGGAACGGGTGGTCTTGCGCTCCTCCCGGGCGATGGTGTACTTCTGCATGATCTGGTCCCGCACGGTGGAGGCCAGGGCTTTATAAATCTGCTGCTCGGACGCCTCCTCGATGGAGCGGCCGTTGTAGCGCTGCAGTTTGCCGATAATGGACTGCTTGATCGATTCCTTGTCGAAACGGGTCGTAGGCATAGGACTCCTCCTTGTTCACTCTGCGGCAGCCTTTTTGAGGCTCCGGTCATTTAGTATACCGGATTGCGGATGGGATTGCAAGCGTTTCTTTTGCGCATGAAATCAAGCCGTTTTGCACAAATCCGCCTCAGGGCGCGAGCTTTCCGGCGGGATACTCGCCCGGGGTCACGTGGTAGGCGGTGCGCAGCTCGTTTCCGCGGACGATGACGTGGACGTGGCCGTCGCGGTTGGAGTAGAAGCGGGGCATGCGCTTGACGGAGCACTCGTGGAACACGAAATCCTTGACCTTGTCCTCGCTGCCGCCTCCGCCCGGTACCAGGATCACCCGGGGACTGAGCACGCGCATGGTGTAGGGCCGGATGCACATGGGCGTGAGCCCGTGGTGCGGGAAGGAGAGCACGTCGATGCGGTTGAGCTCCTCCTCGTGGCGCTTGACGACGGTTCCGTCCACCCAGTCGCCCGTGAACAGAAAGCGGTGGGACTGATAGTACATCACGACGTTCAGGCTGTGCTTGTTGAATTCCCCGCTGAGATCGCTCTCCTCCGGGCCGACGCACAACAGCTCCACCGGCCCCGCCTGGACCCGGTCGCCGTCGCGCAGCTGCCGGTAGACGCCGTGCTGCAGCGGTCCGAAGCGCTCCGGCAGTTCGGCGGAGGTGCCGAAGACGATCGTGTTCTCGCCGCCGTAGCGCTCGTTGATCTGCGGAATGTTGTAGGCGTGGTCGTCGTGCCAGTGTGTGACCAGGTGAATGTCCACATGGTCGATGCCGTAGGCGTCCAGATAGCCGAACAGCCGCTTGGAGTTGGAGTTGTGGATGCTCGTGTTCTCCCCGCAGTCCACCAGCATGACAAAGTCGCCGCAGGTCACCAGGTAGCAGTCGGTGGAGCCGTTGCTGATCTGGTGCAGACGCAGTTCCGGCGCCTGGGGAACCGGCGTCATCAGCGTGATCTCCTCCGCGGCGGCAAAGCCGACCAGGAGACACAGGATCGCCAGCGCGGTCAGAAACTTCGAAAGATGCCTCATGGCGTTTATCCTCTGGGTGCGAGACCGATCTTCTTCTGGACCTTGCGGAGAGTGCGGGCGGCAAGGGCGGAGGCGTGCTGCGCGCCGCTGTCGATGACGCTCTGCAGATAGGTCTTGTCCGCCATCAGCCGCTTGAACTCCGCCTGCAGCGGGGCCAGCGCGGAGATCACGCAGTCGGCGACCTCGCCCTTGAGGGCGCCGTAGCCCTGCCCCGCGAAGTGCGCGCACAGCGCCTCGGGGGTCTCGCCGCTCAGCGCGCTCATGATGGCCAGCAGGTTGCTGACGCCGGGCTTGTTCTCCGGGTCGAAACGGATCTCGCCGTCGGAGTCGGTCACCGCGCGTTTGATCTTGCGGCGGATGGCGTCCGGATCGTCGGTCAGGGCGATGAAGGTCTCCTCGGGGTCGGACTTGGACATCTTCTTGGTCGGCTCCTGCAGGCTCATGACCTTGGCGCCCACCTTGGGAATGTAGCCCTCGGGGATCGTGAACACGTCGCCGTAAATGCCGTTGAAGCGGATAGCGATGTCGCGGCAGAGCTCCAGATGCTGCTTCTGGTCGACGCCCACGGGCACCAGGTTGGTCTGGTAGAGCAGGATGTCGGCGGCCATCAGCACCGGGTAGGTGAACAGGCCGGCGTTGATGTTGTCCGCGTGGGCGGCGCTCTTGGCCTTGAACTGGGTCATGCGGCTCAGCTCGCCCATGTAGGTGAAGCAGTTCAGGATCCATCCGAGTTCCGCGTGGGCGCTGACATGGCTCTGGCAGTAGATCAGGCTCTTCGCCGGGTCGATGCCGGAGGCCAGGTAGAGCGCGGCCAGCTCCAGGCAGCGGCGGCGCAGGTCGGCCGGGTTCTGCCGCACGGTGATGGCGTGCTCGTCCACGATGCAGTAGATGCAGTCGTAGTCGTCCTGCAGCGTGGCGAAATTCCGCAGCGCGCCGATATAATTCCCCAGCGTCAGCGTGCCGGACGGCTGGATGCCGGAGAAGATGACGGGCTTTTTCTCGGGCTTGGGTGTGATTTCAGACATGGGATACTCCTCCTTTGCAAACAGAAAGGCACACGCCCCTGCTGGGGACAGTGTGCCTGCGGTGCCACCCCAATTGGACGCATCGCTGCGCCCCTCTTGATTCCCTGTCACGGGGGAGACCGTCGCCGGATACTGAGCCGCGTGCGGCTGTTCCCCGGCGCCCTCCGGACGCCAACCGGCCATCGCTCCCCGCCGGGCTTCCACCCTCCCCGGCTCGCTGTGCGGTGCGCGGATGACCTCCTGTCCGTCATCGGTTTACGTCGTGATTATATATGATCCGGCCGGAAAATGCAACAGCTCCGTCTCAGCCGACGTTATCGTCCAGCATGGAGATGCTCAGGCAGTATTCCGGAACGAAGCCCCGGGCGGTCTGGCCGTTGATGGTCGTCTCCACATATGCCCAGGCAGTGCGGTTGTACATGGTGGTCAGATAGGTGACCCAGGCGCCCGCGGGCAGGTAGGTCATGGACCGGCCGGTCAGCGCGGGGTCGTCGGTGAGGTTCGTGGCGGTGACGATCTGCCGGCTCTCGCGGGCCCAGCTGAGCTGCGGCAGGTTCGGCAGGGTGCCCTTGATGCTGTTGCCGTTGATGTAGCCCACGCGGTACTGGCCCGCGGCGTTGGCCTCATAGAGCATCAGGATCCAGCCGCTGTCCCAGCCGTAGCCGTACACGGCGCCGTTGGTGTTGACCAGCGCCTTGCCGTTGTTCGCACGGAAGGACGCGGCGGAGGGCGCGGAGTAGACCGGCAGTTTCTGACCAGCCTTCAGATTGATGAAGCTGAATCCGCGCGGCTTGTCCACCCGGCTGTCCGGCGGGGTGGGCATGCCCTTGCCCTTGGGGTTGTTGGTGCCCATGGCGCGCATGGCTTTTCGGACTTCCTTGATTAGATCGACATTGTAGTTCTCGATCTTCGAGCACTGCGAGTAGGACTCGTGATGGTTGGTCGAGCTCTCGCTGGCGTTGGGCGTGTACCAGGGCATCTGCGTGAACCAGTTGTAGCAGGGGCTGCCGGTCTCGAACTTGTAGCCGTGGCGCGCGTAGATCTCGTTGAACGCGTACTTCAGCGTGTCGTACTGATAATCCCACAGTTCCGCCCAGGTCAGCTGGCGGGTGTTGCTGTCCGGAATGATGTAGAGCGAATCCGCGCCGGCGGTGACGGTGCAGCCGAGCACCAGCCCGAGGGCAAGGATCAGACAAAGCAGTTTGCGCATCGAAACTCCTCCTCCTCCAATGGGAATATAATGATTGTACTACGATCCGCCCGGCTTGTCAAAGGAATATCCGCGGAAATGCGGGCAAATCAGCAGGAAAATGCGGGCGCCGGGCGAATAAATAATCATCTATTCGACGGGAAGACCGTTCGACGGAAGGCGGGGAATGAGGATGGCTGAACAGAACAGCCTGAGCTGGAAGGAGCTCAGCAGCCGCGATGAGATGCCGATGAATCTGGGCGACGAGGTCATGGGCGGATGGAAACTGGTCCGGACGCTCGGAAAAGGCGGCTTCGGCACGGTCTATGAGGCGGTTCAGAATAACCTGGGGGAGGACGCCCGGGCGGCGATCAAGCTGGTCCGGATCCAGAATACCCCGGAGGACCGGGAGGCGATGCTCTCGGCGGGCATGTCCGAGGCGGACCTGGTCCACGATCTCTATGACCGCATGGAGCGCTCGGTGCGGGAGATCAGCACGGCGGTCACGCTGCGGGACCACCCCAGCATCGTCCGCTGTGACGATTTTGAGCTGATCCGCTACGACGAGGACAGCAGCTGGGACATCCTGATCCGCATGGAGCTGCTCACCCCGCTCACGGCCTGGATCCGGGAGCAGCCGGTGACGGAGCAGACCGTGCTGCGGCTCGGCCTGGAGATCTCCGATCTGCTGGACTACTGCGGGCAGCAGGGCATCCTGCACCGGGACATCAAGCCGGCCAACCTCTTCGTGAACAAGATCGGGCATTTCAAGCTCGGCGATTTCGGCCTGGCGCGGATGGTCGGCAGTAGCACATCCACCCTCTCGCACGTGGGCACGGAGCCGTTCATGGCGCCGGAGGTGGCCAACGGCGGAACCTACAACGCCTCCGCGGACGTCTACGGACTCGGTCTGGTGCTCTACTGGCTGCTGAACGGACAGCGCCTGCCTTTCCTGGAGAGCGGGACCAGCTTTGCCAATGCGACCGCGATCCGTTTGAGCGGTACCGCGATTCCGCTGATCCCGATGGTCAGCCCGCTGCTGATGCACGCGGTCTCCACCGCGCTGGCCTACGAGCCGATCAAGCGCTGGCCGGACGGCAAGGCCTTCCACAAGGCGCTGAGCCGCTGCAGCGCGACAGAGCGCCGCATCGAGCGCGCCGTGGCCCAGGAGAGCTACAGCGGGTTTTCGACGGAGCGGAAGCTGGCGTCGTTCTTCGCGCCGGAGCCGGCCGCCGCGCCCGAACCGACTCCGATGCCCCCCGCGCCTGTGCCCGCACCGGAGGCGGTGAAGGAGCCGGAGCCCGTGTCGCAGCGGTCGAGCGCGCGGGTGATTCCCATGTCCGCCGGCCCGGCCAGCGCGCGGCCCACGCCGCTTTCCAGCTTCAGCTTCGGGCGCTGCAAGGGCGGCAGCCGGATCACGAAATATGTCGGGAGCGAACACGACGTGGTCCTGCCCCCGGAGGATCCCCAGGGCAGGCCGGTGCGGGAAATCTCGGCCAACGCTTTCCGGGGCAGCGCGGTTCTGCACAGCGTGACGATGCAGAAAGGCATCACGGAGATTGGCAAATACGCGTTTGAGGGCTGCAAAAACCTGATCCGGGTGGACCTGCGCGAGGGCATCCTGGAGATCGGAGACCGCGCTTTCCAGGGGTGCAGCGCGCTGACGGACATTCGGCTGCCCGAGAGCCTTCAGAAGCTGGGGGCCGCGGCGTTCATGAACTGTGCGCGCCTCCGGGAAGTCACGATCGCCGGCGCCGTGTCCAGACCGGGCGAGTGGGCGTTCTGCGGCTGCAGCAACCTCACAAATGTGACGCTGAAGCCGGGAATCCAGATCCTTTCCAAGGGCCTCCTGGCGAATTGCCGGCAGCTCGAGGTGCTGGAGATTCCGGACGGCGTCCGGGTGATTGGGGACAGCGCTCTGGCGAATACAGGCATTACGGAGCTGGAACTGCCCACCAGCGTTACGTTTCTGGGCGTGCACGCCTTTGCAGGGTGCAAGCAGCTCCAGCGGATCGTCATTCCGGACAGCGTTACCCAAATGGGCATCGGCATCCTGAAAGGCTCGCGGCAGGCGACGGTGGTCTGCTCGCAGTATTCCTACGCGTTCAAGCACCTGCTGCTGAACAAGCGAGAGATTGTCTGACGGGACAGAGCCGGGAAAAGAGAGTGTGTCGGCCTGAAGGGAGTTTTCCCGCGGGCCGGTGGAGGAGATGCGTATGAGCGAGGCGTTTGGCTATAAGGTCATGGACTCCCGGCAGGACATGCCCCTGACCGTGGGAAGCACGGTGCTCGATGACTGGCGGATCGTCCGCAGCGTGGGCAGCGGCGGTTTCGGCCGGGTTTTTGAGATCCGCCGGGAGGTCTACAATGTTGAGCAGCGCTCCGCCCTGAAGGTGGTCTCCATCCCGCAGGACCCGAACTATATGCAGTCCATGCAGGACATGGGCCTCAGCATGGCGCACATCAGCGCGGAACTGCAGCGGAGCATGGACAACGCCGTGCGTGAGGTCAGGACAATGGTTCGCCTGCAGGAGCACCCGCACATCGTGCGCTGCGAGGGCTTTGACGTCTTCCGCTACGACGATGACGGCACCTGGGATATCCTGATCCGCATGGAGCTGCTCACCCCGATGCTCACCTGGCTGAAGAGCCATGAGCTGAACGAGAAGACCGCGCTGAAGATGGGCCTGGAGATCTCCGACCTCCTGAGCTACTGCGACCAGGAGCACATCCTGCACCGCGACATCAAGCCGGCGAATATCTTTGTCAACCGGATCGGACTGTTCAAGCTCGGCGACTTCGGCCTGGCGCGGGCGGTCACCGCGACGACCTCCTCCCTGAGCCACGCGGGCACGCCGCCGTTCATGGCGCCGGAGGTGTTCCAGCGGCAGGATTACGGCCCCTCGGCGGACGTCTACTCGCTCGGCCTGGTGCTCTACTGGATGCTCAACGGCGGCGCGCTGCCCTTCATGGACGGCTCCTCCACGCTGGACGAGGCGGTGACCGCGCGGATGAGCAGCCGGGAGATCCCGCGGCTGACCGGGATCGATCCGGCGCTGGCGGAGGTCGTGGCGAAGGCCGTGGCTTACCGCCCGGAGGACCGCTTCCGCAACGGCACCGAGCTGCACGAGGCGCTGGCGGAATGCAAACAGGGCAAGGGAGACAAACAGCCCGCGCCGGAGCCTGCTCCGCAGGAGCCTCCGCGGACGCCCGTGATATCGGAAATTCCCGGCATGCCCTCCGTGCCGACCGCGGAGCCGCGGGAGGAGCGTGAACAGCGCAAGGTGGACGGCTTCGTCCTCGAGGTGCTGGACGAGAACACCTGCCGGGCGGTTCGCTATGACGGCAATGATTCAATGCTCCGGATCCCCGGCCGGGACGACAGGGGCCGGACGGTGACCGAGATCGGCAGGCGTGCCTTCCAGGACGAGCGCGTCACGCAGGCGGTGATCCCCGGAACTGTCCGCAGGATCGACGATTACGCTTTCAGCAACACGCACCTGGAGCGGCTGGAGATCCCCGATGGGGTGCAGACCCTCGGACGGTTCGCCTTCGCGGGCTGCGACCGCCTGAGGACGGCGCGGCTGCCGGACAGCGTGACGGAACTGGGGGATTCCTGCTTCCGGGGCTGCACGCAGCTGGAGTCGCTGAGCGTTCCGGCGAGCGTGCGCATGCTGGGCGAGAATGTGTTCCGCAACTGTGGCAAGCTTACGCTGCAGCTGGCGCCGGGCTCCGCCGCGCACCGCTACGCGGAGGAGAACAGCCTGCCGTTCACGCTGACGGGGATCGCGCGGCCTGTCACGCCGGCCCCGGTCTCGCCTGCACAGCCTGTGAATCCGAAACCGTACGTGCATCCGACCCCGGCTGCGAGCCCGCTGAAGGACTTTTCCTTTGAGAGCGTCAGCGGCGG
Organism: Clostridia bacterium; assembly: GCA_017508975.1. Lineage (GTDB taxonomy): Bacteria > Bacillota > Clostridia > Christensenellales > Aristaeellaceae > RUG11272. The sequence continues at coordinate 113,525 of JAFWQU010000015.1, read as the reverse complement.
CTGTCAGATCAAGAAGTACGTTGGGAATGACGCGGTGGTCGTCATCCCCCAGAAGGATGCCGCCGGCAGGGCGGTGCTGGCCGTCGGCAACGCGGCCTTCCAGGATTGCAAGACGGTCGAGAAGGTGGTCGTCCCGGAGGGCGTGAAGCGCATTTTGAGCTTCGCTTTCGCCTTTTACGGGAGCAGCCGTCTGACTGAGATCGAGCTCCCGGCGAGTCTGGAGACGATCGACGGCTTCGCCTTCCGGGGCAGCCAGATCCAGACCATCCGGCTGCCCGCGGGGCTGACCTCCCTGGGCTACAACGCTTTTGAAGACTGCACGAAGCTGCAGTCGATCACGCTGCCGGACAAGCTGACCCGGATCCAGTCCGCTTGTTTCAAGAACTGCAGGGCGCTGACAGTCGTCCGGATCCCGCTGTCGGTCACGTCCATTGAGCACCATGCCTTCCAGGGCTGCACCGGGATGAAAACCTTGACCCTGTCCAAGGCGGTGCAGAAGATCGGCCTGGGTGCGTTCAAAAACTGTCCGAACCTGACCGTCCGCTGCCCGAAGGGCTCCTTTGCCAGCGCGCATGTGATGATGGTCAATACGGAGGAGTATTGAGACTCTTTTTATAGATTGCTCCCAAAGCATGCCCCCGAAGGGGGCCGGGATGATCGGAAGACAAACAGCATAGGAAACGGAGGAGACAGCCATGAAACTCGCGGAAGCGCTGCAGCTGCGCTCGGACCTGATGCACAGGCTCCAGCAGCTGGACGATCGGCTTTCGGACTCGGCTAAGGTACAGGAGGGGCTGGAGCCCCCGGAAAACCCGGAGGAGCTCCTGCAGGAACAGGACCAGTGCTACGCGGAGCTGGAGTCCCTGATCGCGCGGATCAACCTGACCAACAGCCGCACCCGGGTGGAGGGGAAGACCCTGACGGAGCTCCTGGCACGCCGGGATATCCTGGCCAAGAGGATCGAATCCCTGCGCTCGGTCTGTTCTGCCGCTCTGGATCTCTCCATGCGTCAGACCCGGACGGAGATTCGCTGGATCGCCACGGTGGATGTGCGCGGACTCCGCAAACAGATCGATCAGATGTCCGCGGAACTGCGGACGCTGGACACGGCGATCCAGTCCGCCAACTGGCGCATTGAGCTGAAGTGATTTTCTACAGCTTAAGCACAGCTTTTCCCAAAGAGGCGAACCCGAAGGTCAAGGGCGACCGGAAAGTCCTGGCCGCGCTCGCAGGCGCGAAATCCCCTTTTTGCTGACAAAGGTCAAAAGATATGAGAAATAGCGGTAGCCGCCGGGGCGAGAACAAGGCTGTCGTTCAAGCCTTATTGGACGAAAACATATGACGGGCAGACGGAGGCTGAGCAACTCACAGTGATCCTCATCAAACCGTACACCTGCAGAAGGAACCCCGCACAAAGCACCACCGCGTTCTGACCGGCGGCGAGGGTGGGACAGGGGACAAGAAAAGGCAGACCTCAGCGGCCTGCCTTTTTGATTTATTCTAATCCCAATTTATACTGATCTCAAGTAAAAGCTGTCAATCAAGCAACAGTATGCAGCCGAAGGTCCAGGGCGATCGGAAAGCCCTGGTCGCGGCCCGGAGGCCGCGAAATCCCACTGTTGACAATAAGCATTCTAAACTGAGATTAGTATGAAAGCCATCAACCCAGATGGATTTTATAGCAAAGATACTTCCCGACACAAGCGAAGCCACAGTTCCTGGCGACAGCCTCATATTCTTCTTCACAGAAGAAAGTCATCACTTTGCCGTTCCGGCTTCTTGCGTCAGATAGCGCAGTCTGCAGCAATTCCTGATAGAGCGCAGGATCATAGGCGTCCTGATCGATGTCAATCCCGAATATCTCAAACCATCCGTCATCGGCATCCATGTAATAGACGGCTCCTTGGGGTTTTCCGCCTTTCTCCCTGACAAAGATGACCCACTTGTCCAGATCCCTGTAGATCCTTTCGGAATTCCAGTACATATCCCCCTCAATCTGGCTGTGGAGAATCCGGAAGAACTGGTAGTTCTCTTTGTTGATCCGCAGAATGCCTTTGTGTTCCGGAATGTCTCCGAAACGGTCCAGGAAGGAAGTATTGTTGTAATCGCTCTCAATGCACTCAAAACCCTGCCCGGCAAGATACTCCACCGCTTTGCGATTGTCGGCGGGAAAGCCCAGAAACAGGTCATACCCCGGAAAGTTTTCACGGGCATAGGCTATGAATTCCGACATGGCCTGTTCGGCGGCTCTGTTGGTCAAAAACAGACAGGTATCGAGATAACGGTCGTCCGGGATCCAATAACAGTGGATCAGCCCCTGCACTTCCCCTTCCAGCTCAAACAGGAGCATCTGTTCGGTCTCCCGGTCAAAAGCCTTCAGGGATCTCTCAAGAAACATGTCCCTGGTCTTGACACCGTCGCAGTATGTCGGATATCCGGATTTGGCCGGGTCCAAAGCCAGTGCGTACGCAAAATCGGCATAAAGGCTGAATTCACCCTTGGAGCATAAACGCAGCATTTTCTCCTCCGAATGTCGTTTATAATATGCGTTCCTCTCCCGGCTGCGTAAAGGCGGTCATGACTCCGTCCCGGATCAGCCAAGCCTCGCCGCAGAGCAGCGCGCGGCCGTCCTCCTGCAGCACATAGCTGCCGTCGGGCAGGGCGTAGAAGGTGCGGCCCCGGCTGTCCGGGATCGTCAGATCGTCGAACAGGTGCAGCCCGTCGACCCGGTTGTCCCGGACCTGCTGATAGTGGGGGAGCACCATGATCCGCGTAAGCCCGAGCCCGGGCAGAAAGCGCCGGTAGGCGGGATCCGCGGCCTCGCCGGGCTCCTCCGGCTGCGCGTAGACGGGATCGCAGCAGTTCATGGTACCCGCGCTGATGCCCATCACCACGCCGGGATAGTCCTTCAGGGCGCTTGCGAGGCGGATTTTGTGAAACCAGCGGTTCTGCGTCGGCACATGGCCGCCGGAGAGAATCACCAGATCGCTTCGGCGCACCGCGCCGTGGATTTCCGAGAGGCGGCAGCGGCCGTCGAGCATGCGGAAATCCTCCGGCGGGCAGCCCAGAGCCTCCAGCGCCAGGGCGAAGTCCTCCGCCATCCCGTCGTTGTGCTCGTGCTCCTCCGGATAGGCCGCCAGCATCACGCCGCGCGGACGCTCCGGGAGCCGCTCCCGCAGCCGCTCCGCGAAGCCGTTCTCCTCCCGGTAGACGAAGGGCAGTTCCTCCGCGTCGGCGCAGGGGGAGGAGGTCAGAAAGAGTCTCATGGCGCAGCCGTCCCTCCTTCCGGGGTGCGGTGGTCGCGCAGCCAGCGGAACGCGTCCGCCGCGATGGGCGCCGCGGCGCTGCCGCCGGAGACGCCGCTGTCCAGGTCCTCCACCAGCACGCAGATGGCGTAGGGGAGATCCTCCTCGTCGAGATAGCCGATAAACCAGCCGTAGGTGACGGGATTCCCGTCCAGGGTCGAGTCGGCGGTGCCGGTCTTTCCGCAGACCTTCAGTCCGCTGACGGCGGCCTGCCTTCCGGTGCCCTGGGTCACCACCGCGCGCATGTACTCCTGCAGCTTCCCCGCGACCGAAGCGGGCATGCAGGTGCGGTAGGGGCTGGAGGAGAAAGAGAGCTTGCGGCGGCCGGAGGCGCTGGTCACCTCCTGCAGGAGCCGCGGCTCCATCATCACGCCGCCGTTGGCCACGCCAGCGGCGATCATGCACAGGTGCAGCGGGGTCGCCGCGATGCCGGACTGTCCGAAGCCGCAGGCCGCCAGCTCATAGCTGCTGGGAGCGGAGGTGGGATAGGAAGAATTCTCCACCACCAGGTCCCGGAACAGGAAATTGTCGTTGAAACCGAAGCGCTCGGCCGTGCGGAGCATGCCCCGCCAGCCCACGTTGACGGCCACGTTGGCGAACATCTTGTTGCAGCTCTGGATGAACGCCTCCCGCAGGCGGACCGTGCCGTGGGAGCCGCCGCCGTAGTCGGCGATCACGTGGTCCCCGAAGTCGAGCACGTCGGTGGTGCAGGTGAAGGAGACCTCCTCGATGCCGGAGAGCTGCTCCAGCGCGGCCGCCGCGGCCACGACCTTGAAGGTGGAGCCGGGCGGAATGACCGCCTGGGTCGCGCGGTTCCAGAAGGGCTGGCCCGGGTCGCCCTTGATCGCGGCGGTGATCGCCTCGGGGTCGAAGGACGGGCGGCTGGTCAGCGCCTCCACCGCGCCGGTTTTCCAGTTGAGCACGACCGCCGCGCCGCGCTTTCCGGCGGAGCCGGCGTGCGCGTCGAAGGCGGCCGCGAGCTCGGCGCACAGCGGCGCGGAGACGGTCAGCCGGACCGTGTTCCCGGTCCGCGGGCTGCCGCTCACGAGCCCTCCGGCCAGATCCAGCAGGGAATCGTCGAACCCGTAGAGATAGTTGGTCTGGAAGGCCTCCACGCCGTTGGAGACCTGGCCCTCGCTGTCACCGAGGAGGTGGACCATCGCGCGGCGGACAGCCTCGTCCTCCGCGTAATGCCGGGTGCCGGAGGCGTCGGTGGTGGCGAGCAGCAGCCCGTCCCGGTCCAGAATATCCCCGGCGGCGACCTGCTCCTTCTGGGCGCGCACCCGCGGATTCCGGCTGGAGGCGAACCAGCGGTTGCCGTAGGTCAGGATGCTGTAGCAGCCGTAGACGGCCAGCAGCGCGAAGAGACAGAATACGAAGAGCGCCAACAGCTTGTAGCGGAGCCGCTGCTGCTTCACATGCTCATCTCCTCTCTGCCGAGGGCGATCTCGGTGTCCTCCATGAGATCGTCCTCGTTGAGGCTCGCCACGCCCTGGATCAGCCCGATGAGGCACATGCTGGACACCAGGGAGGAGCCGCCGTAGCTGATGAAGGGCAGGGTGACGCCGGTCAGCGGGATCAGCTTCAGCACGCCGCCGATAATTACAAAGGTTTGCAGCCCGAGCATCAGCGTCGCGCCCAGGGCGAGCAGGCCGTGGAAGCTGTGGCGTGCGGCCATGGCGATCGTGGCGCCGCGCCAGACCAGTGCGACGTAGATCGCCAGCACGCACAGCCCGAAGATCATGCCGAACTGCTCACAGATGACCGCGTAGATGAAGTCCGTGTGGTAGACCGGGATCGTGCGCGGCGAGCCCAGGCCAAGCCCAACGCCGAAGAGGTCCCCGGAGGCGATGGCCATCAGGCCCTGCACCAGCTGGTAGCCCGCGCCGTCGTAGTTGGCCCAGGGGTTGCGCCAGATGGCCACGCGGCGCTTGACGTGCGCGAACATCCGGAAGCCCATGACCGCCGCGCCCGCGCCGCCGAGGGTGCCGGCGGCGAGGATCCAGACGGAGCCATCGCTGGCGAAGAACATGAGCATCCCCACGGAGTAGTACAACAGCGCGGTCCCCAGGTCCTTCTGCAGCATCAGCAGCCCCAGGCAGCCGAGGGCGAAGAGAAACCAGCTCCAGAAGCGCCGGCGGGCCATGCAGTAGGCCAGCACCACCAGCAGGCTGAGCTTGACGACCTCACTGGGCTGGACGGACACGCTGCCCACAAAGATCCAGTTCTTGGCGCCGTAGATCTCCCGGCCAAAGACCAGCGGCGCGGCCAGAAGCCCCAGGGAGAGCACGGCCAGGAAAAACACCGGGATCCGACGGCTGCGGACGATGCGCACCGCCCAGACGCAGAAAAACATGGCGGCCACGCTGACGCCGTAGGAGACCGTCTGGCTGTAGGCGTAGGCCGGGTTGGTGTCATAGAGCACGAGTATGCCCAGGGCGCAGAGAAAATGCGCCAGCGCCAGCAGCAGGCCGTCGGCGGGGAAGAGTTTCGGCAGCAGGCGGTTGCTCAGAAAGATCGTGAAGGGCACCGCAAAAGCCAGCGCCAGCCCCTGCCAGACGAAATCGCGCAGGAAAAGCAGCAGGAAAGCGCTGAAATAGAACAGGCACACGACCATCGTGAGCCGCTGGCCGGGGTCCCGGCGTTTCTCAGCTCTCATGGTCAGGCTCCTTTCCCGGCTGCACCCCGTAGTGCATTGCCTCGGTGGGCGGCAGGACGTCGTCCTGGAAGCGCGCGTGGTACTCCGTCTCCAGCCCCGCGAAGAGCCGCAGCCGCAGCGCGGCGGGACCCAGCTGCAGGATCGAGCCGTGGCCCATCGCCAGGGGGTGCCGGAAGCTGGCCTCCTCGCCGTCCACGGTGCAGTAGCGGTTTTTGCGGGGACGGATCATCAGACCCTGGCGGCTGTCGTACCAGAAATCCAGGTGCCTGGCCTGGATGCCCGGCGCCGGCAGGGGAATGTCGCAGCCGCGGACGGAGCCGAGAATCCCCTCGTAGGGGACCGCCAGCGCGGTCTGCGCGGGCATGCCCTCCAGGTCGGAGAGCACGACCATCTCGCCGATGAGTCCGGCGTCCGGCAGCCTGCGCAGCCGGCGGTGCCGCGCCCGGCGGTCTTTGTGCAGCCAGTAGAAGGAGCGCAGCACAATCAGGATGCCCAGGAGGGCAAACCAGTAGCGCATCGCCAGCGAAAGCACCTGGTAGAATTCCGCGGACATGGTCTCCCTCCTCCCGATAGCACGAAAGCCCGGCTGAGCGTAATCTGCAGACCGGGCATCGTTATTTTTTGTGCAGCAGGTGCTTGATCCTGCCGGTCAGCGTCCGCGCCTTGCGGGCGGCGACGACCGCGTCCAGCGCTTTGGCGCGGTAGTCCACGCGGCTGGGATCGAGCCTGATCGCCTCACGGTAGGACTGCTCGGCGGACTCGTACTGTTCCATGGCCATGAGCGCGTCTCCGTGCAGGATATACCACTCGGTGTTGCGGCTCGCGGCGCGCAGAAGCTGCCGGAGCGCGCTCTGGGGATTGTTCTGGGCGAGCAGCCGCTGGCCGAGCACCAGCGCGTCCTCGCAGGTGAGATTCTCCTTGTAGGGGGCTCCGCCGCGCTCCGAGGCCAGCTTGAGGCATTCGGTGTACGCCTGGTTGAGGGCCACCATCTTGCGGGTGGCCTCCTCCTGCTCCTCCTGCGTGTGGAACTGATCCGGGTGCCAGAGGCGCGCCAGGCGGTGGTAGGCCTGGCGGATCTCCTCGATATCCGTGGTCGGGCGCAGCTGCAGGACCCCGAAGGGATCTGTCACGCGATCACCTCCTCAGCCGAGACGCTCGCGCCGGATATCCGCGTGCAGCGCGCGGAGCTTGTCCTCGATGTGCTCATAGCCCCGGTCGATGTACTCCGGCGCGTGGATCTCTGTCTCGCCGCTGGCCATGAGGCCCGCGACCAGCAGGGCCGCGCCGGCGCGCAGGTCCGTCACGGTGACGGGCGCGCTGAGCAGCTCCGGAACACCGGTGAACAGCGCCAGACGGCCGGAGACCCGGATGTTGGCGCCCATACGGTTGAGCTCGTCCACATGCCGGAAGCGGTTCTCGAAGATCGTCTCATAGATCTCGCTGTCGCCGCTGGCGGTGGTGAGCAGGGCGCTCATGGGCTGCTGCAGGTCGGTGGGGAAGCCCGGGTAGACCTGGGTCTTGACGCGCACGCCGCGGTGCGGGCCCGCGCCGCGGACCTCGATCGCGTCGCCCTGCTCCTCCACGCGGACGCCCATCTCAAGAAGCTTCGCGGTCAGGGCCTCCATGTGGGTGGGAATGCAGTTGCTGATCACCACGTCGCCGTGGGTTGCGGCCGCTGCGATCATCAGGGTGCCGGTCTCGATCTGGTCCGGGATCACCGCGTAGCTGCTGCCGTGCAGGTTCGGCCGGCCGCTGATGCGGATGGTGTCGGTGCCGGCACCCTTGATGCTGGCGCCCATGCTGTTCAGGAAGTTCGCGACATCGACGACGTGGGGCTCCTTGGCCGCGTTCAGCAGGATCGAGTTGCCCTCGGCGCGGCAGGCGGCGAGCATCACGTTGATGGTGCCGCCGACGGTCACCTGGTCGAAGTTGATCTTCGCGCCGGTGAGCCGGGTGGCCTTGGCGGTCACGATGCCGTTGCGCTCCTCGACCGAGGCGCCCAGGGCCCGGAAGCCCTTGAGATGCTGGTCGATCATCCGGAGACCGATATCGCAGCCGCCGGGCTGGGCGACCTCGAACTCGTGATAGCGCCCCAGGAGGACGCCCATCAGATAGTAGGAGCCGCGCAGCCTGCGGGCATGCTCATAGCCCACCTGGCTGGAGGAGACGCTCGTGGGATCGACCTCCATGCGGCCGTCGCGGAACGAGACCTTCGCCCCCAGGGAGCTCAGGATGTCCACCATCGCGTGGACGTCGCTGATGTCCGGCAGATTCTCAATGACGCAGGGCTCATCCGAGAGCAGGGTAGCCGGCATGACCGCCACCGATGTGTTTTTTCCGCCGCTGACGCGCACGGTTCCCTCCAGCGGGATGCCTCCGCGAATCAGCATAACCTCGTTCGACATAGGTACCTCCTGCCGCGAGATCTCTTGATCAGGATTGCGCTTTCGCGCGGTTTATTTCCACTCGTAGGTGCCGACCTGTGCGGACGTGCCGAAGGCCAGACACTCGATCTGCTTCCGGCCGTAGGGGTCCGACTTGACCACCTGATTCAGCTGCTTTCCCATGAAGGCGAACACCGCCGTCTGTCCGCCGTCCAGATTGACGGCCAACTGACATCCGTGATCCAGCAGCAGCTGTGCCAGATAGGCCATCTGGACACCCTTGGACCGCTTCACCCGTCCCTCGCACAGCATAGCCACGTAATGGCCGGGCTCCACCACCCCGAAAGCATAGCGGGGGTTGTAGCTGGTGTTGGCGGTGGCGACGTAGTCGGTCAGCTTGCCGTCCCGCACCAGGCATGGCCCGAAACAGTAGACGTCGTAGGCTCCGCCGTCGATATAGTCCTGCGCCGGCCTTTCGGTACTCAGCAGGCTCTCCAGATGGCCGTCGCGGTAGAAAGCCAGGGTTTCGTAGTTTGGCATGCTCGGCGGCTTCGGATTCGGATCGTCCCAGAAGATCTCGCCGTTGCGGACCTCGATGCCGACATGGTAGGACTTGGGCCTGGACTTCTTCTGCCCGGCCCGGTAATTGTAGTAGTCTGTGCTGGTGGCGAAGACCAGCTGCTGATTCGACGCGATCTCGCTGATGAAGGCGGGATTCCTGCGGGGAGCCGCCGGGTCGGAGAACATGGTTCTGGGGAGCTCGCCCCGCTCCACATCGCACCAGATGTCCGCGGTGAAGCGGTAGAAGGGATGCCGTGCGTCCGGCACCTCGTAGGTGCGCTTGATGACGATCTTCAGGGTCCGGTTGATGTAGATGTACAGACCGGCCTCCTCGTCGGCATGGATGAACTCGCCCTCCGGGAGAAAGCCCTTGCCGGTCAGCGCCGGAAGAATCCCGGCCAGGTCGGGATCGGTCTCGACCCATGTGCCGGTCTCCGCGGCAGGCTCGGCTGCGGGCACGGGAGCGGACTCGGGTTCGGCCGCAGGTTCGGGTGTCAGGACGAAAACGGACGCGGCTTCCGGGACAGGCGTTTCCGCGACAGCAGCCTCCGCGACAGGTGCCTCCTCAACGGGCGTTTCCTCGACGGGAGCCTCAGAGGCGCCGCCGTCCAGGTGCTCGAAGAAGTCGCCGCCGATCTCGTCCGGCCCGACCTCCGTCCGGCAGAGCCCGAAGCGGGTGTTGTCGTACTCCCGGCCGGTCTCCGAGACGCTCATGCCGCTGGTGCGCTGGGTGATGTGATAGGTGGTGTACGTCTCGTCGGCGAGCTGCAGGCCGGTCTTGCCGCCGAAGGAGGCGAGCGGAACGTTCCAGTCGAAGACGGACGCGTTCTCCGGCCAGAGGTGGAGATAGAGCTTCTGGATCTGCCAGTCGGGCGCCACGCTGTCGTAGACGCGGCGGACGGAATCGACCAGCACCTGGTGCATGCGGTGGCCGTACTCGCCGTCCGTGGACTGGGTGACCACCACCTGCGGATGCGCGCGGCGGAAGACGGAGGCGACCCACTCGTCCACCTTCGCCGCGCCGCCGAGGGATTTATACTGGCTCTCGACCGTCTTCTGGAAGCTGTCGCGGAAGTTTCCGATATAGGGGTAGTTCCGCACGCCCAGCGCCCAGAGCCCGTTGAGCAGCTCGGAGCGCCGCGTGGTGTTGGAGTAGGTCAGGTAGGCCACGGCCACCCGGCGCCCCTGGTCCACCGCGGTGGGGATGCCGCCGCCGAAGAAGATCAGCTCGTCGTCCGGGTGGGTGGAGAAGAACAGAATCTCCGCGTCGGTCAGCGGCGCCTCCCAGCGCTGGACCCAGGCGGGCAGATCCCCCTTGGAGAAGATGTTGATCTCGTTGAAGCCCAGCACCTGCTTCGCGTCGCCGGTGACGAGAATCCGCACCGCGCTCGCGCCGCCGGGGATGTCGAAGACAATGTGCCCGTAGGTGGGATCGCCCACGGCGACCGTCTTCCAGACCTCACCGTTCGCCACCTGGACCTCATAGGCGTCCGGGATCTCCCGGAAGCAGCAGTAGACGCTGTAGATCGGGGAGCCGGCGGGCGCGCTGATGGTCAGGTAGGGGTGGTGCGCCTTGTAGGTGTACCAGTAGGTGGTGTACTTCCCGTCGGTCATTTGGGTAAATTTGAACTTGCTCCCGGAGGTCTTGAAGGTGCACTTGCCGGTGATCTCGGCGGCCTCCTGGGCGCAGGCGAAGGGAAGGACGAGAAGCAGCGCCAGGCTGATCAGCGCCGCTGCAATCCATTTTTTCATGGGGCGGACAGCTCCTCCGGTGATTGAATCGGGTTCCCCCCGGTCAGTGTAGCACAACGGGTTGCCAGTGTCAAATTTCAGGTGTGGTAGAGCTTTTTGCTCTGGTAGGCGGGCTCGCAGGTCAGGTTCACGCCCAGCTTGCGGAAGACGCCCACGTCCACCTGCGAGAGAATGACGGAGGAGTGAACCTCCAGCCCGGCCAGCTCCGGCAGCTTGGCGTAGGCGACCCGGGCGGCCTCGTTCTCGGTGGCGGCCAGCGCCAGGGCGATCAGGATCTCGTCGATGTGCAGAAGGGGATTGTGGTTGCCCAGATAGCGGACCTTCAGCTCCATGATCGGCTCGATGACCTCGCGGGCGATCAGCTTGATCGAGTCGTCGATCCCGGCCAGGTGCTTGAGCGCGTCGAGGATCAGCGCGGAGGAGGCGCCCAGCAGGGAGCTGGTCTTGCCGGTGATCACGGTGCCGTCGGGCAGCTGCATGGCCGCGGCGGGACCGCCGGTCTCGGCGGCGCGGACGTTCGCGGCGGCGACCACCGGGCGGTCCGCCACGGAGATGCCGGCCTTCTCCATCAGGAGCTCGATCTTGCGCACCGGCGCGTCCCCGGCGTTGCCCTTGCGGCGCTCGCACTGCGCCTCGTAGTAGCGGCGGATGATCTCCTGCCGGGCGGCCACGCAGCAGGCCTCGTCGTCCGTGATGCAGCTGCCGATCATGTTGACGCCCATGTCGGTCGGGCTCTTGTAGGGACTGGACCCGAAGATGCGCTCGAAGATCGCGCGCAGCACCGGGAAGACCTCCACGTCGCGGTTGTAGTTGACGACGGTCTTTCCGTAGGCTTCCAGGTGCCAGGGGTCGATCATGTTCACGTCCTGCAGGTCGGCGGTCGCGGCCTCGTAGGCGAGGTTCACCGGGTGGTTGAGGGGGAGGCTCCAGATCGGGAAGGTCTCGAACTTCGCGTACCCGGCCTTCACGCCGCGCTTCTGCTCGTGGTAGAGCTGGCTCAGGCAGGTGGCCATCTTGCCGGAGCCGGGGCCGGGGGCGGTTACGACGACCAGCGGGCGGCTGGTCTCGATATAGTCGTTCCGGCCGTAGCCCTCGTCCGAGACGATCAACTGCACATTGGACGGATAGCCCTCGATCGGATAGTGGCGGTAGGTGCGCAGTCCCAGCGTCTTGAGCTTCTTCTCATAGGTGACGGCGGAGGGCTGCCCGTGGAAGTGCGTCAGCACCACCGAGCCGACATACAGCCCGTTGGCGACAAAGGCGTCCACCAGGCGCAGCAGGTCCATGTCGTAGGTGATGCCGATATCGCCGCGGACCTTGTTCTTCTCGATGTCGTCCGCGTTGATCACGATCACGATCTCCGTCTGGTCGCGGAGCTTCTTGAGCATGGTGATCTTGGAGTCCGGCTTGAAGCCCGGGAGCACGCGCGAGGCGTGATAGTCGTCGAAAAGCTTGCCGCCGAATTCCAGATAGAGCTTTCCGAACTGGGAGATGCGCTCCATGATGTGCGCGGACTGCGTCTGGTAGTACAGGTCGTTGTCGAATCCGATTGGCTTCATATGGACTGCCTCCTGCTTATGCGTTCCGGAACAGGCCGCGTCCGCGGCGGAAATAGTCGATGCCGCTCCAGAGGGTGATGGCCACCACCCAGGCCGCGGCGAGTATCAGGCTCCAATGGCTTTCGATGCTCCAGCCGGAGAAGAACAGAATCAGGATCAGGACCATCTGGCTGGCGGTCTTGACCTTGCCCAGCGGCCCGGCAGCGATCACGGTGCCGCGCTGCGCGGCCACGAGCCGGAGTCCGTCCACCGCCAGTTCCCGGGCGAGGATCGCCACGGCGGCGAAGGCGGGGAACTGGCCGGCCCGGGTCAGCATCACGAAGGCGGAGAGCACCAGCAGCTTGTCCGCCACGGGGTCGATGAATTTGCCGAAGTCGGTGATCAGGTTCCGGCTGCGCGCGATGTGGCCGTCCAGGAAATCCGTGAAGGCCGCGAGGGCGAACACGGCGCCGGGCGCCCAGCCACCCGCGCGGCCCGGCAGATAGCACAGTCCCACCATCACGGGAACCAGCGCGGTGCGCAGGACGGAGAGCCGGTTGGGCAGGTTCACGGCGCCACCTCCTCCAGCACGCCGGAGAGATCGTAGGTGCCGGCCTGGGTGATGCGCACCGGGACGAAACTGCCCGGCGCGACCGGGCGGCCGCAGCTGAAGCGGATCTCGCCGTCGCTCTCCGGCGCCTCGCGCTCGGAGCGGCCCAGGGCGCGGCTGCCGGAGACGTCCGTCACCAATACCTTCAGGGTGCTGCCCACGAGCGCCTGGTTCTTCTTCCGGGAGATCGAGGCCTGCAGCCGCATCAGCCGGTCGAGACGCTCCTGCTTGACCTCCTCGGGAATCTGGTCGGGAAGCCGCGCGGCGGGGGTGCCCTCCTCCGCGGAGTAGGCGAAGGCGCCCATGCGGTCGAACTGCGCCTCCTCCACAAAGTCTATCAGCTCCCGGAACTGCTCCTCCGTCTCGCCGGGGAAGCCGACGATCAGCGAGGTGCGCAGGGTCAGCCCGCGCTCCCGGGCCAGCCGCAGGCAGCGCCGGATATCCCCGGAGTCGCCCCGGCGGCGCATCCGGCGGAGGATCGGATCGGAGATGTGCTGCACCGGCAGATCGAGATAGGGGCAGACGTTGGGCAGCTCCGCCATGGCGTCCAGCAGCCGCTCGTCCGTCTCGTCGGGATAGCAGTAGAGCACCCGCAGCCAGTCGACGCCCTCGATGGCGGCGCAGTCGCGGACCAGGCCGGGCAGCTGGCTGTGCCCGCCGTGGTCGGTGCCCCAGCGGGTGGTGTCCTGGGCGACCAGGATGTGCTCCCGGACGCCCTGCCGCGCGAAGCCGCGGACCTCCGAGAGAATCGCCTCGCGGTCCCGGGAACGGTAGGGGCCGCGGATCAGCGGGATCGCGCAGAAGGTGCAGCGGTTGGAGCAGCCCTCCCCGATGCGGATGTAGGCGGTCCAGGCGGGGGTCGTCAGGACGCGCTCGTGCTCGAAGAAGGTCTCCGGATCCGCCTGCAGGACCGGCCGACCGCGCTCCCTCAGCGCGGTCTCCACCGCCTCGGGCAGGTGATCGTACTGGTTGACGCCCAGGAGCAGGTCGATCTCCGGGATCTCCCGGAGCAGGTCCTCGGCGTAGCGCTGCGCGAGGCAGCCGGTCACGGCCAGCAGCTCGCAGCGGCCGGTTTCCTTATAGGCCGCCATCTCCAGAATCGTGTTGATGGACTCCTCCTTCGCCGGGCCGATAAAGCCGCAGGTGTTCACCAGGATCACCTGCGCCTGGGCGGGATCCGAGGTCGGTGTCCAGCCGTGTTCTTTCATCACTCCGAGGGCCAGCTCGCTGTCCACCCGGTTTTTATTGCAGCCCAGGGAGATGACCCCCAGCGTGCGCGCTTGCATAGCAGAACTCCTTCCGGCGATTGAACTGCCCGTTTCTTGACACCGTCTGTCCGCGGCGGTAGAATGCAGAGGGCGGGAACCGTCGGAGCATTTTACCATGTTTTCCGGCAGAATTCAACCGATCTATATGCCGAATATCGGGGTGGGGGAGAACCGTGCGGGAGCTGAGTGAACCGGAGGCGGCCCGGCGGGCGCTGATCAAGCGCTACCGCGGGGAACTGTGGCAGCCTTTTGTGGCCGCGATGAAGCGCTATGACCTCCTGCGGGAGGGCGAGACCCTCGAGGTCCGCCTGGACGGCGGCGCGGCGTCGCTGGTGCTGGCATTGCTCATGGAGGCGCTGCACCGGCACTCCGAATATCCGTTCACCTGCCTGTTCACCGCCTCGCCGGAGGCGCGCCCGGACGCGGAGCGGCTGGGGATCCCCCTTGCGGACGGCGCGGCGGGAAATGTGGTCACGGACAGCCGCTGCCGGACGGACGCGGTGGAGGCGCTCCTCCACGCCATGACCGGGGAGGGCCGGATCCGGAGCTTTCCGCCCCGGGAGCCGCTGCCGGACGGACGACGGCTGATCCGCCCGCTCTACTGCGTGGCGCGCCAGGACCTGGCGCGCTGGTGCCGGGCCTTCGGCTTCCCGCCGCCCGTGCCGGAGAACCCGGACGCCGCGGCGCGGCTCGAAACCCTCAGGGCGATGAATCCGCAGGCGGAGGAGAATCTCTTCCACGCCCTGCACGCGGCGCATCCCGACACTTTTCCGCTTCGTCTTTCCGGGAAGGAGCTGTGAAAGATGGATTATTCCCGTTATTTTACCAGGGCAGTCTGGCAGCGCGGCGTCTCCTACTGGCGGCAGAAGCGCGTCAAGACCGTCGCCCGTATACCGAGAAGCGAGCACGAGAGCTATATGGCCACGGTCCAGGGAACCATGACCTACTCGGTCAAGCTGGAGTTCTCGGGGGAGCGGCTGATTGCGGCGGGATGCACCTGTCTGGCCGCAGCGCAGGGGAACCTCTGCAAGCATATCGCGGCGGCCATCTGCGAGGTGTGCGCCATGTTTGGCAAGAACAGCGGGAAGCCCACCGAAACGCGGGCCTCCGTGCCGAACACCGTGACGGTCCGGCCGTTCCCGCGCGAGGCCGATCCGCCCTATGACACGGACTTCCGCACGGAGGCGCCGTTTTTCCGCCTGGGCAGCATCTGCGAAAACCTCTATGTGACGGCCGAGACCGAGCAGCAGGCCCGCGCCCTGGCGGAGAGCGGACGGGTCCGGCTGGAAAACGCCGAGATTTTCCCGGGCCGGGAGGGCTGGGAGAGCACGCTCCTGCGGGTGCTCGGCTCGTGCGAGGGGAGACGGCTGAGCCTCCTCCTGAGCCACACGTCGCTCGCGGAGGTCGCCTGCGAGTGCGGCAGGGACTGCTATGCCAAGAACCAGCTGCGGTTCGGCCGTCAGGGCTGCTGCGAGCATGTGCTGGCGCTCCTGTACCGGCTGCAGGAGCGGACCCGGACGGAGCGTCTGGGCAGCGCGACGGACGAGAACGGCACCCGCTTCCTGCGGAGCGTCCGCGGAACGCTGCTGAGCCTGCGCGCGCCTGCGGAGCGCAAGCCGGAGGTCCGCTTCGAGCCGCGCCTCCGGAACACGCCGGACGCGATCACGCTCACCTTCCGCGCCGGGCGGGAGAAGCTCTATGTGATCCGGAACCTGAAGCTCTTCCTGGAGGCGGAGCGGGATCGGGGCGAATGGATGCTGGGCGTGAACAACCGGCTGGACTTCGCGGCCTCCTGCTTTGACGCGCAATCCCAGCCCCTGGCGGACTGGGCCTGGCGCGTGATCCGGTCCGGATCCGGCTTCCCCGAGACCGCGGCGAGTTTCGGCGGATTCCAGTCCCCGGATACGATCGTGCTGAACGCGCCGCTGATGGATGAATTCTTTGCGCTCATGGGCGGCCACACGATCCCGGCGCAGGGGATGGACAGCGCCTCCGTCACCCTGGAGGACGGGGACGTCCAGGTGCCCGCCAGCGTTGAGCCGATCCAGAACCAGGGCGATTTTCTGGGCGTGCGGGTGTCCGGACAGTTCCCCGAGGGCATGCACCGCGGCATGGACCGGCTCTACTGCCTCACGGAGAAGAGCCTCCTGCGCCTGAGCCCCGAGCGGAGCCTCGCGCTGCGGCCGCTGGCGGAACTGGCGGACGAGGACGGGGTCTTTGAGCTCACCATCGGCCGGGACAGCCTGCCCATGTTCTATAGGGAGATCCTGCCGGCCATGCAGGAATCCCTGACCACGGAGGTGCGCGAGCCGGAGCTGATCGAGCGCTTCGTGCCCCCGCAGGCGGTGTTCACCTTCCGCCTGGACAAGCTGGAGGACGACATCTTCTGCGAGGCGGTGGTGACCTATCAGCAGGAGTCCCGCTTCCTGCTGCAGGACCCGGACGGCGCCTTCTTCGACGAGAAGGCGGAGGTCCGCGCGCTGGGCGTGCTCCGGGAGTATTTCCCCGTCGAGGAGCCTGCGCGCAACGGGACGCCGCTTCTGCACTGCCCGCCGGACGAACACGCGGTCTACCGCCTCCTGAGCGAGGGCGTGGACGCGCTCAGCCGGATCGGCACGGTGCTGGCGACCGACCGCTTCTCCTCGCTGCACATCCGCCGCAAGTGGAAGTGGAAGGTGGGCGTGTCGCTGGAGAGCGACGTAATGAATCTGGAGATCCTCTCCGACGACCTGACCCGCGAGGAGCTCTCGGAGATCCTGGCGGCCTACGCGGCCAAGAAAAAATACCACCGGCTGCGCGGCGGCGATCTGGTGGACCTGAGCGGCGACCAGGTGCAGGAGCTGGATATGCTGTTCCAGGCGGCGCATGTGCCGATCCGGGAGTTCATCTCCGGGCACCTGCACATGCCGGCCTACCGGGCGCTGTATCTGGACAAGCTGATGGAGGAGCACGACCAGATCGCGGGCAACCGCGACCGGGCTTTCAAGTCCCTGGTACGCTCCTTCAAGACCGTGCAGGAGGCGGACGAGGACCCGCCGGAGCGCCTGCAGGGCGTTCTGCGCCCCTACCAGGAGCAGGGCTTCCGTTGGCTCTCGACCCTGGAGCAGCACCATTTCGGCGGCATCCTGGCGGACGACATGGGTCTGGGCAAGACGCTCCAGCTCCTCAGCCTGATCCTCCGGGACAAGGAGAAGGGGATCCTCAAGCCCTCCCTGATCGTCTGCCCCTCGTCGCTGATGTACAACTGGCAGGCGGAGGCGGCGCGGTTCACGCCGGATCTGCGCACCGCGGTGATCGCCGGCTCCCAGGCGGAGCGGCGGCCGATCCTCGAGCGCGCGATGGCCTACGACCTGCTGATTACCTCCTACGATCTGCTCCGGCGGGACTTCGCCGAGGCCTCGGAGCATCCGTTCCACATCGTGGCGCTGGACGAAGCGCAGAACATCAAGAATCACGCCACGGCCACCGCCAAGGCGGTCAAGAGCCTCAAGGCGGACTACCGCTTCGCGCTGACGGGCACCCCGGTGGAGAACCGCCTGAGCGAGCTGTGGTCGATCTTCGACTTCCTGATGCCCGGTTTCCTCTACCCCTACGAGACCTTCTCCCGGGAACTGGAGACGCCGATCGTCAAGCAGCAGGACAAGGAGGCCTCCGAGCGCCTGCGCCGGATGATCAGCCCCTTTGTGCTGCGCAGGCTCAAGCGCGACGTGCTCCGCGAACTGCCCGAGAAGACCGAGGAGGTCTATCCGGTGGATCTCACGGGGCGCCAGCGGGAGCTCTACGACGCGCAGGTCGTGCATCTGCAGAATCTGCTGAACAGCGGCAATGAGAGCTTTGACAAAAAGCGCATGGCGATCCTGGCGGAGCTGACCCGGCTGCGGCAGATCTGCTGCGATCCGGGGCTGATGCTGGAGGACTACGACGGCCCCTCCGCCAAGCGCGACGCGCTGATGGAATTGCTTCAGACCGCCGTGGACGGAGGCCATAAGGTCTTGGTTTTCTCGCAGTTTACCACGATGCTGGACCTGCTCGCGAAGGACCTGACCGCGCAGGGCATCGACTTCATGGTGCTGACCGGTGCCACGCCCAAGGAAGAGCGGCTGCAGATGACGCAGCGCTTCAACACCAACGACACGCCGGTGTTCCTGATCTCCCTCAAGGCCGGCGGCACGGGCCTCAACCTGACGGGGGCAGACATCGTGATCCATTACGACCCCTGGTGGAACCTGGCGGCGCAGAACCAGGCGACCGACCGCGCCTACCGCATCGGGCAGGACAAGCCGGTCTCGGTCTACCGGCTGATCGCCCGCAACACCATCGAGGACCGGATTGTGCAGCTGCAGGAGTCCAAGCGCGACCTGGCCGAGAGCGTGCTCAGCGGCGAACAGACCTCCCTGGCCAGCCTGAGCCGTGAGGAGCTGCTGGCGCTGGTGGAGTGACTCAGGGCGAGACCTTCTGCAGGAAGGAGACCATGACGTACCCCTCCGCGGAGTCCGTGCGGACATGGACCCAGGCGGGGTCCTCCATGACCTCCAATACCTGCAGCTGCTGGTGCTTGTACAGCCGCATCAGGATCTCCGCGGCGCCGTTGGGCTCCGCGCGGAGGTTGAGCGTCGAGTCGTCGTCGATCCCCTCCACGGAGGCCAGGTAGGCGCCCGCCGGCAGCGCGGCGGTGACGGGCATCAGCGTCGGCCGGGGCGTGGGCGAGGCGGCCGGACCGGGGGTGGCGAAGAGCGCCGCAGGCGGCGTGGGACGCGCCGCCGGGACGTTTCCGCCCACCATCAGCTGCATCCCCGGGTAATAATAGGAAAGAATCTTCGTGAAGCTCCAGCCGTAGTGGGCGGCCATCCACTGGGCGCCGCGCTGGCTCATGCCGACGCCGTGGCCAAAGCGGCGGGATTCGAGGATATAGGTGCCGTTCTCCTCCCGGATCGTGAGCTGTTCCCGGTTCGTGCTGTTGATGGCGATGTTCAGCGCGTTCAGCGCGTCGTCGTAGAGGGGCAGGGTGATCTGCGTCTCGCCGGGGGCGGGGTGGAAGCCGCTCAGCACAGGCGCCGGGGTCGCCGCCGCGGGGGTGGCGAAGAGGGAGATCTCCTCGTCGGCGCCCGCCGTCTGCCCGGAGGAGGGCGTGATCCACATCCGCCCGGACCAGCGGAGGTTGAACTGCAGCACGTCGCGCTTCACGCCGGTGGCGCTGTCCAGCGCGGTGCCGGTCTGCAGATTGCTCAGCGCGTCGATCCGCAGCGTGTCCGGGGAACTGACGTCGTAGCCGAGGCTCGCCATGGTGGGCTGGAGCGCCTGCCAGACAAGCCGGACGAAAGCCTCCGGGAACTCGGTACCGTCCATTTTCAGCCTGGCGCGGCGGACCACGCTCTCCGGGTTCTCCAGGTCATAGGGGTCGTCGCCGGCCTTGTAGTAGCCCAGAACCGGGGAGCCGCTCCAGACCTTCTCGGGCAGCTCGGTATGGCCGCCGTTGGAGGCCGCGTAGTAGCAGGTGGCGAGCTTGCCCTTGTACATGCCGACCACGCCGACGGTCTCGCGCACCGCCTGCGCGCAGCGGCCGTCGGCGCTGCTCACGCCGCGGAAAACCTGGTCGTTGGTGTTGTCCACCACGTCCCAGGCGCGGCTCTGGTCCCGGTGGCTCAGCGCGTAGGTCCGGGCGCAGATGGCCTGGGCTTTGAGCGCCTCCAGCGGGAAACTGTCGTTCATTTCATAGGGGAGCACACCCAGCAGATAGTCCTCCACGGACAGCGTCAGCACCGGCCGCAGGAAACCGTCCGCGACGGTGAGGGTGAGGTCGCCGGGGAAGAGATTGCCGTTCTCCGTGAAGCGGATGCCGCCGGTTCTGCCCGTCTCCGCGTAGCTGCGCAGGATTACGCGCTTGCCGGCCCGCAGCGTGACGCCTCCCGAAAACAGGTAAAGCTCGTTTCCGCGGATCTGAACGGTCAGCACGGCGCCGTCTCTCAGCGCCGCCTCGGTACCGTCGCAGACCGCCGCGTAGGGCCCGGTGAAGCGGAGATCCGCCCGGTCCCGGAGCGCGAGGTTGCTCAGCAAAACCCGCACCGTCGGGATCGCGCCGTTCGCGCCCGCGGGCAGGGTGAGACAAGCGCCGAGCAGCGCGAGGCTGATCAGCCAGCACAGGAACCGTTTCATTCCGCAGCCGCCTCCTCCGGGAAAACCGTCTTTGATGCTGCTGCTATTGTAGCGTATCCGGTGCCGTTTGGGAAGAGCGCGCCGGAAAATAAAAAAGGCTTGACGGCGGGATGGAAAACGTGGCACAATGAAAGGCGGATTCCGAATCAGGAACAGGGGGATAGCATGGCACAGATACAGGACATCGGCGTGGACCTGGGCACCTCCAACGTGCTGATCTACATGCGGGGCCGCGGCATCATTCTGCGGGAGCCCGCGGTGGTGGCGGTGGACAGGGATATGGACCGGGTGCTGGGCGTCGGCGGCGACGCGTGGCGGCTGATCGGGCGCACGCCGGGCAATATTCAGGCGATCCGGCCGCTGCGCCAGGGCTCCATCGTCGACTATGAGCTGGTGAAGACGCTGCTGACGGAGCTGGTGACGCGCGCGGTCGGCCGGCGGCTGCTGGCGCGGCCCAAGGCGGTCATCTCCGTGCCCTCGGGCGTGAACGAGATCGAGAAGCGCTCGATCATCGGCATCATGTTCGACGCGGGCATGCGGCGCACGCAGATCCTGGAGCGGCCGATCGCGGCGGCGCTGGGCGTGGGCATGCGTTTCGACGAGGCCTACGGCAGCATGATCATCGATATCGCCGCGGGCCAGACGGACATCGCGGTGCTGTCCATGAACGAGGTATCGGTGGGCACCACGATCCCGATCGGCGGCGACTACCTTGACGACGCGATCATCCGCTATCTGCGCAAAAAGCACAACCTGCTGATCGGCGAGCGGACCGCGGAGGACCTCAAGATCAACCTCGGCAGCGCTACGGAGCCGGCGGTGGAGGAGACCATGGAGGTGACGGGGCGCAACCTCGTCTCGGGCCTTCCCCGGACGCAGAAGGTCACGGCGCAGGAGATCTACGAGGCGCTCAAGGAGCCCGTGGGCGACCTGATCGAGTCGATCCAGGCGGTACTGGAGCGGACGCCCCCGCAGCTGGCGGCGGATATCTTTGACGAGGGCATTGTGCTGACCGGCGGCGGCGCGGCGCTCGCCGGGCTGGCGGACGCGGTCTACGCGACGCTGAAGATCCCCTGCGCGGTGGCGGATGATCCGCAGACCAGCGTGGTGATGGGCTGCGGACGCGCCCTGGAGGATACGCCCGCCATGCGCGCGCTGCTGAACTCGAACCGCCACCGCTGGCGCGCCCGGTGATAGATGGAGGAGACCCTGAATGACAGAGACACTTCGGCTGCAGGACTATCTGGGAAAGCGGGTCCATATGATCGGCGTCGGCGGATCGAGCATGAGCGGTCTGTCGAAGATGCTGGTTGAGGAGGGCTGCACGGTCACCGGCTCAGACCGGGACGGCGGCTATCTGCTCGACGGCGTGCGGGCCGCCGGCGTGGAGGTCATGGTGGGCCACCGGGCGGAGAACGTGCACGGCGCGGACCTGGTAGTCTACACGGCGGCGATCCCCGCGGACAATCCGGAGCGCCGGGAGGCGGAACGGCTGGGCATCCCCTCGGCGGAGCGCGCCTGGCTGCTCGGACAGCTGATGGCCCAGCGCAGAACCGGCATCGCGGTGTGCGGCGCCCACGGCAAGACCACCACGACGGCTATGCTGGCCCAAATCCTGATGGCCTGCGGGAAGGACCCGGGCATCCACATCGGCGGCCAGCTGGACGCGATCGGCGGCTCAACCCGCGTCGGGCACGGCGAGATCTTCCTGGCGGAGGCCTGTGAGTTCAACCGCTCGTTCCTGCAGCTGCGGCCGCGGGTGAGCGTGGTGCTGAATATCGACGCGGACCACCTGGACTGCTACCGGGACATCGACGAGATCGAGGAGACCTTCGGGCAGTTCCTGCGGCTGCTTCCGGCGGACGGCATCGCCATCGGCAAGGGCACGGACGAGCGCGTGGTGCGCCAGCTGAAGCGGCTGCCGGTCCGGACGGTGACCTTCGGCCTGACGGAGGACTGCGACTGGCATCCGGCGGAGCTGGCGGAGGACGACGCGGGCTGCGTGTCCTTCCGGCTGATGCACGGGACGGAGGCGGGTCCGCGGGTGAGCCTGCGGGTGCCCGGGCGCTTCAACGCGGAGAACGCGCTGGCGGCGCTGGCCGCGGCGGGGGAGACCGGCTGCGACCTGGAGACCGCGGCGGAGGCGGTCAACGCCTTTGCCGGCGCGCACCGGCGCTTTGAGCTGACCGGCACGCTGAACGGCGCGGAGCTCTTCCACGACTACGGCCACAACCCCGCGGAGATGCGCAACGCGGTCTCCATCGCGCGGCGCCGCTGCAAGGGCACGCTCTACGCCGTGATGCAGCCGCACACCTTCAGCCGGGTCAAGACGCTGTTCAACGACTACCTGACCTGCACGCAGGAGGCGGACGTGACGCTGGTGACGGACATCTGCGCCGCCCGCGAGAAGGACCCCGGCGACATCCACAGCGGCATGCTGGTGGACGGCATGCGGGCGCACGGCCTTACCGCCTGGTGGACGCCGAGCTTCGACGATACCGAGGCATGGCTGCGGGAGCACCTGAAGCCCGGCGACCTGGCCATCACCATGGGCTGCGGCGACATCAACCTGCTCAACGATCAGATCGCCCGACACGAGCGTGAGCGCGCAGCGGAGTAACTTAAAGCAGAAACACCACCATCCCCCAAAAGGTGAACCCGAAGGTCCAGGGCGACCGGAAAGCCCTGGCAGCGCCCGCAGGCGCGGAATCCAAAAACCTCAGGACAAAAACACCCTTGCCACGATCTGCGCGGCATGGTATAATATTTTGCTGAACACGGAGGTGAGCGGATGCGGAGCATGACAGGCTGCGGCAAAGGCACGGCGGCGGACGGCACCTGGGAGGTTACGGTGGAGCTCAAGAGCGTCAACCACCGCTTCCTCGACATCGGCTGCCGGATTCCCAGAACGCTGGGCTTCCTGGAGGAGCCGATGCGGCGGATGCTGGCGGAGCGCCTGAAGCGCGGACATGTGGACGTGTACCTCACGGTCCGCTCGGCCGGCGACAGCAGCCAGGTGGTTCGCGTCGACGAAGCGCTGGCCGCCGCTTATCTCAAAGCCGCGGAGCAGCTCAGGGACCTCGGCGCGGGGAAAAACCTGCGCGTGGCGGAGCTGATGCAGCTGGAGGGCGTGATTCAGCGCGAGGAGGCGGAGCTGGACGAGGAGGCGGTCACCGCCCTCTTCCGGCAGGCCTGCGGTCTGGCGCTGGAGCAGCTGACCCAGATGCGGGACGCGGAGGGCCGGATGCTGCGCGCGGATCTCGCGGAACATCTGGACCGCGTGGCGGCGCTGCGCGGCGAGGTGGCGGAGCGCGCCCCGCAGGTGGTCGAAAACTACCGCGAGCGGCTGAGCGCGCGGCTGGAGAAACTGCCTGTGGAGCCCGTGGAGCCGCAGCGGCTGGCCCAGGAAGTGGCGATCTTCGCGGACCGCTGCGCCCTGGACGAGGAGCTGTCCCGGCTTGTCTCCCACATCGACCAGTTCCGGCGCTTCCTGGACGCCGAGGGGGAGACCGGCAAGAAGCTGGACTTCCTCACACAGGAGATGAACCGCGAGGCCAACACGATCGGCTCCAAGGCGAACGACGCAGAGATCGCGCAGCTGGTGGTCGAGATCAAGGCCGAGATCGAAAAACTGCGCGAGCAGGTGCAGAACGTAGAGTGAGGGAATCGCGATGATCAGAACGCAAAAAGGCATGCTGCTGGTGATCTCCGGCCCCTCCGGCGCGGGCAAGGGCACCCTGGCGAATCTGCTGCTCGAGCAGGATCCGAGCTTCCGCTTTTCGGTCAGCGCCACGACGCGCAAACCGCGCGTGGGCGAGATCGACGGCGTCCACTACCACTTCATGGACGAGGAGAGCTTCCTGAAGAAGGTGGAGGAGGGCGCGTTCCTGGAGCACGCGGAGGTCTTCGGGAACCGTTACGGCACGCTGCGCAGCGAGGTGCTGGAGCGGATAGAGCGCGGGGAGAACGTGCTCCTGGACATCGACGTGCAGGGCGCGGCCCAGGTGATGGCCTCCGGGCTGCCGCTGGTGAGCGTGTTCATCATGCCGCCGTCGATCCGCGAGCTGCGCGCCCGGCTGGAGAACCGCGGCACCGAGACGCGGGAGCAGATCGAGCGCCGCCTGAGCATGGCGCGGTCCGAGATCGCGCAGGCGGAGCACTATCAATACATCCTGGTCAACGACCGGCCGCCGAAAGAGACGGCTGTCTCCCTGCGGGCGATCGCGGAGGCCGAAAAGCTCCGGACGATCCGCTGCCGGGTGGAGATTGAGGACTGACAGGAGACTGTGAGGGAGGAAGATACTTATGTCGATTATTGACCCGAACGTGCTGGAACTGCTGGACCACGCGGATACGCGCTACACCCTGGTCGTTGAGGCGGCCAAGCGCGGCCGTCAGCTGGTGGCCGGAGCGCAGCCGCTGATCATGGACGCGGACGACCAGACCACCAAGCCCCTGCGCGTGGCGGTGGAGGAGATCGACCGCGGGCTGGTGAGCTATGACCGTCCGCTGGAGGACGAGGAGAGCACGGGAGCATGAGCCTGCAGGGCAAGCATATCGTGCTGGGGGTTACCGGCGGCATCGCGGCGTACAAGAGCTGTGTCCTGGCCTCCCGGCTGCGGAAGGCGGGCGCGGTGGTGCACGTCATCATGACCGAGCACGCGACCCGCTTTGTCGCTCCGCTGACCTTTGAGACGCTGACGAACCAGCCGGTGGTCTCGGATCTTTTCGCGCGGCCATCGACCTGGGAGGTGGAGCACATCGCCCTGGCGAAGGCCGCGGATCTTTTTGTGATCGCGCCCGCCACGGCCAACATCCTGGCGAAGATGGCCTGCGGCATCGCGGACGACATGCTCTCCACGACCGTGCTGGACACGCGCGCGCCGGTGCTCGCCGCGCCCGCGATGAACACGAACATGTGGACCGCGGAGGCGACGCAGCGCAACGTGGAGACGCTCCGCGCGCGCGGCGTGCATTTCGTGGGCCCCGAGGGCGGCTTCCTGGCCTGCGGGGACGAGGGCCCCGGCCGCATGAGCGAGCCGGAGACGATCTTCGCCGCGATCAAGGATCTGCTGCGGGAGAAACGGGATCTGACGGGCCTGCGGGTGCTGGTGACCGCCGGCGGAACCCGGGAGCGGCTGGACCCGGTGCGCTACCTGGGCAACGAGTCCTCCGGCAAGATGGGCTTTGCCCTGGCGGAGGCGGCCCGCGCCCGCGGCGCGCAGGTGCAGCTGATCTGCGGCATGACCACGGCGGCGGAGCCCGCGGGGATTCCGATCCGGCGGGTGGACGCCACGCGGGACCTCTACGAGGCTATGACCGAGCTCGCGCCGCAGGCGGACATCGTGATCCAGGCGGCGGCTCCGGCGGACTACCGCTTTGAGACGGAGTATCCGCAGAAGCTCAAGAAGCAGGAGGGCGCACCGCTGACCCTGACGCTGGTGGAGAATCCGGACGTCGCGGCGGCGGTCGGACGTCTCAAGCAGCCGGGCCAGACGCTGGTGGGCTTCGCGGCGGAGACCCAGGCGCTGGCGGAGAACGCGGCGAAGAAGCTCGACCGGAAGAACCTGGACCTGATCGTCGCCAACGACGTGACCCAGCCCGGCGCGGGATTCGGCGTGGACACCAATATCGTCACGCTGATCACCCGCGACCGCTCCGACCAGCTGCCTCTGCTGAGCAAAGCCGAGGTCGCGGAGCGCATCCTGGACCGGGTGATGGAACTGCGCGGCCAGGGAGAATAGATGGGATTATCACTGCAATCTCAAGCAGAAACAACAGATTCAGCAACAGCATGCAACCGAAGGTCCAGGGCGATCGGAAAGCCCTGGTCGCGGCCCGCAGGCCGCGAAATCCTGCTGTTGACAATCAGAAAATGAGACTGATACCAAATCTCAAGTAAGAATTACAAATTCAGCAACAGCATGCAACCGAAGGTCCAGGGCGATCGGAAAGCCCTGGTCGCGGCCCGCAGGCCGCGAAATCTCACTGTTGACAATCAGCAAATGAGACGGAAACCAGTATCAAAGCGCTGCGGACTGCCGCGGCGCTTTTTCAACCCAGTCAAAAAGCCCATCCGCTTTGGATGGGCTTTTGCAAAAGAGCGCGCCGGTTTATTCCTGCTGGGTATCGAATTCCAGCTCCACATGGTTGGTGCCGTCGTCCCACAGGCGCTCCAGATTGTAGTAGGCGCGCTCCTCCTGATGGAAAATGTGCACCAGGATGGTGGCGTAGTCCAGCACGACCCAGCGCCCTTCCTGCGTTCCCTCCGAGCGGCGCAGCACGGCGCCCTCCTCGGCCATGAGCTCGTCCACATCGTCGGCCAGCGCCTTGACCTGGTTGGCGTTGCGGCCGGACGCGATGACCATGTAATCACACAGGACCGTCAGCCCGCGGACATCCAGCACCAGGATGTCGGAAGCCTTCCGGTCCCAGAGAATCTTCGCCATCTTCTGGACCAGCACGTTGTTCTCCATGGCAGTACCTCCTTTTATTTTGTGAAGGATTCCGCGGCGGATGCACCTCCGCCGTTTGATTCGGTTTTTTTCCGGAGCCACTCGAGCGTCTGCAGGGTCTCCGGGTGGAGCGCCTTGCCGCCCTTCTCCACATAGCTGACCGTGCCCTCCAGGGTGGCGGTCAGCGCGCGCTCCAGCGAGAGGGGCGCCATCATGCGGACCTTGGCCAGCAGGGGATAGGTCTCGCGGCCGGGCTCGATCTTGTCCGCCAGGCAGACGACCATGTCCAGCTTGCTCATGCCGGGCGCGCCGGTGGTGTGGACCGCGATGGCGTGCAGGATCTCCGGGTCGCTGACGCCGTAGACGTGTTCCGCCATCCAGGCGCCGGCCACCGCGTGCAGCAGAGCGCCGCTGGACAGGACGGAGGAATCCCGGGTGAGCTGGTTTTCCGTGGCGATGCGCTGCATCTCCTTGAGAGGGAGACATTTGGCGCAGTCGTGCAGGAGTGCGGCGATCTCGGCCTTGCGCTGATCCACGCCGTGGTTCCGGGCCAGCGCCCGGGCGCTGTGCGCGACCCCCAGCGTGTGGGCGTAGCGCCTGGCGTTCAGATCCGCAAACAGCCGCGGCATCCAGGCGGCGGCCTCCGGAATGCGGGTCTGCGCGCCGCACAGCCCCAGCAGGGAGCAGTACTCCCGCACGGTGACGGGCAGAAGCGGCGTCGGCCGGTCCTCTGCCAGCGCGCTCCGGAGCTCCGTGGAGGAGACGTTGATGGGATCCATGTTCACGGAGAGAAAGCGCCCGCCCAGCGCGGTCAGCCGTTTGCGCTCGGCGCCCATCTCCGCGGCCGGGGTCTCGCAGGCGCGCGGACAGACCAGGAAGGTGCACAGACCCAGCACCTCCTCGGAGCGGTGCCAGCTGTGCAGCTGCATCAGGGTGTCCGCCCCGATGATATAGTATAAATCGGCCTTCGGAAAGGCCTCGTGCAGATGAACCAGCGTATCGTAGGTATAGGTTGTGCCCTCCCGGTCCAATTCCAGCCGGCAGGGCTCCAGTCCCTTGATCCCGGCCGTGGCGGCCACGAGCATGCGCCAGCGGTCCTCGGCGGGGGCGATATTCGTCTTGTGCGGGGGCACGCTGTCCGGGAGCATCAGCACGCGGTCCAGAGACGCGGTATCCATGGCGGCGAGGGCCATGCCCAGATGGCCCTGGTGGATCGGATGAAAAGTCCCGCCCAGAATTCCGATTCTCTCTTTGGACACGCCCATGCTCTCCTTCACCGTTCAACGTTCGTGAAAAGATTATAACGGATTTTGGCTTTGGATGGAAGAGAAAATCCGAACATTATATTGTGAAATTTTTGTGAAGTTGCACAAAACTTGCAGAATCTGGCAGAAAAATCATCTCGACGGGCCGAAACTGGAGATGCCGTGGCTGTTGACCATGCCGTCCAGCTTGACGCCGGCCTTGCAGAGCGGGCAGTCGCGGGAGGGGCAGCTGATATAGTCGTCCAGGTCGTGCTTCATGGTGTAGATGCTGGTGACCGGGAAGCCCTCGCAGGTGTCCACGCAGGAGAAGATCGCGCTGATGCCGACCGGGATGCCGCTGTAGTAGCGGACGGCCTCGACCGCGGCCTGCCCGGTGTAGCCCGTGGTGACGGAGGCCGCGAGAATCAAAACGTGCTTGCCCACGATCATGGGGGCGGTGTTGTCCCGGAAGATCAGCTGGCTGCCGGAGGTGTGCTCCGGGGTGACCACGTAGATGGTGCGGTGTGCGTTCATGTTGGCGTAGCCTGCGCGGGAGAGCTCGCTGGCCATGCAGGCGCCGATGACCTCGGTGCCGTCCAGGCAGAGGATCGTGTCGATGATCGTGGACATCTGGTATTTGGCGCAGAGCAGGATCGCCGCCTCCCGGGCCTCGGAGAGCCGGTGCTTGGTCATGGTCAGGTCGATATAGTAGTTGATATGGCTGTGGCTGGTGGCGAAATGGCCGCGCGCGACGCGCAGCGGCAGAGAACCCTGCAGGTTCGGATAGGAGATCAGCTGGATGGCCATGGTGGGTGAGCCTCCCTTTCTGTTGTTTGCTCTTTTGATTATACCCCATTTTCCCGGACTTGACAAGCGCCGGCGCCGTGATTGACATTTTGTTGAATCATGCTATGATATGCATGGGATGGTATGCCCATTTGCCATCTGATACTAATCTCAGCTTCAATGCTTATTGTCAGCAGTGAGATTTCGCGGCCTGCGGGCCGCGACCAGGGCTTTCCGATCGCCCTGGACCTTCGGATGCATGCTGTTGCTTGATTTGCAGCTTTTCCTTGAGATTAGAAACAAACCCAGAGGAGGATATTGCATTGTCCGAAAACAGGACATTGAGCTTGCCATTGGAGCCGGAGGAACTGGCGGTTTCTCTCTTCGGCATGAACGATCAGCACGCGGCGGTGCTGGAGGAGGAGTGCGGCGTAAAGCTCTCCCTGCGGGACAACCGGCTCGTGCTGACCGGCGGGGAGGAGGGGCTGCGGCTGGCCGAGGACGTGATCGGGCAGCTGAGCCGCTCCATCCGGCGCGGGGAGCCCGTGGACCGCATGAAGATCCGCTACGCGGTGGCGCTGGCGCGGGAAGGCCGTGCGGACCAGCTGGACGACGCGCTGCAGCAGGTGGTGGCCACCACCTACCGCGGCAAGCAGATCCGCTGCAAAACCCTGGGCCAGCAGGCCTATGTGCAGGCGATCCGCAATCATGTGCTGACCTTTGCGGTGGGCCCCGCCGGCACCGGCAAAACCTATCTCGCCATGGCCCTGGCGGTGGTCGCGCTGAAAAACAAGGAGATCGAGCGGATCGTGCTCACGCGTCCGGCGGTGGAGGCGGGGGAGCGCCTGGGCTTCCTGCCCGGCGACCTGACGCAGAAGGTGGATCCCTACCTACGGCCGCTCTACGACGCCCTGTATGACATGATGGGTGTCGACGCCTACCAGAAGCTGATGGAGCGCGGGACGGTCGAGGTGGCTCCGCTGGCCTACATGCGGGGACGCACGCTCTCGGACTCCTTCATCATCCTGGACGAGGCGCAGAACACCACCTCCGAGCAGATGAAGATGTTCCTGACCCGCATCGGGTTCGGCTCCCGGGCGGTGGTGACCGGTGACATCACCCAGACAGACCTGCCGGCCGGAAAGGAATCCGGGCTGGTGGAGGCTGTCCGGGTGCTCAAAGACATCCCGGAGATCGGGATGGTGAATCTGACCGCGCAGGACGTGGTGCGCCATGAGCTGGTCCAGCGGATTGTGGAAGCCTATGACGCCTACGGCAGACAGCGGAGCGCTGGAAAAGGGGAGACGACAAGGTGAATCAGGAGTCAGAGGAAAAAAAGAGCGTCTGGCGAAGATTCCGGGAGTGGCTTCACACGCCCGGCTCGCGCTGCTGCGGCCTGGTACTGCTCGGCACGCTCCTGCTGATTACCCTTCTGGGGGTGGCGTGCGCCCCGGAGCGCTATCAGCTGGTGGTGGGCGCCATCTCCCGCCAGACGATCGTGGCGACCAAGGACGTGGTGGACGAGATCGCGACCGAGGCGGCCCGGCAGATGGCGGCGGCCGAGGCGGAGACCCGGTATGACTTTGATCCCACCGGCACCTCCTCGACGCTGCAGAATCTGCAGACGATCTTCGGCGAGCTGCGGCAGGTGCGCGCCTATGGGGCTGCCCTGCGCGGCGAGGAGGCCGATTCGCAGTGGCGCACGCATCAGTTCACCGAGGAGGAGCTGGTCTATGCCGCGGGACTGAGTGAGGACGCGTATCTGACCCCGGCGCAGCTCACAACGGTGATGCGCGCGGAGGAGGCGGACTTCGAGTCCGTGATCAGCGCGGTGACCAGCGCGGTGGAGTACGTGATGAACTCCGGTGTCCGCTCGGACAAGATCGGTGAGGTCTATACCGTCGTCCGCCAGCGGGTAGGCTACAGCGTGGACCGCACCCTGACGGACACGCTTCTGCGCCCGGTGCTCAACACGGCGCTGGTGCCGAACCTGGTGGTGAACGAGGCGGAGACCGCGGTGCTCCGGGAGGCGGCCGAGGACGCGGTAGAGCCCATCGTCTACCTGCAGGGCCAGAACATCATCCGCGAGGGCGAGATCGTGCAGCGCAACCAGTACGAGATGGCGCGCTCCCTCGGCCTTCTGCAGGACGACCAGTATGATTTTGCGATCTATTACGGCGTGGCGCTCCTGACGGTGCTGGCGATCTGCGTGCTGGCGCTCCTCCTGCACATGCTCGCGCCGGAGATCCTGCGCAATCCGCGCAAGACGGCGGCCCTGATCTCCGTGCTGGTGATCTCGACGGGTCTGTGTGTGCTGGCGGTCAAGCTGGCCTGGGTCTATGCGGCGCCGATGGCGCTGGCGGCGGTGCTGGCCACGGTGCTGCTCGGCTGGCGCGCGGGCGTGAGCGTGACCGTGAGCATGACCGTGCTCATGACCGCGCTGACCACGGGCGACAGCGCCACCACCCAGGGCGAGATCCTGGTGGTGCAGATCATGGTGCTGCTGGGCGGCACCTTCGCGGCCTATTACCTGAGCCGGCGTCCCCAGCGCGTGCGCACCATTCTCAGCGGCCTGATGATCGGCCTGATCCAGTGCCTGGTGCTGCTGGGCGTCTCCCTGGTGACCTCGCTGTCCCTGACCGGCATGATGACGGACGCGGTGTGGTGCCTGGCGGGCGGCCTGCTCTCGGGCCTGATCGCGCTGAGCACGCAGCCGATTTTTGAGGGCATCTTCTGCCTGGCCACGCCCAGCAAGCTGCTGGAGCTGGCGAACTCGAACCATCCGCTGCTGCAGCGTCTGCTGATGGAAGCTCCCGGCACCTACCACCACGCGATGGTGGTGGCGAACCTGGCGGAGGCCGCGGCGGACGCGGTTGGCGCCGACCCGATCCTGACCCGCACGGGCGCCTATTTCCACGACGTGGGGAAACTCACGCGCCCGCTGTACTTCAAGGAAAACCAGATGGGGGAGAATCCCCTGGACCGCCAGGATCCCTACGCGGCTGCGGCGATCATCACCGCGCACCCGAAGGACGGCGTCCAGCTGGCGCGCAATTACCGGCTGCCCCAGGAGATCCAGGAAATCATCCTGCAGCACCACGGGGACACACCGACCCTGTATTTCTATCACAAGGCCAAGCAGCTCGCCGGCGAGGAGGCGGTGGACATCGCGGACTTCCGCTACGCCGGCCCCCGGCCCGCGAGCAAGGAGGCCGCGATCGTCATGCTCGCCGACACCGTGGAGGCGGCGATCCGCTCCATGTCCTCGCACACCCCGGCCTCGATCCAGGAGAACATCGAGCGCCTGGTGCGCGGCAAGCTGGACGACGGCCAGCTGAGCGAGTGCCCGCTGAGCCTGAAGGACATCGAGGGCATCTGCGAGGCCTTCTGCCGGGTGCTCAACGGCGTCTTCCACGAGCGGATCGAGTATCCGCAGACGGATGTGCCCAAGCGCGGCGCCTTCATGACCGATCAGCGGCAGGAGGCCAAGCCCGAGCCGGTTCGGGAAGCCAAGACGGAGCCCGGACCCGAGCCGAAGCCCGAATCAAAGCCCGAGCCAAAGCCTGAATCAAAGCCCGAGCCGAAACAGGAACCGCAGCCGGAACCGAAACCTGAACCCAAAACCGAGCCGAAACCCGAGCCGGCACCGGGAATCCAGGACGAGTTCGGAAAGCGCGAGCTGTTCACGCCGGTGCAGGAGTGCAGCCGGCGGACCCTGTTTGAGCCCATCGGCGAGAACCGGGAGCCGGAGAATGGGGAGACGGGCGCATGAAACTATGCTGGCAGATTGACGCGCCGCTGGAGCCGGCGATGCTCTCCCTGATGCAGACCGCGGCGGACCAGGCGGCCCGCTGCGAGGGGATCGAACGCCTCTGCGCGGTCAGCGTGCGGCTGTGCTCGGACGAGCAGATCCGCGAGCTGAACCGGGATTTTCGCGGGATCGACCGCGCCACGGACGTGCTCTCCTTTCCGCTGATCCGCTACCCGGAGGGGACGACCGCGGGACAGGCGGACGCGCTGGTGCGCGGCTGCTATGACGACGAGGCGGACGCCTGCATGCTGGGGGATCTGGTGATCTCCGTGGAGCACCTGCTGGCGCAGGCGGAGGAGTACGGCCACAGCCCAGCGCGGGAGGCCGCGTACCTGCTGGTGCACGGCCTGTGCCACCTGTTCGGATATGACCATATCGAGGAGAACGACAAAAGGAGGATGCGGGCGATGGAGGAGAAGATTCTCTCGGGGATCGGACAGAGCCGCGACGAGGCAGCGCCTGTGACGGACGAGACGCTGCTGGTGCTGGCCCGCGAGGCGATGGAGCGCAGCTACAGCCCCTACTCCCATTTCGCGGTCGGGGCGGCGCTCCTGTGCGAGGACGGACGGGTTTTCCAGGGCTGCAATGTCGAGAACGCCTCCTTCGGCCTGACCAACTGCGCGGAGCGGACCGCGGTATTCAAGGCGGTCAGCGAGGGCGCGCGGGAGTTCACCGCCATCGCGATCGCCGCGCAGGGCTCCGCGCCCTGGCCCTGCGGCGCCTGCCGGCAGGTGCTCAACGAGTTTGCGCCGGGAATCCGCGTGCTGGTGACCTGGGACGGGAAGGCGGACGAGGCGCCGCTGCAGGCGCTGCTGCCCCACGGCTTCGGGCCGAGTGAACTCCCGGATGGGAAGGAGTAATTCCATGACAGAGACCAAGAAAAGCTTCCGCTCGGGCTTCGTGACCATCGTCGGGCGGCCGAACGTCGGCAAATCCACGCTGCTCAACGCGCTGATCGGCGAGAAGGTGGCAATCGTGTCCAGCCGCCCGCAGACGACCCGCAGCCGCATGATGGGCATCCTGACGGAGCCGGACTACCAGATCGTTTTTCTGGACACCCCGGGCATCCATCAGCCCCGGACCCAGCTGGGCGAGTACATGATGAAATCCGTCCAGGAGGCCATGGACGGCATGGACGGCCTGCTGATGCTGGTGGACGTGACCGCGGTCACCGACCGGGACATCGCGGTGGCGAAGGAGATGGCCGGCAAGCGCTGCCCGCGGGTGCTGGCGCTCAACAAGATCGACCTGCGCAGCCGGGAGGCGCTGCTGGAGGTGATCGGCCGCTTTGCCGATCTGGGTTTTGACGCGATCATTCCGATCAGCGCGAAGACCGGAGACGGCCTGGAGGAGCTCAAAACCGAGCTTGTGCGCCGTCTGCCGGAGGGTCCGCACTATTTCCCGGACGACATGGTCACCGACCAGCCCGAGCGCGTGATCTGCGCGGAGCTGATCCGGGAGAAGGCGCTGATGCACCTGCGGGACGAGGTGCCCCACGGCATCGGGGTCGAGATCATGGCGATCCGGCCGGTGCGCGACGATCTGACCGAGATCCACGCGACGATCTACTGTGAGCGCGACGCCCATAAGGGGATCATCATCGGCCGCGGCGGCAGCATGCTGCGGACGATCGGCAGCGAGGCCCGCGAGGACATCGAGCGGCTGCTGGACCGGCACGTCAGCCTGCAGCTCTGGGTCAAGGTGCGCCCCGACTGGCGCAACAAGCCCGGCGATCTGCATAATCTCGGCTACGACCAGGCATGAGGAGGCACCGTGAGCACTTTGAACCAGTGGAATGAACAGATCGAGGCGATGCTGGAGCGCGTCCAGAAAGCGCCCCGCTACACCGGCGGCGAGATGAACAGCGTCGTGAAACCCTGGGAGAGCGTCGCGCTGCACTATGGCTTCTGCTTCCCGGACACCTACGAGGTGGGCATGTCCCATCTTGGCATGAAGATCCTCTATGGGCTGGTGAACCAGGAGCCGGATCAGGTGTGCGAGCGTTTTTTCATGCCCTGGACGGATATGAAGGCGCTGATGGAGGCCGAGGGCGTGCCGCTCTTCTCCCTGGAGAGCCGGATGCCGCTGTACGCCTTCGACATGATCGGCTTCACGCTCCAGTATGAGATGAGCTACACCAACATCCTGGCGATGCTCCGCCTGGGAAAGGTGACCGTGCGCGCCTGCGAACGCGGGCGGGACGAGCCGGTGGTGGTCGCGGGCGGTCCCTGCGCCTTCAACCCGGAACCGCTGGCAGACTTCATCGACGCCTTCATGATCGGCGACGGCGAGGAGGTCACCCTGGAGGTCACGGCCGCGGTGCGCGACTGGAAGCCCACCGGCGAGCCCCGCGAGACCCTCCTGAAGAAACTGGCGGGCATCCGCGGCGTCTACGTGCCCTCCCTGTACGATGTCGCCTACGCGGAGGACGGCACGGTGGCGTCCATCCGCCCCAACGCCCCGGAGGCGCCGGAGCGCGTGGCGCGCTGCGTGGTGACGGACCTGAACACCGCCTACTATCCTCGCTCCTTCCCGGTGCCCTACACCGAGGTGGTCTTCGACCGCATCATGCTGGAGATTATGCGCGGCTGCACCCGCGGCTGCCGCTTCTGCCAGGCGGGGATGATCTACCGCCCGGTGCGCGAGCGGAGCCTGGAGACGCTGCGGAGCCTCGCCCGGGATCTGGAGCGGGCCACGGGCTACGAGGAGATGAGTCTCTCGAGCCTCTCCAGCGGCGACTACTCCTGCCTGCCGGAGCTGATCCGCACGCTGATGCGCGATCTGAACAAGGAGCACGTCGGCATCTCCCTGCCCTCCCTGCGCATCGACAGCGTCCTGAAGGAGAGCCTGGAGGAGACGCAGAAGATGCGCAAGACCTCCCTGACCTTCGCCCCGGAGGCCGGCACCCAGCGGCTGCGGGATGTGATCAACAAGGGCGTGACCGAGCAGGACCTGATGGAGAAGGTGACAGACGCCTTCATGGGCGGCTGGAGCTCGGTGAAGCTCTATTTCATGATCGGCCTGCCCACGGAGACCTACGAGGACCTGGACGGCATCGCGGACCTGGCGCAGAAGGTGGTGCGCTGCTACTTTGCCGTGCCCAAGGACAAGCGCGCCAAGGGCCTGCGGGTGACGGTCAGCGCCTCGAGCTTTGTGCCCAAGCCCGTGACGCCCTTCCAGTGGGAGGGGCAGGACACCCAGGAGTCCCTCAAGGCCAAGCAGGCCTATCTCCGCGAGAAGCTGCGCGCCGTCAAGGGCGTCAATTTCAACTACCACACGCCGGAGCTGAGCTACCTCGAGGCGTGCTTCTCCCGGGGCGACCGTCGGCTGGGCCGGGTGCTGGAGGCGGCGGTGGACCGCGGCTGCATCCTGGACGGCTGGAGCGATCTGTTCAATTTCGAGACCTGGATGGAGGCGTTCCGGGACGCCGGACTCGACCCGGACTGGTACGCCTACCGCCGCTGCGGGCAGGACGAGCTCCTGCCCTGGGAGGTCGTCGACAGCGGCATCGACCGGCGTTTCCTGTGGCGGGAGTATGAGCGGGCGCAGCAGGCGCGGACGACCCGCGACTGCCGCCAGGGCTGCAACGGCTGCGGCCTGAACCGTTGGAAGGGGGTGTGCGCCCTTGCGGATGCTGGCCACGTTTGAGAAGCGGGAGCGCCTGCGGCATATCGGCCATCTGGACATCCTGCGGGCGATGCAGCGCGCGCTGCGCCGCTCGGGACTCCCGGCCGCCTACTCGCAGGGCTTCAACCCGCACATCCTGCTGACCTTCGCCTCGGCGCTCTCGGTGGGCGCCTCGGGCGAGTGCGAGATTATGGAGGTCACGCTGACGGAGGAGGTCACCCCGGAGGCCTTCCTGGCGGCGATGAACAAGGCGCTGCCGCCGGAATTGCCGCTGACGGGCGCGCGGGTCCTGGAGGACCGGCATCCGGCCGCCATGGCGTTGGTGAAGGCGGCGCGGTACCGGATCGTCCCCCTGGAGCACATGGAGCAGCTGGCGGCGGCGCTGCCGGGCTATCTGAGCCAGGAGGAGATCCAGGCGGAGCGCAAGACCAAGAGCGGCGTGAAGCCCTGCGATATCCGGCCGCTGATTTACGAGCTGGAGGCGCGGGAGGACGGGCTGCACTGCCTGCTTGCGCTGACGGAGACCGAGTCCTGCAAGCCGAACATGCTGATGGAGACCCTCTGCGCATACGCCGGAGTCCCGGTCCCGCGCCTGCGGCTGATCCGGGTGGGTCTCCTGGGACAGGACGCACAGGGACAGCTGGTTCCACTGGAGACACTATGAAACGCGAAATCCTGATCCGGGGAGCCGATCCGCGGGACATCGCGGTGATGGAGGACGGCCGGCTGTGCGAGTACCTGCCGGCCGGCGAGGCGGGCGGGAACACCGGAACCGTCTGTGTGGGAAAGATCGTGCGGGTGCTCAAGGGCATGGACGCGGCCTTCGTCGAGATCGGGGAGGAGCGCAACGCCTATCTGCCGCTGCGGGAGAAACACCTGCCGGAGGACGCCGCCCCGCTGCGGGAGGGCGGCCGCGTGCTGGTGCAGGTGGTGCGCGAGGCGCACGGTGAGAAGGGCGCTTTCCTGACCCGCGACATCAGCCTCGGCGGCCAGTATCTGATCCTGATGCCCTGCTCCGCGTCCGTCGGCGTCTCGGACAAGCTGAACGGCGCGCAGGCGGCCCGCCTCCGGAAGCTCGGGACGGAGCTTTCCGGCGGAAACTGCGGCCTGGTGATGCGCACCGCCTGCGCGCAGGCGAAGGAGCAGGACATCCGCGCGGAGCTGGAGACGCTGCGGGAGACCTGGGAGAGGATCCGGAATGCCGCCCCGACGGCGCATGTGCCCTCGGAGCTCTGGCGGCAGACGGACCCGCTGACCGCGCTGCTCGACGACTATCTGCCCCGGGGCGTGGACTGCGTGATCTCCGACGATCCCGCGGTCGAGCGGTGCTGCGCGGGGCGCTGCCCCTTCCGGCTGGTGCAGACGGACCCGCTGCAGACCGCCGGCGTGCCGGCCAAGCTCCGGGAGGGGCTGCAGCGGCGCGTGTGGCTCAAGAGCGGCGGAAACCTGATCATCGACGAGTGCGAGGCGCTGACGGTGATCGACGTCAATACGGCGAAATTCACGGGCAAACGCCCGCTGGAGCACAACCTGACCCACGTGAATCTGGAGGCCTGCGCAGAGATTGCCCGGCAGATCCGCCTCCGGGCGCTGGGCGGGATTATCATCATGGATATGATGGACATGGACGCGCGGGAGAACCGGGACGCGGTGATCCAGACGCTGCGGCAGGCCTTCGAGGCCGACCGGAGCAAGACGGTGATCCACGGGTTCACGAGCCTGGGCCTGATTGAGATGACCCGGCGGCGGACTCGCAGGCCCCTTCGGGAGAGCCTGCAGGCGCGGCGGGAGGAGGAGACCGGACATGGAGCGAAATCAGTTTGTCCCTGAGGAGGAGCTGGCGGCACAGCGCTTGTGCATGGAGCGCGTGCGCGCGCTGCCGCAGCGGCCCCGGACCTACCACGTGGTGACCTACGGCTGCCAGATGAACGCCCACGACAGCGAGAAGCTGGCGGGCATGCTGGAGGCCATGGGGCTTAGCGAGGCGCCGGCGCGGGACGAGGCGGATTTCGTGATCTTCAACACCTGCTGCGTGCGGGACAACGCGGAGCGCCGGGCGCTGGGCAACGTCACCTGGCTCAAAGAGGTCCGCAAGCTCCGCCCGGAGCTGATGATCGCGGTATGCGGCTGCATGATCCAGGAGCCCGGGATGGCGGAGCGGATCCTGCGGCAGTATCCCTTTGTCGACCTCGCCTTCGGGACGTCGAACCTGCACCGCTTCCCATCCCTGCTGGAGGAGGTGCTGACCGGCGGACAGCGGGTGGTCGCGGTGGAGGACGGGGATGTGATCGCGGAGGACGTGCCGGTCCGCCGGCTGCGCCGGGACGCGGCGTATCTGACGATCATGTACGGCTGCGACAATTTCTGCTCCTACTGCATCGTCCCCTATGTGCGCGGCCGGGAGCGCTCGCGGCGGATGGAGGACATCCTGCGCGAGGCGGAAGGTCTGCGGGACAGCGGCGTGCAGGAGATCATGCTCCTCGGACAGAACGTCAACAGCTACGGCAAGGGCATGGGGACGGACTTCCCGACCCTGCTGCGGGCGGTGGACGCCCTGGGGATCCCGCGGATCCGCTTCATGACCTCGCACCCGAAGGACCTCTCGGACGAGCTGGTGCAGGCGATGGCGGACTGCCGCCATGTGCTGCCGCAGTTCCACCTGCCGGTGCAGTCCGGCAGCGACGAGGTGCTGCGGCAGATGAACCGCCGCTATACCCGCGCGGCCTACCTGGACCGGGTGCGGGCGCTGCGGCAGGCGGTGCCGGGCATCGGGCTGACCACGGACCTGATCGTGGGCCATCCCGGCGAGACGGAGGAACAGTTCCGGGAGACGCTCTCCCTCGTGGACGAGGTGGGCTACGACTCGGCCTTCACCTTTATCTACAGCCCCCGGACCGGCACCCGCGCGGCGGCCATGCCGGATCCCGTGCCGGCGGAGGTGTCCACGGAGCGCATCCAGCGGCTGATCGCGCTGCAGGAGCGGCGCCAGCGCGAGGTGATGGCGCGCTTCCTCGGCCAGACCGAGGAGGTGCTGGTGGAGGGCCTCTCCAAGCGCTCCGACCGGCAGGTCTCCGGCAAGGGCGGCCACGGGGTCTCCGTGACCTTCCCCGGCGGCCCGGAGGACATCGGAAAGATCGTACGCGTGCGGATCACGGCGCAGCGGAACAATACCCTGGCGGGAGAGCGCGCGGAGGAGACAGAGGCATGAAGGATGTGCTGATCCTGGCGGAGGAGCTGGGACAGGCGCTGGCGCGCAGCGAGGCCTGGCAGGCGCTGCGAGAGGCGGAGCAGCTGGGCGATCCGGAGAAGATCGCTCTGGCGCGGCAGGCGTTCCAGGATCTGACGGACTGTGTGCAGCAGCTGGTGTACCTCCATGTGGAGGGCCCCGCGGGATGCGGCGGCTGTCCCGGCTGCGGGGGGCGGATGAACTGAGATGGAGATGGATACCCGGACGAATCTGGCGGGCCTGATGGCCGCAGTGACGCCCATGATGAAGCAGTACCTGCGCATCAAGGCGCAGCACCCGGACGAGCTTCTGCTCTACCGCCTGGGTGATTTTTATGAGCTCTTTTTCGAGGACGCGATGACGGCCTCGCAGGAGCTGGAGCTGACGCTGACCGGGCGCGACTGCGGCATGGAGGAGCGCGCGCCCATGTGCGGCATTCCCCACCACGCGCTGGACGGCTATCTGCAGAAGCTGCTGGCCCTCGGCCACCGGGTGGCGGTCTGCGAACAGATGGAGGATCCCGCCCTGGCCAAGGGGCTGGTGGAACGCGACGTGATCCGGATCTTCACGCCGGGCACGGTCAACGACCCGACGATGCTGGACGAGCGGACGAACAATTACCTGCTGTGTGTCTGCTTCCAGGGGGACCGGGCGGGACTGGCCTACGCGGACGTCTCCACCGGCGAGTTCGCGGTGCGGGAGATCGGCGCCCCGGAACAGCGCCTGGCGGACGAGCTGGCACGGATCCAGCCGCGCGAGGTGATTACGAACGACCTGGTGCGTTTGCGGGGCTGTCTGGGGGAGGAGCTGCCCAACGCGAGCGCGCAGCCCGTGTCCTGGTTCGGCTTCACGGCGGCCGGCGAGGCGCTCTGCGAGCACTACGGGCTCAGCGACCTGACACCGCTGGGGCTGGCGGAGGAGCTGCGGACGGCCGCCTGCGCCGCGGGCGCGCTGATGCGCTATCTGCGCGAGACCCAGAAGAACGCGCTGGAGCATGTGACCGGCCTGCGCCTGGACCAGGGCGCGGACACCATGATGCTCGACCGCAACACCCGGCGCAACCTGGAGCTGACGGAGGGCCTGCGCTCGCGGACCCGCAAGGGCTCGCTGCTGGGGCTCCTGGACCGCACGGCCACCGCCATGGGCGGGCGCCTGCTGCGCAGCTGGATCGAGGAGCCGCTGCTGGACCCCGCGGCGATCAACACCCGGCTGGACGCGGTGGCGGAGCTGGCCGACTCGCCGGTTCTGTGCATGACGCTGGCGGAGGAGCTGCGCGGGGTCTACGACATCGAGCGGCTGTTGAGCAAGGTCGCCTACCGGACGCTGAACGCCCGGGACTGCCTGGCGCTGGAGCGCTCGCTGGAGCGCGTGCCGGGCATCCGGAGTCTGCTGGACGGGGTCGCCTGCGCGGCGCTGACGCAAATCCGGGAGCGGATGGATCCGCTGTCGGAGCTGTGTGCGCTGCTGGGCCGCGCGGTGCACCCGGACGCCCCGGCGGTGATCACCGAGGGCGGAATCATCCGGGACGGCTACTCCGCGCTCCTGGATGAGTACCGGGCGGCGGCCCGGGACGGCAAGCAGTGGATCGTGGAACTGGAGCAGCGGGAGCGGGAGCGCACGGGCATCCGGAACCTCCGCGTACAGTACAACCGTGTGTTCGGCTACTATATCGAGGTGACGAAGTCCTATCTGGACATGGTGCCGGAGCACTATGTCCGACGGCAGACGATGACCAACGCCGAGCGCTTCGTGACCCCGGAGCTGCGAGAGCTGGAGCAGAAGATCGTGGGCGCGCAGGAGCAGGCGGTCCGGCTGGAACTGCAGCTCTTCGGCGAACTGCGGGAGGTGCTCTCCGGCCAGCTGCAGCCGCTGCAGCAGACCGCGATGCAATTGAAGACGCTCGACGCGCTGGCTTCCCTGGCGCGCACGGCGCTGGACCACCATTATGTGCGCCCGGAGATCGCCACCGACGGCGCGATGGAGATCAAAGCCGGACGGCACCCGGTGGTCGAGGCGATGCTGCGGGAGGAGAGCTTCATCCCCAACGACACGCGGATGAACCTCTCCGACGAGCGCATGCTGATCATCACCGGCCCCAACATGGCGGGCAAGTCCACCTACCTGCGGCAGGTGGCGCTGATCACGCTGATGGCGCACATCGGCTCCTTCGTCCCGGCGGAGCGCGCGGTGATCCCGGTGACCGACCGGATCTTCACCCGGGTGGGCGCCTCGGATGACCTGGCCAGCGGACAGTCCACCTTCATGGTGGAGATGTCCGAGACGGCGTACATCCTCCGCAGCGCCACGCGGCACTCGCTGGTGATCCTGGACGAGATCGGCCGCGGTACGTCCACCTTCGACGGGCTGGCGATCGCCTGGGCGGTGGTCGAGTACCTGGCGGACCCGAAAAAGTGCGGCGCGAAGACGCTCTTCGCCACCCACTACCACGAGCTCTCGGAGCTGGAGGACCATCTGGACGGCGTGCGCAACTACCGCAGCTCGGTCAAGGAGCGCGGGGAGGACGTGATCTTCCTGCGGCGGATCGAGCGGGGCGGCGCGGACAAGTCCTTCGGTGTGCACGTGGCGCGGCTGGCGGGCGTGCCGCACGAGGTGGTCATGCGCGCGCACGAGATCCAGGCCAGGCTGGAGGTCAGCGACGTGGGCGGCGGCAATATCGGCCGCAGCATTCTCGGGGAGAACGAGCCGGAGCGTGAGGCGGAGCAGGTGGATCTGTTCGCCTACCGTCAGACGGAGCTGATCGAGGAGCTCAAGCGCCTGGACGTGAACGCCCTGACCCCGATGGACGCGATCAACCAGCTGTTCCTGCTGCGCGAGAAAGCGCGTAAGCTGTGAGGAGGTTCTATGCCTGATTTGATTCGGAAGCTCCCGGACGAGGTGATCGGGAAGATCGCGGCCGGCGAGGTGGTGGAGCGCCCGGCGGCGGCGGTCAAGGAGCTGGTGGAGAACAGCCTCGACGCGGGCGCCAGCGCGGTGACGGTCGAGATCCGCGACGGCGGCATCAGCTACCTGCGCGTGACGGACAACGGCAGCGGCATTCGGGCGGACAACATCCGCATGGCTTTCGAGCGCCACGCGACCAGCAAGATCACCAGCGCCCAGGACCTGAACCAGGTGGGCACGCTGGGCTTCCGCGGGGAGGCGCTGGCCTCCATCGCCGCGGTCAGCCGGGTGACCTGCACCACGCGGACAGCCTCGGACGCGACGGGTCTGCGCATCCGCAACGAGGGCGGGAAAATTCTCGCCATCGAGGAGGCGGCCTGTGCCCAGGGAACCAGCATGGTCGTGAAGGACCTCTTCTACAATGTGCCCGTCCGGCTGGGCTTCCTGAAAAAGCCGGCGACGGAGGCCTCCTATGTGGCGGACACCGTGATGCGGCTGATCCTCTCGCGGCCGGACGTGTCCTTCCGACTGATCAGCCAGGGGAAGACCCTCTATCACGCCGCGGGGGACGGCAAGCTGGCGACGGCGGTCTTCGCCATCTACGGCCAGGAGATGCTCCGCAGCATGCGGGAGGTCAAGGGCAACCAGGGCGGCGTGCTGATCTCGGGCTTTGTGGGGATCGGCGAGAGCGGCCGCGGCAACCGGAGCCACCAGTCCTTCTTCATCAACGGCCGCTGCATGCGCTCGGCGCTGCTCTCGGCGGCGCTGGAGGAGGCCTGCCGGGAACGTGTGATGATCGGCAAGTATCCGAGCTGCGTGCTGCATCTGACGATGCCTTACGAAGCCGTGGACGTGAACGTACACCCCAACAAGCTGGAGGTGCGCTTCCGCGACGAGCAGGCGGTCTCGGAGGCGGTGACGACCGTGGTGCGCGAGGCGCTGCGGGACCGTGACGCCTTCGAACGGCCGGTTCCCATGCCGATCGCGCCGGAGACGCCGGCACTCACGGCCGCCGTGACCCGGGACCGGGAGCCGGTGCCCGTGGCGGTGGTGCGCGGCGGGCCGTCCGCGCCCGCGCCGGTCTCCTTCGAGGAGGCGGTGCCCCGCGCGGCGATTCCCACCACGCTCCGGCAGACGCCTGTGCCGATCCGGCCGGCGGCCCCGGCACAGGCCCCGCAGCCGCTCCCACCGCCCGCGCTGCCGCAGGAGCCAGTCTCCTTCCTGCAGCCGGAGCGCAAGCCGCTGCGGATTCTGGGGGTGCTTTTCAAGACCTATATCCTGGTGGAGTACGCGGACCATCTGCTGATGATCGACCAGCACGCGGTGCACGAGCGGCTGCTCTTCGACCGGATGATGCGGGAGAGCGGCACCGTGCAGGCGGGGCAGGAGCTGCTGATTCCGCAGATCGTCTCCGTGACGCAGCGGGAACAGCTTGTGCTGCAGGAGAACCGGGAGCTGCTGGAGGGCATCGGCTTCGCGCTGGAACCCTTCGGGGAGCAGGAAATCTCCGTGCGGCGGATCCCGATGATCCTGGGCGAGCCCCAGACCGCCGCCTTCCTGCACGAGGTGCTGGACCAGCTTTCCGGGGAGCCGCGGGGCTTTACCCTGGAGAAGCGCCGGACGCTGATCCTGCAGTCCGCCTGCAAGCACGCGGTGAAGGGCGGCGAGACGCTCTCCGAGGAGGACATCCGCAGCCTCGTGGAGCAGATGCTGGAGCTGCATGTGACCCCGACCTGCCCGCACGGCCGTCCGCTGGTGGTCGCCATCAGCCATACGGAGCTGGACAAGCGCTTCAAGCGGATTCAGCACTGAACGACAACAAGCAAGGGGATCTGTCCGAAGAGCCGCAGGCGCGAAATCCCCTTCGTGAGGGGGATACCATTGGACGACAAAACCGTCTGGATCCTGACGGGTCCGACCGCCACCGGAAAAACCGCGCTCTCGCTGGAGACCGCGCGGCGCTGGAACTGCGAGATTGTCTGCATGGACTCCATGCAGATCTATCGGGGCATGGACATCGGCACCGCGAAGCCGACGGCGGAGGAGCGTGCCGCGGCGCCGCATCATATGCTGGACATCTGCGAGCCCGAGGAGAGCTACAGCGTCGCCCAGTGGGTGGAGGACGCCTCCGCCCGGATCCGGGAGATCCAGGCCCGGGGGCGCCGCGCGCTGATCGTCGGCGGGACCGGCTTCTACCTGCGGGCGCTGCGCAGGCCGATGGCCATGGGCGTCGCGGCGGGGGATCCCGCGGTGCGCGGCGCGCTGGAGCGGGAGGCCGCGGAGCCCGGCGGCCGGGAGCGGCTGCACGGACGCCTGCGGGAGGTGGATCCCGTGACGGCCGGACGGCTGCACCCCAACGACGTCCGGCGGGTGGTGCGCGCGCTGGAGGTCTGGCAGCTGACCGGAAAACCCTTCTCCGCGCAGCCCCAGGAGACCGGGGAGGCGCCCTTCCGGACGCGGTGCGCGGCGCTGACCATGGACAGGGAGCGCCTCTACCGCCGGATCGACCGGCGGGTGGAGCAGATGATGAAGCAGGGTCTCCCCGAGGAGGTCCGG
Source organism: Clostridia bacterium (assembly GCA_017508975.1). GTDB lineage: Bacteria > Bacillota > Clostridia > Christensenellales > Aristaeellaceae > RUG11272. The sequence continues at coordinate 68,689 of JAFWQU010000015.1, read as the reverse complement.
GGACTGTGGGAGCGCGGGCTGACCGCGGAGCACCAGTCCATGAAGGGCATCGGCTACAAGGAGCTGATCCCCTGGCTGAAGGGGGAGACGAGCCTGGCGGAGGCCACGGCCCTGATCCAGCAGAATTCGAGACATTACGCCAAGCGGCAGTGGACCTGGTTCCGGGCGGAGCCGGACGTCCGCTGGGTCGACGCGGAGGCGGCGGACGCGCAGGAGCAGATTGAGCGCGCGTGGATGGAGGAATGCGTATGACGGCGGCGGAGCGGATTGAGCGGGCGGAGGAAGCCCTGCGGGAGGTCTTCGAGCGGATCGACCGCAACGAGCGGCTGGTGATGGCGCGGATGCTCCGGGCCTTCCAGGAGCGGGAGGTGGCGGTTCGCCACTTCGCGCCCACCGAGGGCTACGGCTACGACGACATCGGCCGGGAGAAGCTGGGCGAGCTCTACGCCGATCTCTTCGGGACCGAGGCGGCGCTGGTGCGGCCGGCGGTGGCCAGCGGCACGGCGGCGCTCTCGCTGACGCTTTTCGGGCTGACCCGGCCGGGGGAGCACATCCTCTCGGCCACCGGTGCGCCCTACGACACCCTCGAGAGCATCATCGGCACGGACCCGGCGGTAACCCCGCCCGGGTCGCTCAAGGAATACGGCGTCGCGTACAGCGCGGTGGAGCTGGACGCGCAGGGGAGGATCGACCTGGATGCGGTGGAGGCGGCGATCCGGCCCAACACGAGCCTCGTGATCGCGCAGCGCAGCCGGGGCTACGCCTGGCGGCCCTCCCTGCTGCCGGAGGCCTTCGCGCCGCTGGCGGAGATGCTGCACAGGAAGCATCCGGGGATCCGCCTGATGGTGGACAACTGCTACGGCGAGTTCGTCTGCGAGCGTGAGCCGACGCACTACGGCGCGGACCTGTGCGTGGGCAGCCTGATCAAAAACCCGGGCGGCGGCATCGCGCCGACGGGCGGCTATATCTGCGGCAGCAGGGAGATCGTCGACCGGATCGCCTGGCGCCTGACCGCGCCGGGGCTCGGACTGGAGCTCGGCTCCTACGCGGCGAGCTATCGGCCGTATTTCCAGGGGCTGTTCATGGCGCCGCACACCGTGGCCCAGGCGCTGAAGACGGCCTGCCTGGCGGCGCGGCTGTTCGAGGACCTGGGGCTGAAGACCACGCCGCCCTCGGACGAGGTGCGCGCGGACATCATCCAGGCGATCCAGCTGGAGACGCCGGAGCGGCTGGTGCGCTTCTGCCAGGGGATCCAGATGGCCTCCCCGGTGGACGCCATGGCGCTGCCGGAGCCCTGGGACATGCCCGGCTACGCGGACCAGGTCGTGATGGCGGCGGGCACCTTCGTGCCGGGTGCCTCGATCGAGCTGAGCGCGGACGGCCCCATGCGCGCGCCCTACACCGCCTACATGCAGGGCGCGCTGACCTACGCCCACGGCCGCCTGGCGATGGAACAGGCGCTGAACCATATGGCGAAGGGCGGGGCAATCGCGTTGTAAATCCTTGACAACAAAGGCGGTTCACCCTATAATGACCCAAGAAGTTCGGCTGGTTTCAGCCGGAGGAGAACGGAGGAATACGGCATGGATGTTCGGGAACTGGAAGCTGTAGCCAAACAGGTACGGCGGGATATCATTGTGATGACCAACAAGGCCGGAGCGGGACACCCCGGCGGATCCCTCTCCTCGACGGACGTCATGGTGGCGCTCTACTTTGATGTGATGAAGGGCATCGACCCCAAGGACGACAAAAATCCGAACCGCGACCGCTTTGTGCTCTCCAAGGGCCACGCGGCTCCGGCCCTCTACGGCACGCTGTGCGAGCGCGGCTATTTCGGGCGCGAGGAGTTCGACCACTTCCGGCAGCTGCACGGCATCCTGCAAGGCCATCCGGACACCAAGAAGTGCCCGGGCGTGGACGCCTCGACGGGCTCCCTGGGCCAGGGCATCTCCATCGCGGTGGGCATGGCGCTGGGCGCGAAGCACACCGGAAACCCCTGCCACGTCTACACGATCATCGGCGACGGCGAGAGCGACGAGGGCCTGGTCTGGGAGGCTTCCATGGCCGCGGCCCACTATAAGCTGGACAACCTGACCGTGATCCTGGACTACAACGGCATGCAGATCGACGGCACCAACGAACAGGTTATGTCCCTGGGCAACGTGCGCGCGAAGTTCGAGGCCTTCGGCTATGACATCGTCGAGGTCGCGGACGGCAACGACATGCAGCAGGTGCTCGACGCGCTCCACACCCCCGCCTGCCCCGGCAAGCCGCGGCTGATTCTCCTGCACACGCTCAAGGGCAAGGGCGTCTCCTACATGGAGGGACAGGTCGGCTGGCACGGCAAGGCGCCCAACGCGGAGCTGACGGCACAGGCACTGAAGGAATTGGAGGGCTGAGCGATGTCGAGCAAGATCAATGTGATTCCCACGGGCGAAAAAGAAGCGGTCCGTGTGGCCTATGGCAAGGCGCTGGTGGAACTGGGACAGAAGAACGACCGCGTTGTGGTGCTGGACGCCGACCTGGCGCAGGCGACCATGACCAACGCCTTCCAGAAAGCGTTCCCCGAGCGGCATTACGACTGCGGCATCGCCGAGGCCAACATGGTCGATATGGCGGCAGGCATGTCCACGATGGGTCTGATTCCCTTCTGCTCCACCTTCGCGGTGTTCGCGGGGCGCTGCTATGACCAGATCCGCAACGGTGTCTGCTATCCGAAGTTCAATGTCAAGTTCGGCTTCTCCCACGCGGGCATCACGCTGGGCGAGGACGGCGGCTCCCACCAGGCGGTGGAGGATCTGGCGCTGATGCGGGTGCTGCCGAACATGACGGTGTTCGTGCCCAGCGACGCGAACGAGTGCCGGCAGTGCGTCAGCGCGGCCGCGGAGATCGAAGGCCCGGTCTTCATCCGCACCGCGCGGCTGCCTTCCCCGATCTATGAGCCCCGGCCCTTCGAGGTCGGCAAGGGCCAGGTCATCAAGGACGGCAAGGACCTCGTGATCTTCACCTGCGGCATCATGCTGGAGCACACGCTGGAGGCCGTGAAGATCCTGGAGGAGAAGGGCGTCGACGCGGCGCTGGTCTCCTTCCACACCCTGAAGCCCTTCGACGAGGCGATGGCCTGCGAGTGGGCGCTGAAGACCGGCCGGGTTTACACGGTGGAGGAGCACTCCGTGATCGGCGGCCTGGGCGACGCGGTGGCGGCCGCCATCTGCGGCAAGGGCGCGTTCACCTTCCGGAAGATCGGCCTGCAGGACGAGTTCGGCCAGAGCGGCAAGCCGGCGGACCTCCTGCGTGAATACGGCCTCACCGGCGCGCAGCTGGCGGAGACCATTCTGAAGGACTGACGAAAGAAGAGGGCCGGTGTCCGCCGCAAGCCGGACGCCGGCCCTTTGGAGCAGAGACGATGTCGGCGATAACCTGGATCATCAATCCCACGGCCGGCGCGGGTCTCGCGCAGTCGGTGGAGGAGCGCCTGCGGGCGGAACTCGAAAGGCGCGGGCTGGAAGCGGACTTTGTCCACACGGAGCATCCGGGCCACGGGGAGGAGCTGGCGCGGCGGGCCGCGCAGAACGGCGCGCAGACCGTCGTGTCGGTGGGCGGCGACGGCAGCAACCTCGAGGCCGCCCGCGGACTTTTCGGCACCCGCACCGCGCTGGGGCTGATCCCGGCGGGAACCGGGAACGACCTGATCAAGACCCTGGGCATCCCGAAGGACCCCATGGAGGCGCTGGAGTGGCTGCTCAGCCACCCGGCGCGGCCCATGGACGTGGGCACCGTCAACGGGCGGCTGTTCCTGAACGTCTGCGGCACCGGCTTTGACGTGGCGGTGCTGGACAGCACGGAAAAGTTCAAAAAGCGCTTTCACGGGCTGCTGCCCTATCTGTTGGGGCTGATCACCGCGATCTCCCACAACCGGCCGGTGCAGGTCGAGATGACCCTGCCGGACGGGAGGCGGGAGGAGAAAGCGCTGCTGCTGTGCAGCGTCGCCAACGGCCGCTGGATCGGCGGCGGCATTCCGGTCTGTCCCGCGGCGGAGATCAGCGACGGGCTGCTGGATCTGGTTGAGGTTCAGAACGTGCCCAACAGGCGGATTCCGCGCTACCTGCCGGGGCTGATGCGCGGCAAGATCCTGACCTTCCCGATCACACAGCACCGCCGGGTGAGCGGACTGCGGCTGCGCTCCCCGGGCATGCGGCTGCAGATCGACGGGGAGATTGTCCCGATGGACGAGGCGGAGTTCGCGGTGCATCCCGGCGGAATTCTGATACACGCGTAGATGAGGTGAGAGGATGGCAACGATCGGAGGTTCCCTCAAGGGCGCGCTGATGCGCAGCATGGAGTTATTGGGCAACGCGGCGGACCGCCTGGCGACCAGCACGCGCTTCAAGGTCTCGGAGATGAATCTGAGCAACCAGCGCAAGGAGATCCTGGACGGCCTGGGCCAGAAGGTCTACCAGCTCTGGCAGGCGGGCGTCGCCTTCCCGGAGGAGATCTGCCAGCAGCTGCAGCAGGTGGCCGTGCTCGACCAGCAGCTCGAGGAGATCCGCGCGCAGTATCAGAGCGAGCAGGAGGCCGCGGCCCAGAAGACGGCCAAGGCGGCGACCGCCGCGGCGGAGCCGCAGGTGCCGGTGGAGATGCCCGCGGAGGAGGCTCCGGCGGAGGAGCAGGCGCCCGAAGCGGAGGAGCCCGCAGAGGAAATCCCTCCGGAGAAGATCCCCGTGCCGGAGGAAATCCCCGCGCCGGAGGAAAACCCCGCGCCGGAGGAGCCGACGGTCCCGGAACAGCCTGTCTGAGCGGGCGCGTTCCTCGGGAGCGGTTTTCATGCAATTCTAATGCGGTTTTCAGACAAACCGACTGGAAAGCGGCGGAGGAGCGTGCTACACTGGGCATGCCGGGGGAGAAGGGCGGATCGGCCGCCCGGGAGACCGGCGAAAGGAGCGATGAGTCATGAGTGAGCTGGAAAAGATTCTTCGGAATATTGTGCTGGGCGGCGTAGGCGCGGTGGCCACGGCTGTCGAAAAGACCGGCGAGGTCGCCAAAAACCTGGTCGCCAAGGGCAGCGAGGTCGTCTCGCAGGCGGCCCCCACCCGGGAAGCCCTGGAGCGCGAGATCGACGGCGTGCGGGAGCAGCTGCGGGAGGAGCTCAAGACGGAGGACCTGTCGAGCAAGGAGGCCCGTGAGCGGGTGCGCGCGGCGTTCGAGCAGCTGGACGGCCTGGAGCAGTGCCTGGCGCGGCGCGACGAAGCGCAGCAGCCCGAGGCTGAGGAGGAGCCCGAGGCGGAAGCGAAGCCGGACGACCGGATCGTGGACGCGGTTGACCGCTTCAACGCGAAGACCGCCGAGGCCGACAAGAAGCCACAGCCCGCTGAGGCTCCCCAGGAGGACCGGCTGGAGCAGATGCTGGAATCCCTCTTCGGCAAGGCGCCGGAGACCAAGCTGCCCGAGGGGCTGGAGAACCAGCTGCGGGATGGCATCAAGCAGGTCGGCGATCTCTTCCGCAAGGCGGGCGAGATCCTGCGCGGCCCCGACTCCGGGGACGACGGCGGCAACGGCTGATATCCGCCTGCCTCGGGAGCATGGGCCATCCGTACGGAGGAATTTCGCGCCTGCGGGCGCTGCCGGGGCTTTCCGATTGCCCTGGACCTTCGGGTGCATCCCTTTGGAGGCGTCTGTGCTTCAGACAAAGAGAACGGAGAGAATTCCAAACCCGGACGCCGGACGGTGTCCGGGCTTTTCAATGCCTTGCAAATGAAGGGCCATCTATGGTATACTGTCTGGCGTATCCGGCAACAGCCGGATCGGCGAGGAGAGAGACATGCTGAATTTTGTGAAGCGGCTGCTGGGCGGGTCCAATGACCAGCAGCTGAAAAAACTTGAAAAGACCGTCCAGGCCATCGAGGCGCTGGAGGACGAATACCGGCACCTGACGGACGCGCAGCTGCAGGCGAAGACGGAGGAGTTCCGCCGCCGCCTGGCCAACGGCGAGACCGAGGACGACATCCTTCCCGAGGCTTTCGCCGCGATCCGCGAGGCGGACGACCGCGTGCTCGGCCTGCGCCCCTTCCGGGTACAGCTCATCGGCGGCATTGTGCTACACCAGGGGCGCATTGCGGAGATGAAGACCGGCGAGGGCAAAACGCTGGTGGCGACGCTGCCCTCCTATCTGAACGCGCTGTGCGGCAAAGGCGTGCACGTGGTCACGGTCAACGACTACCTGGCCCGGCGCGACAGCGAGTGGATGGGCAAGGTGCACCGCTTCATGGGCCTGAGCGTGGGCCTGATCGTGCACGACATGGAGCCCGCCGAGCGCCGCGCGGCCTACGCCTGCGACATCACCTACGGCACCAACAACGAGCTGGGTTTCGACTACCTGCGGGACAACATGGTGATCCGCCGGCAGAACCTGGTGCAGCGCGGCTTCGCCTACGCCATCGTGGACGAGGTGGACTCCATCCTGATCGACGAGGCGCGGACGCCGCTGATCATCTCCGGCCAGGGCGAGAAGTCCACGGAGCTGTATGACCGGGTGGACGCGGTGGTCTGCGGCCTGCGGGCGGAGACCCACTACACCGTGGACGAGAAGAAAAAGTCCGTTGCGCTGACCGACGAGGGCGCCCAGGCGGTGGAGCGCGCCTTCAAGATCGACAACATCAACGATCCGGAGAACGCGGAGCTCAACCACCATGTGAGCTGCGCGCTGCGGGCGCACAGCCTGATGAAGCGCGACGTGGACTATGTGGTCAAGGACGGCCAGGTCATCATCGTCGACGAGTTCACCGGCCGCCTGATGATCGGCCGGCGCTACTCCGAGGGCCTGCACCAGGCCATCGAGGCCAAGGAGCACGTGAAGGTCGAGCGGGAGAGCAAGACCCTGGCGACGATCACCTTCCAGAACTATTTCCGCATGTACCACAAGCTCAGCGGCATGACAGGCACGGCCAAGACCGAGGAGGAGGAGTTCCGGGCAATCTACGGCCTGGACGTGGTGGAGATCCCCACCAACCGGCCCAATATCCGCAAGGACATGGACGACGTGGTCTACAAGAACCGTGGCGCCAAGTTCTCGGCGGTGGTCGAGTCCATCCTCGAGCATCACGCGAAGGGCCAGCCCGTGCTGGTGGGCACCGTGACCGTGGAGACCAGCGAGATGCTCTCCGGCATGCTCAACCGCCGGGGCATCGAGCACGAGGTCCTCAACGCGAAGAACCACGCGCGCGAGGCGGACATCGTCGCGCAGGCGGGCCACTGGGGCGCGGTCACCATCGCCACGAACATGGCCGGCCGCGGCACGGACATTCTGCTGGGCGGCAACCCCGAGTATCTGGCGCGCCGGACAATGCGCCAGGAGGGCGTGGCGGACGAGATCATCGAGGCGGCCACCGGCCATAACGAGGACGTCTCCGAGGAGGTGCTCGCCGCGCGGGGCCGCTACCAGGAGCTGTACCAGGAGCTGAAGAAGAAGACCGACGCGGAGCGTGAGCGCGTGCTGCAGACCGGCGGCCTGCACATCATCGGCACCGAGCGGCACGAGTCCCGCCGGATCGACAACCAGCTGCGCGGCCGCGCGGGCCGGCAGGGCGACCCGGGCTCCACCCAGTTCTACATCTCCCTGGAGGACGACCTGATGCGCCTGTTCGGCTCGGAGCGCATCGGCGGCATGGTGGACCGGCTGGGTCTGAAGGACGACGAACCGCTGACCGCGGGCCTGCTGACCAAGCAGATCGAGAGCGCCCAGAAGAAGGTCGAAGGCCGCAACTTCGAGATCCGCAAGAACGTGCTGGAGTACGACAACGTGATGAACCGCCAGCGCGAGGTCATCTACGGCCAGCGCCGCCGGGTGCTGATGGGCGAGAACGTCCGGGAGAACATCCTGGGCATGGCCGACAGGCTGATCGAGGCGGCCGTGGCGCGGGACTGCGCTGCGCCGGACAGCGGCGACTGGGATCTGCAGCAGTTCACGCCCTTCATCGAGAACCTGTGCGTGACCCACGGCTTTATGGACAGCCACCGCTACCTCGTGGACAACGAGGACCAGGACGCGCTGACCAAAGCGCTGCAGGAGGACGCGCACCGGTTCTACGAGGCCCGCGAGAAGGAACTGACGGAGCTGGGCATCGACATGCGCGAGTTCGAGCGCGTGATGCTCCTGCGGGCGGTGGACCGCCGCTGGATGGACCACATCGACGCCATGGACCAGCTGCGCGACGGCATCGGCTACCGGGCCTACTCCGGCAAGAACCCCGTGACCGAGTACCAGATCGAGGCCGGTCACATGTTCGAGGAACTCAACTTCATGATCCGCGAGGACACGGTGCGCGCGATCTACCAGGCCAAGGTTCAGCGCACGCCGGAGCCCGTGCAGCAGGCCAAGCCCACCGCGGAGGGCACGCCCCAGCCCGCGGCCGCGCGCATGAAGCCGCCCGCCGCCCTCAACCGGAAGGTGCTGCAGAATCTCCAGCCGGTGGCCAAGGCGAACCCCACGGGCCCCCAGGGACCGCGCCGGGTCAGCCCGTCACAGCGGATCGGCCGCAACGACCCCTGCCCCTGCGGCAGCGGCAAGAAGTACAAGAACTGCCACGGCAGAGCGGACGCCGGGGAAGAAACCTGATGCAGGAGGAGATCGCATGATCGCATTCGAGCAATTCACCAGCGACCTTGCCGCGATTCGCAAGAGCGTTCTCTCCGCGGGAGAGGCGCTGCATATCGACCACATGCGCGAGCAGGTCGAGGAGCTGACCGAGGAGATGAACCAGCCGGAGTTCTGGACGGATACCGAGCGTTCCACCCGGATCAACCAGCGCCTGGGTAAGCTCCGCAACAAACTGAACCACTACGAGCGCCTCCTCTCCGCGGCCGATGACATCGAGGTCATGATCGAGCTGGCGAAGGAGGAGAACGACGAGGACCTCGGGGAGGAGATTGCCTCCGAGCTGTCCTCCCTCCGCCAGCAGGCCGAGGAGCTGGAGCTGGAGACGCTGATGCGCGGCGACTACGACAGCAGCAACGCGATCCTCTCGCTGCACGCCGGCGCGGGCGGCACAGAAGCCCAGGACTGGACGCAGATGCTGTTCCGGATGTACACGCGCTACTGTGAGCACATGGGCTTCACCGTCCGGATTCTCGACGTGCTGGACGGCGACGAGGCCGGGCTCAAGTCCGCGACCTTCGAGGTGGACGGTGACAACGCCTACGGCTTCCTGCGCGGCGAGAAGGGCGTGCACCGCCTGGTGCGCATCTCGCCCTTCGACGCCAACGCCCGGCGCCACACCTCCTTCGCCTCCCTGGACGTCGCTCCGATGCTGGAGGAGGACGACGGCGAGATCGAGATCGACATGAAGTACGTCCGGGTGGATACCTACCACTCCTCCGGCGCGGGCGGACAGAACGTCAACAAGACCTCCTCCGCCGTGCGCATGACCTACGTCAAGGACGACGTGACCATCGTGGTGGCCTGCCAGACCGAGCGCGACCAGGTGCAGAACCGCGCGACCTGTCTGAAGATGCTCAAAGCCCGCCTGCTGGAGCTGCGCGAGCGCGAGAAGGAGCAGCAGATGGCGGACATCAAGGGCGAGATGAAGAAGATCGAGTGGGGCAGCCAGATCCGCTCCTACGTCTTCCAGCCCTACACGATGGTGAAGGACCACCGCACCGGCTACGAGGTCGGCAATGTGGACGACGTGATGAACGGCAATCTGGACGGCTTTGTCACGGCGTACTTGAAGATGCAGTAAAGGCAGGGGAGACGCTTGGCGGTGCAGGGGAGAGAACGGCGGGGGTTCCTGCTGGGATTCGCGTTCGCGCTGGCTGTGGGCCTGGCGGCGCTGACGGCGCTGATCTGGTTCGCGGGAACCAGCGACGCGCTGATGACGCGCCTGATGATGGACGCGGCGCCGCCGAAGGACACGCGGCTGCCGGCGGAGCTCTACGCGCCGCTATGCGCGCAGCTGACCGGCTATCTGCGCTCGGGGGAGGGCGTGTTTGACTTCCTGCAGGGCGGAATCTCGCTCTTCGGCGCCACGGAGAAGGTGCACCTGGCGGACTGCGCTTCGCTGTTCCGGCTGGACCGGACGGTATTGTGGGTCAGCGCCGGGCTCTCCGCAATCCTGCTGGGACTGTCGCTCCTCCGGGGCGTGGGCGCGAAGCGCTGGGGCAGGGGCGTGGCCGCGGGCGCGCTCGTCTGCCTGGCGCTGGTGATCGGGCTGGCCATCTGGAGCCTGGCGGATTTCGACGGGCTCTTTATCACCTTCCACCGGGTCGCGTTCAGCAACGATCTGTGGCTGCTGAACCCCGCGACGGACCTGCTGATCCGCCTGATGCCGACCGGATTCTTCGTGCGCTACGCGGCGCTGCTCGGCGGGGGATGGCTGATCTTCCTGGCGGTGCTGTTCTGGATCGGCTGGCGGATGGCGAGAGAGCCGAAGAAGCGCGGAGGTGCGAGATGACCGAATCCAAAGGCGTGCGAATCCTGGCGCTGGAGACCTCCTGCGACGAGACGGCCGCGGCGGTGGTCGAGGACGGCCGGCGGATCCTCTCGAACGTGGTCTGGAGCCAGATTGATCTGCATGCGCTCTACGGCGGCGTGGTCCCGGAGATCGCGAGCCGCGCGCACGTGGAGGCCTGCGACCGCGTGGTCGACGAGGCGCTGCGGCAGGCGGGCCTCGGCTGGGACGGGATCGACGCGCTGGCGGTGACCTACGGCCCGGGACTCGTGGGGGCGCTGCTGACCGGCGTCAGCTGCATGAAGGGCCTGGCCTACGCGCTGGGCAAGCCCCTGGTCCCCGTCAACCATATTGAGGGACATATCGCGGCGAACTACCTGTCCCACGAGGAACTCTCGCCGCCTTTTCTGTGTCTGGTGGTCTCCGGCGGACACAGCCACCTGGTGGAGGTCCGTGACTGGACGGAGTATGTGTGCATCGGACAGACCCACGACGACGCGGCGGGCGAGTCCTTCGACAAGGCGGCGCGGGTGCTCGGCCTGCCCTATCCCGGGGGTCCGCGGATCGACGCGCTGGCGGAGGAGGGAAACCCGACTTATCTCCCGCTCCCGGAGCCGCACACGGACGGCCGCTACGACTATTCGTTCTCCGGGCTGAAGACGGCGTTCCTCAACGCGGTGCACCAGATGGAGCAGCGGGGGCAGACGCTCCCGAAAGCGGACCTCGCGGCCTCGTTCCGGCACGCGGTGGTGGAGCAGCTGGTCGGAAAGGCGGTTCTCGCCGCGCGGGAGACGAACGCGCCAGCGATGGCGCTGGCGGGCGGCGTCTCCGCGAACCGGGAGCTGCGCCGCCGGATGACGGAGGCCTGCGCCGCGGAGGGCATTCCGCTGTATCTGCCGCGGCTGGAGCTGTGCGGGGACAACGGGGCGATGATCGCCGCGGCGGCCTATCCCCATTGCCGCAAGGGTGAGTTCGCGCCGCTGACGCTGAACGCGGTGCCCGGGCTGAGACTGGTGTGAGGAGCGAGTCCATGAATTCCGAAAAGAAAAAAGAGGTCCTTCGGACCGTCAAGTTCACCCTGATCTCGATCTCCGCGGGCATCATCCAGGTCGCGAGCTTCGCGCTCTTCCACGATGTGCTGAAATTCCCGGAGTACTGGCAGAGCTATCTGCCGTCGCTGGTGCTGAGCGTGCTGTGGAATTTCACGATCAACCGCCGCTACACCTTCCGCTCGGACGCGCCGATCGTGCGGAGCATGCTGCTGGTGGCGCTGTACTACGCGGTGTTCACGCCGGCCTCCGCCTGGTGGGGACAACTGCTGTCCAAGGCGGGATGGCATGACTGGCTGGTGGAGCTTCTGAATATGCTGATCAACTTCGTGACCGAGTATCTCTTCCAGCGCCTTGTCGTCTACCGCAAGCGCGTGGACACGCGGCCGGACAATCCCCGCCGGGATGGATGAAAAAGGCATGCTGTTCCGTTGAATGGGTGAAGAACGGAGGAGGTGCGGATCGGATGCGCAGAGGAATCGCGGGCATTCTGATTCTGGGACTGCTGTGCGCGGGCACGGCGATGGGGGAGGAGACCTTTCAGCTGGATGTCTCCCAGACGGAGGAGACGGTGACAAGCTCCGGTTTCCTGCAGGTGATCTGCCCGGCGGAGCCCGGGGAGGTCTCCCTGCGCGTAGCGGACGAGAACGGAATCGTCTACTACGCCGGCATCACCGAGCTGGCCGGGACGGAGTTCATCTCGGACGAGATCTATCTCCCGCTGGCCAGCGGCAACGCGAACTACACTGTCTCGGTCGAGACCGGGGGGACGCGCTATGAGACCCATCTGGTGCGGACGCTCCCGCGGGTGGAGAACGTGTCGGCCTGCGCGGCGGGCTACCCGGTGCAGAACGGCAGCGTGACGCTGCTGGACGTGGCGGAACTGGAGGCGGGTACGGTCACGGTTCCGCTGGTCGCGGGCGGCGTCTACGGGATCGGCGAGGTCAGCTACAGCCTGGTCAACGGTGCGCTGATCGCGCGGGTGCGGTTGGACGAGTCCGCCGCGTGCACGATCACGCAGAGCGCCGTGCAGGTCGCGCTCAACGCCGCGGACGCGATGCGCCTGTGCGCCAGCAAAAACGCGGGCATCCAGGGCATGCTGGAGGAGGAGATCCCGCTGATGGGCGCGCCTTTCGCCGCGGTCCATGTGCGGCTGACGGTCTCCTTTGACCCGGCCGCGCAGGAGGCCACGAGCTCCGGCCCGCTCCCCGGCCAGGAGGATCTGCTGCGCCGCTTCCGGGAGTTCACCGAGGCAGGCTCAGTCGGGTAATCGCGATTCATACCGATCCCAGTATCATGCGCAAAATGTCAGGAGAGAGATTTCGCGCCTGCGGGCGCGACCAGGGCTTTCCGATCGCCCTGGACCTTCGGGCGCATGCTGCTGCTGGATTTGCAGCTTTTGCTTGAGATCGGTATCATGCGCGAAATCTCTCTGCCGGCAATCGGCATACGATACCGGAATCAGCATGATGTGATTCTCCGCTAAAAAACCGGATCTGCCTTGCGGCGAATCCGGTTTTCTGTCGGAGCGAAGTTTTTCTTTGTCTCCCGAACGGTCATTCCACGGTGACGAAATCCATATCGCTGATGAAATCCACCAGCATCTGGACATACGCTTCCGTCAGATCCTCGCCGGTCATCACGAACTCCAGCTCATAGCTCTTGTAGATCGTGTAGATATCCACGAAGCCGTCGCCCGTCACCTTCAGCAGGCGGGTGCCGTACGCCGTCTCCAGATCCTCGAAGGTGACTTCCTCGTCCACCTCCCGGAAGCTCTCGCGGATCTCCTCCACAACCGTCTCATCCACATCGTTGAAGCGTTCCGTATCCGAGTACTCCTCGTTGTATGCGATGGAGACGGTCACGACCGGTTTGCCTTCCCCGGCGGAGAGCAGTCCGACAATGTTCAGCTCCGTATTGGTCACGGACAGAAAGGAATAGCCCTCCGGAATCCTGCTGCGGATCATGAAGGATCCGCCTACGTCCAGCGTGCCCATCTCGGTTTTTACGGCTTCGTCTGCGGATACGGCGGCCACGCCGAGGATCATGATCAGGCTGAGCGCCAGCGCTAAGATTTTTTTCATGCTCATTCATCTCCTGTTCTGCTGCGTGCGGGTCACTGCACGTAGCTCTTGTAGATAAAGCCGACCTTGCCGGTCGCCGGATCAGACACCTGATACCAGTCCCTCAGTTCGGCAATCACCGTCAGCTCATAGTTGCCGCTGAAGGTGGCCATCTCCTGCGCGGATTTGCTGGGAAACCAGCGCATATAGACCCAGCCGCTGGCTCTGGTGGGACGCACGGTCACGGTATAGGGCGGGACAATCCTCGCGGAAACGAGCAGCTTGTTCAGCTGGTCCACTGTGGACGCGTCCTTGGTGGTGAACACGTTCGTTTTCTGCTCGGTGCTGCCGGACGGGTTGTAGGGGGCGGGCTTCTCTTTCACCAGGAAGCGATACATGATGTATCCGGCGGTGTTGCCATAGTCGATCAGCGCCCAGCCGTTCTGGTGCCCGTAGATGATGACCTTCTGGCCGTAGCTCAGGGTGCCGATGACGTTGCTGTCATCCTTGGCGCTCTGACTGGAACGGACCAGCAGGACCTTTCCGTTCTTCGTGCAGACATACATGTCTGTTCCCTGGCTTTCCGACACGGCTGTGGAGGCAAGCACCGCAAGCAGCATCACGGCAAGCGTCAAACCGAGAATCCTTTTCATCTGGTGTTCATCCTTTCTGTGTTTCCTGATAACCCATACAGACAACGGATTTCCCGCTGCCAGCATGGACTTACTGGTCCTTTTTCGGCTGCGAAGCGGCTGGCGATGAAGGAGTCCGTCTCGGCCGTGCCTGTATTATATATGATTCGCGGCATGATAACAAGAGATCATGAAATATTCGACGCAGTTCCTCATTGCCAAAGACCGGTCTTTCTGATAGGATGGTATCAGAGATCAGGACCGGGAGAGAGGAATGAATCCGATGAGTAAATTTCTGCTGATGATGCTTGCCCTGGTTATGCTCACGAGCGCTTTGGCCGCGGCGGAGCAAAGCCCTGTCACGTTTGCCGATCTCATTGTGGACCTGGTGGAGGCTTACAGGAACCCGTCGGACAGCGCGCTTCTGAAGATCGACGCTGATGCCGAAGCGCTTCAGGACGAAGTCGCGTCGTCCGTGGCCGAGCATTGGAAAGCGGTCTATCTGAATCCGGATTATCAGCTGCTGATTGATGGGAGGGACGATCCCGCCCTCCTCCAGATCCCGGATAACGGGCAGGATCACGCCATTGTGATCCTCGGCTATGAATTGCAGGACGGGAAAATGACGGACGAACTGAAGGGCCGCTGCGAAGCCGGCGCCGTGGTCGCCAGAGCATATCCCGCATCGGTGCTTGTGTGCACAGGCGGCGCTACGGGCGAGAACAATCCGGACCAACACACCGAGGCGGGACTGATGAAGGAGTATCTGGTGCAGACCTGCGGTGTGGACGAAGCCCGGATCCTGACAGACGACCGCGCCCTGACCACCGCGGACAATGCCCTGAACACCCTTGGAATCATGCAGGCGCAGGGAATCCACACGATGACCATCGTCACATCCTCCTACCATCAGCGCAGGGGACAGACGCTCTACAACGCGGTCAGCGCGCAGTACAAAAAAGAGCACTCCTATCCGATCGGGATCATCGGAAATTACTGCCTGGACATCGAACCGTCGATGGACATCTATCAGATAGATGAACTGATCGCCGCCATCCAGCTGGGCGTTGTTCTGAACCTGCCGGAGGAGGAGAACAAGGCCATCTCCGATGCCCTGAGAAAATATATGCCGGCCAGACCCGCCCGGGAATAATGGTTCCCGGAAATCAGACCAGGAAGTGCACAAAAGATCGTGAACATGGTAAAATGGGAATAGAGGAAAGGAGAAGCAGCCATGCCACGCAATGTGTACACACCGGAGTTCAAAGCCAGGATCGTCATCGAGGTGCTTGAGGGAGCGAGGGAACTGGAGGCCATCGCCGCTGAGCACCAGCTGAATCCCAACATGGTCCGGAACTGGAAGGCAGAGTTTCTGCAGAACGCGGGAAGAGCTTTTGAGCAGGCGGATAAGAAGAGCAAAGAAGAACGTCGAAAGGAAAAGAAGCGGGAGAAAGAGAATGAGCGACTGCTCAGAACCGTGGGCCAGCTGACGCTGGAACGGGACTTTCTCCAGGATTGCTTTCGCGCAGTCGGCAAACCCGTCCCCAGCCTTGATCAAAAAGGAAAGTGATCTGTCGGTCCGGAAGCAGTGCGAACTGCTTCGGCTGAACCGGTCGTCGGTATACCACAAACCAGCAACACCGACGGAAGAAGCACAGCAGCAGAAGGAAGAACTCATGGCCCGACTGGACTGGTGGCACACAAAGCTCTTCTGCGGAATTGGATCGCGGAAACTGGTCGTTCTGCTCCGTCAGGAAGGCTATAAAGTCGGACGGAAACTGGTGCGGCGGCTCATGCAGGAGATGGGACTGTATACAGTCTATCCGAAGGAAAACCTGTCCAAGCGGAATTTCAAGGAGGCCATTGTCCCGTATCTGCTGCGCAACCGGCAAATCCAGTTTTCCAACGAGGTGTGGTCTGTGGACATCACTTACGTTAAGCTGCAAAAGCGTCACATGTACCTGACAGCCATCATCGACTGGCACAGCCGGAAGATCATGGGTTGGGAGCTTTCAGACACGCTGAGTACAGCGCCGGTCCTGACGACGGTCCGCAGGGCTGTGGAGAAATATGGGACACCGGCCATTATCAACAGCGACCAGGGAAGCCAGTTTACCAGCAATGAATATAAGGGGTTGCTGAAGGAACTTCAAATTCGGCAGAGCATGGATGGGAAATCCCGCTGGGCGGACAACATCATGATTGAACGCTGGTTCCGAAGCCTGAAAACAGAAGAGATTTATCTCAACGAATACCACTCACCCCGGGAGCTTCGGCAGGCACTGGAGCGATATGTGACAGATTACAATTCTGTGCGTCCCCACGAAGCAATCGGGTACAAAACACCGGATGAGGTCTTTGCCTCATGCTTTCCGCCCCGCAGCTTGAACGCTGGTCCGGTCGCCGCCCTTGACAGAACGTGTTTGGCCGGTTAAATCACAGACACAGCGAAGGGCGGGACGGGATCGGATTGAAGAAGTAGCAGGACCCGCCCTTCGTCTGATCGAGCGTAACCGGCCAAACACAACCTGTCAAGGGTAAACCCGCAAGCGGGCGGCTGGCTGTCGCCACCGCAGCGTTCAGCTCGGGGACGAACAGGCTCGGATTGATATTGCCACCATCAGTCGCGTTCACGGTGTTTTTTTACAAAGTGGTCTTGACAAGGGGACCATTATATTCCGCCCAGGAAAACAAGAACTGCCGTCATAAGCACCAGCGCCCTGATCCCGATTCTTTTCAATGCATCGTTCTTCCGCATTCTACCTCTCTCCTCATGGTTTTTTCGCATTGCCTTTCAGCATGAAATTAATATTATTTTATCACAGATGCCTTTGGGCTACAAGTGAAACATGAAGCCAGGGAACCGCTGAACAAATGGCGGCAGTATACTCCTGCGATTTTCACTGATACTGATCTCAGTTTAGAATGCTTATTGTCAACAAGGAGATTTCGCGCCCGCGGGCGCGAAATCTCCTTGTTGGTATTTAGCACACGATACTGAGATCAGTATTGCTTCAGGGTCTGCACATTGTTCTGAATCAGCCAGTTCCGGATATCATCCGGCAGTCTGCTGCCGCCGGAGTAATGCACCGACAAGCCGGGAGCCACGATGGCCTGCGGAGCCAGCTTGGCAATGGCTGTCAGGCTCTGGCAGAAGCGCCCGCCGCCGTGGGAGCAGAAGGGCAGGATTGTCTTGCCGCTGAAATCGTAGGATTCCAGGAAAGTGGCGATCGGCATGGGAATAGACGCCCACCAGTTGGGATAGCCCAGCAGGATCACATCGTACCCGTCGATGCTTTCGGGCGGATTGGCAGGACATGAGCAGCAACAAGCCAATGCCCAGCAGAATATCAATGATGCGTTTTGCCCGCTTCGCTTGCATGGTTTCCACTCTGTTCAGGGCTTAATACCAAGACCTTCAGCCCAGCTGACCAGCTCTTCCACCGTGGTGCGGCTGGTGAACCGCTTGCCCTCCAGCCAGGTGCCCGCGCCGGACTGCTGCTCCAGATGCCGCATGCTGTTGCCCAGACCGGAACTGCCGGAGGTGAAGAACACCGCCATCGTCTTGCCGGTCAGATCGACCTGCTCCACGAAATTTGAAACAATGCGCGGTACATCGCCCCACCAGATGGGGTAACCGATCAGGACGGTGTCGTAGCCGGTCAGGTCGGGCAGCTCACCCGCGATGGCCGGGCGGCAGGCGGGATCGTCCGTCTCGATGCTGGTGCGGCTGCTGCGGTCGTTCCAGTTCAGATCGGCGTCGGTGTAGGGCTCCTCGGGGACGATCTCATACAGATCGGCGGACAGACCTTCCGACAGCTTCTCCGCGACGCCCCGGGTGGTGCCGGTGGCGGAGAAATACACCACCAGAATGCGGCTGGCAGTTCCAACGGCTTCTTCCTCCGCTGAAGCGGTGGGAAGGGCAAGCACAATCAGCATCAGGGAAACCAGAAGCGCAGCTGCCTTTTTCATGTCATTTTCCTCCTCTTATTCCTGTTCATTCCAGACTTCCTTCGCCAGCCGGAATACGGCCCAGCCCTTCGGCCAGCCCACATACATGGTGGCGTGGGTAATGATGGCGGCGATTTCTTCCTTCGTCACGCCGTGAGCCTTGGCGTTCTGAAGGTGATAGATCAACGACGAGTCCGTGATGCCGGAGGCCATCAGGGAAACCACGGTGACGATGCACCGGGTCTTCGTGTCGATGGCGCCGTCGTTCCACACCTCGCCGAACAGCACGTCGTCGTTGAGATGGGCAAACAGGGGCGCGAATTCGCCCAGCTGCTGTCTGCCCGCCGTCTGTACGATCTTTTCTCTCATGGCTTTTCCTCCTCATACAATCAGGTCGACCAGCAGTCCGGTGACCAGGGAAAACAACATCACGAAGGCCAGATAGATCAGGAACCGCTTCCAGCCTAGCACGATCTTCATCGCTCCCAGGTTGGTGATCTTGGTGGCCGGGCCGGTCAGCATGAAGGCGGCCGCGCTGCCCATGCTCATGCCGTCCGCGAGCCACTCGTTGAGCAAGGGAATGGTGCCGCCTCCGCACATATACACCGGCACACCGATCGTCGCCGCCATCAGAACGCCGAAGCCGCTGTTCTTGCCGAACAGGCCGCTGACGAAATCGCCGGGCACATGGATCTGATACAGCGCCGTCAGCAGAATGCCCAGGGCGAACATGGGGCCGGTGGCCTTCACGTTGCGCCAGACATTCTTCAGGAAGCGCAGCAGCGGATTCGGGTCGGTATCCCGGCTTTTGCCCTCATGGAAGCCGGTGAAGTCGAAGAAGCTTTTGCCCTTCCCGCTGTAGCACAGCCGGATCAGCCAGCCCGCCGCGCAGCCGCAGAGACAGCAGCTGACGCAGCGGATAATCAGCGCTGTCTGCCCCAGCGCGCCGCTGTAGAGGATCAGCTGGGGGTTCAGCAGAATGCTCGACATCATGAAGGCGGCCAGGACATCGTCCTTCACGCCCTGCTCCGAGAAGGACGCGGCGATGGGAATGGTGCCGTACATGCACAGCGGGGAGGCGATCCCCAGCAGACTGGCGGGGATGACGCCCAGCCAGCCCGTTTTTCGCTGCCCGAACCGCGCAAACGCGCCGTGGATGTGCTTCTTGCCGAACACGGAGACCGCGCTGCCCAGCACGATGCCAAGCGCCCAGTACGGCGCGATCTGCCGGATCTGGATGTCCAGGTAGTACCACAGATAGACGGCTTCCCGTACAATCCAGTCTCCCATGGCTTATTCTCCGATGACGACCAGTCGGTAATGCCGGCTGCCCAGGCCGTTGGCTTCGCCCGCATCCAGTGTGTGCAGGCCGTTCTGCCGCTCGATGCGGCGAATCAGGCTTCCGCTGTCCGGCATTGCCCAGACCAGATCGATGACCGCCTGGTCGATAGCCAGCGGGTCGGTGGAGGCCAGAATGCCGACGTCGTGCATGTCCGGCTCGGCGGGATTGCCGTCACAGTCGCAGTCCACAGACAGACGGTTCATCACGCTGACATAGACGATATGGTCGCCCATGGCCGTATCCACGCCCTTGGCCGCGTCCACCATAGCCTCCAGGAAGGGATCCTGCTCGCCCCAGATGCTGCCGCTGGTCCGGGTGCCGCCGGAATGGATCCATACCTTGCCCATGGAGGAGCCGAAACCGATGGAGATGTTCTTGATGGCCCCGCCAAAGCCCGCCATGGCGTGGCCCTTGAAGTGGGTCAGCACGAGATAGGAATCGTAGTTCGTAAAGTGGCTGCCCACATAGTCCACCTGGATGCGCCGGCCGTCCGGGATGGGGAGTTCCATGCTGCCCTCCTCGTCCAGGATGTCCAGCTCCGCCACGTCCAGCAGCCCATTGTCCTTGGCCTGCTGGCGGTGCATGGCAGTGGAGGCGCGGCTGCCGCCGTAGGCGGTGTTGCACTCCACGATGGTGCCGTTCACCAGACGGATCAGATCGGCGATGAGGGCAGGCCGCAGGTAATTGCTGCGCTCGCTCTCGCCGGTGGACATCTTCACGCCCACCCGGCCGGGCAGTTCCACGCCCAGGGCCTGATAGGCCGCCACCAGGCTTTCCGGAGAGATATCGCTGATGAAATACACGACAGGCGCGGACTCATCCTCCGTGCAGTACGGAAGGGACCCGGTGTCCAGGCTCACGCCGCCGTTGGTGACCAGCGTGTCCGCGCGGGCGGCTGTGCAGAGCAGGCAGAGAAACAGGACGGCGGCAAGCAGTTTCTTCATGGTGAACCTCCTCAAATCTTTTGATTGCCCGTGGACCAGACATGCTTTTCCTTTGCGTTCGCCGGTTTGTTCTGCGCCATGACGCCCGCCAGGGGATGCGGCACATAGGGCGCCTCCAGATATGCGGTTTCTTCGTCCGTCAGCTCCAGTTCCGTGGCCTTCGCAGCGCCGTCCACATGGTGGAGCTTCGTCGCGCCAACCACCGGGGAAGCGACCTTGGTCAGCAGCCAGGCCAGGGAGACTTCCGTCATGGTCACACCCCGCTTTTCCGCCAGCTCCGCCACCCGGTCGATGATAATCCCGTCCTGCTGTGCGGTGGCGTCGTACTTGAATTTGGCGTAGGCGTCCTTCTCCAGCCGCTCGGAGGTCTCACCGGGCTTGCGGGACAGCCGGCCTGCCGCCAGGGCGCTGTAGGGCGTCAGGGCGATGCCCTCCTCCTGGCAGTAGGGCACCATCTCCCGTTCCTCCTCCCGGAAGATCAGATTGTAATGCCCCTGCACAGAAATGAATTTTGCCCAGCCTTCGCGCTCGGCGATGGCGTTGGCCTTGGCCAGCTGCCAGGCGAAGCAGTTGGAGATACCGATGTACCGCGCCTTGCCCGCCTGCACCACCCGGTTCAGGCCGTCCAGGATGTCTTCCATGGGCGTCTGCCAGTCCCACATGTGGTAGATGTACAGGTCCACATGGTCCATGCCGAGGTTCTGCAGACTCTTGTTGATCATGCGCTCGATGTGCTGCTGCCCGGTGATGCCGGCCTCAATCTCCTCCTGTGTGCGGGGCAGAAACTTGGTGGCCACGACGACCTCATCCCGCTTCGCGAAATCCCGCAGGGCGCGGCCGACGTACTGCTCGCTGGTGCCGCTCTGGTAGGCGATGGCCGTGTCGAAGAAGTTGATGCCCATCTCCAGGCCGTGCCGGATGATCTCCCGGGAATGCGCCTCGTCCAGCGTCCAGGCGTGCTGTCCCTGGCCCGCGTCGCCGAAGCCCATGCACCCCATGCAGATACGGGAAACGGTCAGATCAGATTTGCCCAGTCGGGTGTATTTCATGGCTGTCTCACTCCTTCAGCAGTTGGCTCAGAAAATTGAAAGTCAGGTCGTAGGCGGACTGGTACACATAGGGGATGCCCGCGTCCCGCATGGCCTGCTCCTGCTTTTCCGTGACGCTGGTATAGGGATAGATGCCGTAGATGAAAGGGAAGAAGGCGTAGAGAAATTTCCGGCGCCAGGCATCGTCCGCCTCCGGGAGATACTGCCGGAGCAGACGGTCCACCGTATCCATCGAAGCTCCGAAGGATTGCTTGAAAGCCGTCAGCCGCTCCGGCCGGGAGTTCGCCTCCATCTCGTACAGGTTCATGGAGAGCAGCCGCAGCAGCCGCGGATGATCCGTCAGCGTCCTGGCCAGCACCGCCGCAATCTCTCCGCGGGGAAGGACCGGCTGTTTCGCCATCACGGCCTGCATCTCCGCCACCCAGCCGTCGTACTCCCTCGCCAGCAGCGCCAGGAAGATCTCCTCCTTGGTCTGAAAATACAGATAGATCCCTGTCCGCGTCAGGGTGGTCGCCGCCCCGATCTCCTTCAGCGTGGTTTCCTTGAACCCGCGTGTTTCATACAAAGCCGCGCAGGCCTGGAGGATCTCCTCCTTCCGGGCCTCCGTCAGCTGCGGTGAACCTCTGGACATCCGCACTCATCCTTCCGTCTAAAATGACACCGTGTCATCAACTGCAGTATACCGCAAAAATGACACCGTGTCAAGAATGAAATTGCATGAGCTGGTTGAAGATTGAACAAGACAGAACGGTTCTCCGCCATCCGGCAGCAACTGCCGTCCTATTTTTGATGCAGTTCCTGTTGTCAAAAACCGACGGTTCATATAATAGAGGTGATGGGATGATATAGAACCTGCATCATCCGCAGAGATCCGAAAACAGAATCGGGAGGTATCCGTATGAAAAAGTGTGTTTCCCTTTTCCTGGCGCTTTTCCTGGCACTGACGGTGATTGCCGTTCCCGCAGTGGGGGAGACAACCATCAAAATCGGTGAGCTCACCTATCTGAAGAGCGACGAAGCTTCCCGGAGCGGCATGCTGGTGGAAGCCCTGAAGGCCATCCAGAGCTACAGCGGCGGTTTCCAGATCTTTGGAAACATGTATGTCGTGAACGATGATGCCTCGGCGGCCCCGGTGGATATCGACCGCGTGGAGGCTGTGGAGTTTGACAACCTGAACAGCATGGTCATGAGCCTGAACGCGGGCCAGATCGACGGAATGATCGTATACTTTACGGTCGGAAGCTATCTGTGCCAGCAGAACGAAAACCTGACCTCCTGGCTCGAGTACAGCGAGATGGAAAGAGTATACGGGGGAGAGATGACGAACATCAAGAATCGGTTCATCCTGGACCAGATTCTGGGAACGGACTTCTGCTTCCTCATGATGGAGGACCACGCTGCCCTCCGGAACGAGTTCAATCTGGCCATTGCCGGCATGAAAGAGGATGGGACCCTGGATGCGCTGAAAGCCTCCATCATGGAGCTGGACAAGGTGGAATTGCCGAAGATCGACAACGCTGAGACCATCAGGGTCGGCGTGACCGGCGACCTGCCTCCCATCGACTACGTCGACGAAGCAGGGATTCCCGCCGGCTTCAACACCGCTGTCCTTGCCGAGATCAGCAGACGGACCGGAAAGAACATCGAGCTGGTCAGCATTGAGTCCGGAGCCCGTTCCCTCGCGCTGTCCCAGGGGATCGTGGACGTGGTATTCTGGAGCCGGATCAACACGCCGGACCAGAGTATCTTTGATTCCCTGCCAGAGAACCGGAAGGTGGATGCAACGATGATCGGAATGGCCCTCTCGCCCTACCGGCATCCCGATATTGACATCCCCGAAGGCACCATCACAACAGATGTGTATCTGCATGACATTTTCGTCACGCTGTATCTGAAGAAATAATACTGATCTCAGTATCGTGTGCTTATTGTCAACAGTGGGATTTCGCGCCTGCGGGCGCGAAATCCCACTGTTGACAATAAGCATTCTAAACTGAGATTAGTATTACTTGAAATCAGTATGATCCGTCAGTCCGCTGCTTCCATTCTGATCTGTGGATCAATCCAGCTTTCCTGTTTGGCTTCATGGACCTGATCGTCCGGCATCAGATGACCGATCAGCAGAGGTGACTCCGGATCATGGGCCATTCTGTTTCTGCGGACGGTGTCTGCGTCATAATTGGCATAGCAGTAGCGGCACAGGTGGGCGCAGGTATTGTATGCCCCGATGTCTCCGCCCAGATAACAGGCGCACTCCTTCCGGGCGGCGGGTTTTCCGGGAGCCTTCAAACGCTGATGGAGCGCCTTTTCATAGGTTGCGATGGTCATGCAGCCGCTGCAGTCCGCGCCGAATTGGGCCAACTCGTTTCCCTCGGCGCAGGGGCGGATGGTCATCCCGTATAGCCTGCCGATTTCCACAAAGGCCTTTCCCAGAGTCAGCCGCTGTTCAGTGGTGACTGTCCGCGCTTCCGGGAAATTGCGACGCGTCTTTTCATACAGGTCGATAAAGCTGATCACAGCGGTCCGGGTATAGCCGGACAGGGCTTTTGCCATGTATTCAAAGGCTTTGATGTGCCGCTCGACAGGATAGGCATCGCTGATGAATACCGGATCGTACCGCCAGCCTGTGCTGTCCACGCCCACGATGTCGGACAGCCGCTTGAAGCTGTCCAGCACCCGCAGTTTGTTGGGCACATGGGGCTCGATCTCCTTCCCGTAAGGCGTAACGGTCACAAACCAGTACTGCCCGAAGGGGCGCAGCAGATCCATATGCGGCAGCATGGGCGCGGGATTCTTGGTGCAGAAGCCGATCAGGTCGACCACGTCCGGCGTCAGGCGGTACCGGGTGACGCTGTGGGGATTGTAGGGATTTCGTACCAGGACAAAACCCGCTTTCAGCCGGTTGACGAACCAATCGGCATAGAAAGCCGGAATGTCGGTGCGCATGCCGGTGTGGATGATCATGAGACCAGCTCCCCGATCACCCGCGCGGAATCGCCGCTGATCACAATCGAACGGTCACGGATCTCTTCCGGGACCGGCAAGGTCTCCATGTTCAGGCAGGCATATGTCGCTTCCGGATTCTGATACACCTGCTGCCAGAAAGCATATTTGATGATGCCCGGCGTGTTGTAACCGACGCCGATCTCCAGAAAAACCACCCGCTGATCCCGGTGGGCAGTCAGCCAGACTTCGTATTCCACGGCGGCTCTCTGCCAGCCTTCATCCTCCACAAACTTGTCATCCGAGCGCAGATTCATGGTCAGGGGACGCCCGCAGTTGGGACACCTGGGAATCAAATCCGAGGGGATGCGCATGGCCGCCGCGGTACCGTCCGGCAGCGTCAGCTCATGGCGCTCCCCGATGATGAATCCCTGCGAGAGGATCATCCCGCGGACCAGGGCTTCGTTATCCCAGGTTTTTTTGCAGCAGGGCTTGCTGCACTGGAACAGCCCGTAGTCGCCCTGGGTGTAGAACAGGCGCTTCCTGTCGAACCCAGCTTTCTGGAAGCAGTGATCCACATTGGTGGTCAGCACAAAATAATCCTTGTCCCGTACCAGCCGGAAGAGATCGGCATAGGTGCCCTTCGGCGCATCCATATATCGGTTGATCCAGATGTAGCGGCTCCAGTAGGCCCAGAATTCCTCCTGGGTTTCATACGGATAAAACCCGCCGGAATACATATCGTGAAAACCGTACTTGCGGCCGAAATCACTGAAATACCGCTCGAACCGTTCGCCGGAGTAGACAAATCCGGCGGCGGTGGACAGGCCCGCGCCCGCGCCGATGAGGACAGCGTCCGCCTGTTGGATCCTTTGCTTGAGTTCCTGAATCTGCTTATCCATGATGATCACTCCCTGCCGCTTTTCCCTGCGACGCTCACAGCATAGCACAACAAGGTTGATTCTGTAAGTACGCACCTTTAGGTAACCGCCCGGTTACACAAAGGTAACTGTGCAAATGAAGAGGTGCGTCTGTTCCATACTGATCACAAGAAAAAACGATAAACCCAGCAACAGCATGTGGCCGAAGGTCCAGGGCGATCGGAAAGCCCTGGTCGCGCCCGCAGGCGCGAAACCCCTCTGCTAAACAGGCATATAGAAATTGAGATCATATAAACTGCCAAACAGAAGCTGGAAGCTGAAAAATGATACAGCCGGATAAAGCAATACCTCCCATCCGCAGCCGGAAGGGAGGCATTCTTCAGGACAGCAAATGCTGGTAGATGAACAGGTCACTGTCCTTGAAAACATTGAAAATGACCCGCTGAAGACTGCCGGGAGCCTGCAGGAATTCCCTGACCGTCCGCACGGCGATCTCCGCCGCTCGTTCGGGAGGAAACCGGAATACGCCAGTGGAGATACAGCAGAATGCGATGGAATGCAAGCCTTTCTGTGCGGCCAGTTCCAGACAGTTCCGATAGCAGGAGGCCAGCAGCGCTTCATCCCCGGCAGTCACTTCGCCGTCGATAATGGGTCCTACCGTGTGCAGCACATACTTCGCGGGCAGGTTGAAGCCCGGCGTGATCTTGGCCTGGCCGGTGAGTTCCTCATGCCCCTGTTTTTTCATGATCTCGTGACAGGCCAGCCGCAGCTGAATGCCTGCCATGGTGTGGATGATGTTGTCGATGCAGCCGTGGCAGGGTGAAAAGCAGCCCAGCATCTGGCTGTTGGCGGCGTTGACAATGGCGTCGCATTGCAGGGTGG
Organism: Clostridia bacterium; assembly: GCA_017508975.1. GTDB lineage: Bacteria > Bacillota > Clostridia > Christensenellales > Aristaeellaceae > RUG11272. Next base: position 42,511 of record JAFWQU010000015.1, on the reverse strand, counting down.
TGATGTCGCCCTGCCAAAGGATCAGCCGTTCGTCTTTCGCGCAGACTGGAAGCGAAGCAGCATCCACAACTCCTTTTTCCAGAGTCATTTGCTTCAGGTAAGCATCCTGAACACGCAAAAACTCCTCTGTCACGGGCATCGGCGGACGCACGTTCATCAGGCTCCGGAGCAGCCGCCAGCGGCGGTCGGCGGTGAAAGGAAACACATCGCTCCGGTACTGCGGCATCTCCTTCAGAAGCTCACGAATGAGCCAAAGACATCTTTCCTGCTGATTCATTCTGCCTCCCGTACCATCTGCTGATAGCCGCGCCCCCAGGCTTCCATCGCCTGAATAATAGGACGCAAGGAATCCCCAAGCTCGCTGAGGGCGTATTCCACCCGGGGAGGCACTTCGGGAAAGACCGTCCGGGTGATGATGCCGTCTGTTTCCAGCGCCCGCAGGTTATCCGTCAGCACCTTCTGGCTGATGCCGGGAATAGAACGCAGCATTTCATTGAACCGCCAGGGCCGGGCCTGCAGATTGCGCAGGATCAGCAGTTTCCACTTGTTCCCGATGAGCTGAACCGTGGTGGCTACCGGGCAGTCCGGGAGTTCTTCTTTGGTCAGCATATGCAGCACCTCCGGAGGAATATACATCCATTTTGGAATGCAGCAGGAATTTTATCATGCGGAATGTCGTCCGTCAACCGGACTGGTTCCGGAAAAGGAGGCAGTTCGTCTCCCGAACGGTCATCCCGCATTCGCGCTGCATGCAACTGTCTCCCTGTGCTGATTCGGCCGGTTGTCCGGGGATCAGCGGCCTGCCTTTTTTCCGGCCTTCAGCGTTCTCAGATAAGCTTTCTGCTCCGGCGTGATCCTGAAGCTTTCCAGACTTTTCTGAATTGCTTTGTTGTGCGTCCACGCATCCAGCCTTCGGTCTTCCAGATACGGAAGGATAAGGTCATACTGCTTTGCGAGGGCCGTCGCAAAATACCAGGCGATCATCATATTGATGTAGTATTCATCCGATCTGATTGCCGCGACCATGTCCGCATACTCCGGCCTGAATCTTTCGCCCAGAAAGTGCTGCATCAGCATTCCAACGGCAAAACGGACGGTATACACATGCTCGGACCGGATCCATGTCCGAATATAGGGCAGCAGTCTCTCCGGCTCTTTCCTGAACACCCTCGGGGAGAGCTGATCACAGGTGGCCCAGTTGTCGATATACGGAAGAAACCGCCCGACTTCCCGGATGCATGGATCGAAATCCTTCTCCAGCGAAATCACAAACGCGTGCAGCTGGTCCTCATCAAAGGTTGGATGCGGCAGCAGTTCCAGGAATGCCTCTTTCCCTTCATCCCGGGCAAGCCTTGCCGCCATGGCGCGCAGCGCAGGGGTTCTGACGCCGATGATCCTCTCCGGCGGCACGGTCGGGAGAATCGTCGCCTGCAGGGCCGCATATTTCCTGTCCTGCAGACTGTACAGTTCGGCCGCAATCTCGTCTCTGTTCATCTGCAAACTCCTCTTCATACCACTCTCAAGTAAAAACCGCAAATCCAGTAACAGCATGTAACCGAAGGTCCAGGGCGATCGGAAAGCCCTGGTCGCGCCCGCAGGCGCGAAAACTCACTGTTGACGATAAGCATTCTAAACTGATACCAATCTCAAGTAAGAACTGCATATCCAGCAACAGCATGTATCCGAAGGTCCAGGGCGATCGGAAAGCCCTGGTCGCGGCCCGCAGGCCGCGAAATAAAGTCCATATCCGGATTAGTCCGGAGAAGTCAAAACATTCGAATCTGTGAATTCCGGTTTTCTGAATCGGCAAACCGGAATCTGCCCTAACGGTTTGAGGAAGCAGACCGCCCTGCGGATTCATAACAATCCCATATGGCAAAAAAGTCAGCGCTTCTGTTTTGATAATGCGGATAAAACTCCTTCGCCAGTCTGTCACAGGCTAAAGCCGCCGCATACAGATGATCAGCAATCCGGTCGAAGGTCTGATCTCCCGTTCTGTAAGGCGCCTTCCCCAAATCCCTGACATACTCCAGCTCTTCCGCATAACCATACCTGTGATGATTCGTCCCATATTTGAGATCCCGGAGAACCATCTGCATAACCAGCATTTCATTGCAGTTCATGTTTGCCAGATGACTGCTGATCAGGTAATCCTTCCGGTACAGTTTTCCGAGCGCCTGTATCTGGACAAACCAGAAACGGTTGATATTCTCTTCCGGCCAGTGAACACTCTGCTCGCCGGGATCCGGCTGTTCACCAAGATCCAGATTTGCATCTTCAGCAAATTCGAATTCAAATCCAAAATCATATCGCATACCGTCCCGGAAGATGATCCGGTATATTCTGTTTTCCGGAACAAAGCACCAGCCCAGAGCAGAAACAGTATTGATCCCGAACCTGTCAATTCGTTTCATATACCTATCCGGTGTGACGGAGCCGTCTGACGGAAGCTGTACTTTCACCGACAAATCGATGTCGCTGCAGCAGTCGTGAAACCCGGCTTCAAAAGCACGTTTTCCAGCTGCCTCTGTGTTTTCCCGATTGATGGTGATCGTTTTTACACTGGCGCTGATGATTTCCGGATGTTCAAAGACTGTCTTCAGATATTTTTCAAAGGCCGACACCATTGATTCCCTGGATAAGCAGACCATCGCTCGACCTCCTTTCCGGAAGGCATGTTTCCCGACAAACTCGGATTTATACTGTTATCAGTTTTATAGACTTATCGTCAACAGTGAGATTTCGCGCCTGCGGGCGCGACCAGGTCCGTAGCCGGACTGGCGGCTTTCCGATCGCCCTGGACCTTCGGTTACATGCCTTTTCTTGATTTGCAGTTTTACTTGAGATTGGCATTATCTAATTATTCTTACCTTGCAAGCCCTCATAATCAGCTCTGAGCATACCATAAATATTGTAATCGCAATAAACAGAAACCATTTTCCCTTGGCGAATGGTTCCTTCTTTTATAAAACCACATTTTTCCATAACCTTATTTGAGGCAATGTTTCTTACATCCGCACGCCCATTCAACCGGTCTATTTCTGTGTTCTCAAATATAAACCGTACCACTTCCTTTAAAGCTTCCGTAGTAATTCCCCTATTCCAGTACTCCGGATGAACTCTGTATCCTATATCACCCATTCTGGCATTTTGGATATTAAAGACCGCAATCATGCCCACCACTTTATTGGATTCTTTCAATACAATTCCCCAATCAAAATCAGGAGAAGGTTTTCTTTTTACCCAAGGGCGGGGATCAGGACCAAACATAAGTTCGGGATTTTTCTCGTTCCTGCTTGCTTTTCTTCCCCAATAGGTATAGATTTCATCTCTCCCCAGCCACTCGCTTAAGTCAGTCACATCGTTATGGTTAAGCGTACGAATAATCAATCTGTCTGTTTCAAGAATCGGTTTATCTGTCTCATAATCCTTTAACATAGTTTCCTCCTTCAAATCACGGTATGACGAGCCGTCGGCGTACCACAAACATACCATACTTTCCGGTCAAATTCCATCCCAAAATGTGGATTCAATCCGGCAGAAGGGGAGAAATCGCCATTTTTTGCCAGAAGAACTGCCATGTTCAGCTGTGCTGCGTACCAACAAGTGCGGCGCGTGACAAACCCGCCGCGGATACAGGAAAACGGAGCAGATATAGACGGTCCCGACAGTGTCCCCGCGGAAGAGATCCGGGAGACCCGGCCCGGACAGGAGGAAACCGGGAGCTTCCGGGATCATGGACAAACGCCGCCCGTGAACATCCTGTCTGTGACAGGCCATGACCAAGAACACCAACAACACAAAAGGAGAACCGATTTATGAAGAAGTTTGTTTCCATCCTGGCAGCCGCTGTGCTGCTGATGACCATGGCGGCGTCCTTCGCCTCCGCGGAGGCGATTGGCGCAGAGTCAACCATGTACGTCTACACCGAGAACGGAGGGTCCCTCAACGTGCGCAGCGATCCCCGGACCGGGGATAACATCATCGGCCATCTGGAATACGGCGCAGCCGTTCACGTGACCGTGTTTGACGGTGACTGGTGCGGCATCCGGTACAACAGCGTGATCGGATGGGTGCAGAGCCGCTTCCTGCAGTGGTACAAGCCGGCCCCCAGACCCGCTCCCGCTCCCACGCCCGCCCCGACTCCCGATCCTCAGGACGATCCGGGCACGGAGGAGCTTCAGAGCGAGGTTGCCATCACGCCCGTCCAAGTCCAGGTTGTGGCTGGCCGCTCCACCGGCTGGGCGGACATGCGGACCCTGCCCTCCTGGAACGCCGCGCGCGTGGAGTACTGCCCTGACGGCACGCAGCTGACCGCTTTCGCGGAAACCCCGAACTGGTTCCATGTGACGGATCCCGCCTCCGGCAGCGTCGGGTATGTCATGAAGTCCTTCCTGATGATCATTCCGGCGCCGCAGCCCTCCGTGGACACGGAAACCCGGATCGGCACGCTGAACGTGAACGGACAGTTCCTGATTCAGGGCATGATCCCCGAGGGATACACCCTGCAGCTGATTTCCTCCCAGAGCAGCCGGATCATCGCCTCTCTGACCACGGACGACGTCCAGCGGCCTCAGATGATGCTGACGATCGCGTTTGATGAAATGTTCGCCGGCGTGGAGCGGCTGAACGACCTGAGCGAACAGGATACGGCTTTGCTGAAGCAGTCCTACATGGAAATGAACGCGGTGGCTTTCTCCGAGATGTACACCGCCGCGGGGACCAGGCTCCTGATTGCCAGGGAAGCCGGCAGCGATGAGGACTTCATCAGCATCTTCTCCCTGTACAAGGGCTACGCCATCGAGTTCCTGCTCTCCCCGAACCCCGGCGCCGCCAGCCAAACCCTGACCGATGATCAGCTGCAGACGGCTGTCGACTTCCTGAGCAGCCTGAATTTCATCCCCGCCAACGGAGTGGGAAACACACAGAACAGCTGATGCCCGGTCTCATAATTCCGAGCCCTCTCCTGAGTGCTCATAATGTATAATCCATATACAGATTGACAAGTGACCTTTCGTTCACTATAATGAGTGAACGAAAGGTCATTTAACTTAAAGCGGAGATGGCGGGCATGCTGCCCGGCCTCGCAGCGGGGAAGGCAAAGGGAAAAGAGAATGACGATCATACCGGTAGATCACACAAACATCCTCCAGGCCGCGGAGATCCATTCAATCTCCTGGAAGGAATCACACCGGGCGTTCTGCACACCGGAGTTCATCGAAAAGCATACGCCGGAGCGGCAGCGGGAGTACCTGCAAAACAAAATGAACGGCGGCGCAAAGGCCTATATGCTGGCGGATGAAAAACCGGTGGGGATTGTTTCCGTGACCGGCAGTCTGATCGAGGATCTTTACGTTCTGCCTGAGATGCAGAACAGAGGCTATGGGACAAAACTGCTGCAATTCGCGATAAACCAGTGCACGGGTATTCCTGTACTGTGGATCCTCGAGAACAATGCCGGCGCGGAGAGACTCTATCGCCGAATGGGCTTCCGGGAAACGGGCAGAAGGAACGCCATCACAAACGAGCTGGATGAAATCGAATTGCATCTCATACCAATCTCAGTTTAGAATGCTTATTGTCGACAGCGAGGTTTCGCGGCCGGACTGGCGGCTTTCCGATCGCCCTGGACCTTCGGTTACATGCCTTTTCTTGATTTGCAATTTTACTTGAGATTAGTATGAGATGGATTATCGTTCCTGTTCTTTTCTGTTCTTTCTGCGATGCAGGCTGACAGCCGTTCGGATTCCGTTAGCTGCCGGCCTATCCAAAGTTCTCTGGTCAATCAGCCCGTCCTATGGTATACTTGGCAGAGAAAAAGCGCAGCGCGGTTCAATTTTTCCTCAATCTTTCCGGGTATCATGGTTCTGAAAGGCGGTGGTGAAATGCGGGTTCTGCTGGCGGAAGACGAAAAGCGGATGGCAGCGGCGCTTGTCGCCCTGCTGAAGCAGGAAAAATATGATGTGGATCATGTCTCAGACGGCGAGGCCGCCCTTGTGGCATTGGAGAGCGGCGTGTATGACATCGCCGTGCTGGATGTGATGATGCCGGAGATGAACGGCTTTGACGTAGCCAGAAATGCCAGACATAGCGGCGTGAAGACCCCGATTCTGATGCTGACGGCAAAAAGCCAGCTGGATGACAAGGTCGAAGGTCTGGACAGCGGCGCTGACGATTATCTCACAAAGCCCTTCCAGACGAAGGAGCTGCTGGCAAGAATCAGGGCGCTGGGCCGCCGGAGTGCAAGCTTTCAGGACGGGAGCCTGCGTTACGGCGATTTGTCGCTCGATCCGTCGACGGCGACCCTTACCTGTGCGTCAACGGGACAGAACGTCCGGCTCAGCGAGAAGGAGCTCCGCATCCTGGAGTACATGTTCTCAAACCAGGGCCAGATCATGACGAGAGAACAGCTGGCCGTGAAAATCTGGGGCTTTGAGAACGAGGCCGAGTATAACAACGTGGAAGTATACATGTCCTTCACGCGGAAGAAGCTGGCTTTTGTCGGCTCGAGTGTTGAGATCAAGGCTGTGCGCGGCCTGGGATATGAATTGAGGGAGAAAGATGTTTAAGCGATCCAGAAAAAAGATCATTCTGGCTATCATGGGATCGCTGGTCCTGCTGTTCGCCATCACCCTGTCCGTGATTCTGCTGGCCAGCTATCGGGAGATTCGGCAGGAAAACATGGCGATGCTGAAACGGCATGTGGAGCTCTATTACCTGGACAGCGAGACCGGCGTCCCTGCAGTGCCGCCGGATGCACCGCCGGACATGCCTGACACACATGCCCCGGAACCGCCGGGAAGGCCGCCGCTGGACCAGAAGCCGGATTATCAGCTTTCCACGTTCTATTCCGTTGCCTTTGGGGAGAACGACACCGTGATTGCGGTGGATAACGGAGAGAAAGAGGTTTACAGCGTAGAAGAACTGATCGGCATTGCGAAAGAAATCCTGGCCGGAAACACCGCATCCGGACGTACCGGCGCCCTGACCTATATTGTGGACCGCAGGCCGAATTATACGTTGGTCGCCCTGATGGACAACACCGTGTCGGAGAGCGGCCTGAACACGCTGCTGCGCAATGTGCTGATCATCGGCGGTGCCGCTATTCTCGTGATGTTCTTCATTTCGCTGGTTCTGTCCAAACGCATCATCCGGCCGCTGGAAGAGAATGACCAGCGGCAGAAGCGGTTTATCTCCGACGCCAGCCACGAGTTGAAAACGCCGGTCGCCGTCATCAGCACCAACGCTGAAATGCTGGCCAGGGAGATCGGCGAAAACGAATGGCTGGCCAATATCCGTTACGAGAACGAGCGCATGGGCGGGCTGGTCACGCAGCTGCTGGACCTCTCTCGGGCGGAGAACGCGGAGGCGCCCATGGAACAGGTGGACTTCTCCCGCACCGTCACCGGGGAAACCCTTGCGCTTGAAACCCTCGCCTTTGACCGCGGCAGAGCTTTTCGGACGGAGATCGAGGACGGCATCACCCTGACAGGCAATCGAACTCAACTCACACAATTGGTTTCCATTCTGCTGGACAACGCGATCCGGCATGCCAGCGGGAGTGAGATCGGGATCTCGCTGAAGCGCCAGGGGCATCACGCCGTACTGAGTGTGGTCAATGAAGGCGATGAGATTCCGCAGGACAAGCTGGAACACCTCTTTGACCGCTTCTACCGGGTGGACGAGGCCCGGAACAGCGAAGGCCGGCATTACGGCCTCGGCCTGTCCATTGCGAAAGCAGTTGTGGAAAAGCACGGCGGCAGCATCAGCGTTTCCTGCCAGGACGGGAAGGTCCAATTCACCGCTTCCATCCCGATCAGAAAATAAAGGATTCTTCAATCTTACTTCAATCAACCTCCCTTACAATGACATTGTCAGCTGTGAGGGAGGTTTTCCGATCCTCTCCGGCGGGCAGAATACACGGAGGTGAACACGATGAAACAATTCTTTGCGATGATGCTGGCCTTCATCCTGGCCGTATGCTGCACCCTGACCGCCTTTGCGGATGGACCCGATACCAACGGCATGCCTCCGGAGCCTCCGGAGGGCGGCTTCCCCGGCGGCACGCCCCCCGAACCGCCGGAGGGCGGCATGCCCGGCGGCCCCGGCGGCACCCCTCCGGACGGCGCTCCCGGCAATGGCGGCGGTTTTGGCGGCGGCACGCCTCCCGGAGGCAGGACCTCGTCCTTCGAGTACACGGCTGCCGCTGAGATCACCGAAGCGGCGGAGCAGGTGGGCCAGACCTACACCTCCGACACCGCGGACGAAAGCGCGCTGATCGTCAATACGGCGGACGCCGTCACCATCACCGATCCCACCGTCACCAAGACCGGCGATTCCAACGGCGGCGACAACTGCAATTTCTATGGACTGAACGCGGCCCTGCTGGTGATGGGCGGCTCCACCGCCACAATCACGGGCGGCACAATCGAATCCTCGGCCTCCGGCGCGAACGGCGTCTTCTGCTACGGCGGCAACAGCGGCCGGAACGGCGCAGCCGGCGACGGCACGACGGTGATTATCTCTGACACGACCATCACTACCACGGGCAACGGGTCCGGCGGTATCATGACCACGGGCGGCGGCGTCACGTACGCGAACAACCTGACGGTTACGACCTCCGGCGGGTCTTCCGCGCCGATCCGCACAGACCGCGGCGGCGGCACCGTGGTCGTGGACGGCGGCGCCTATACTTCCAACGGCCTGGGCTCTCCGGCGATCTACTCCACGGCGGACATCACCGTGAAGAACGCCACCCTGGTTTCCAACCTGTCTGAGGGCGTGTGTATCGAGGGCATGAACGCCATCACGCTGGAAAACTGCGACATGACCGCCAGCAATACCTCCATGAACGGCAATGCCACCTTCCTGGACACCATCATGATCTACCAGTCCATGTCCGGCGACGCGGACAGCGGCACCTCTTCCTTCACCATGACGGGCGGCAGTCTGACCAGCCTGAGCGGGCACATGTTCCACGTCACCAACACCCACGCGGTGATCACCCTGTCCGGTGTGACGCTGAACAACGAAGGCAGCGACGTGCTGCTCTCCGTGTGCGACGACGGCTGGAGCGGCGCCTCCAACACGGCGGAGCTGGTTGCGGACGCGCAGACCCTGGGCGGCACGATCCTGGTGGGCGACAATTCCACCCTGACGCTGACCCTGCAGAACGGCTCCTCCTTTGAAGGCACCTTCAGCGGCGAGATCACGAACGCGAAGGGCAGCACGGTTTCCACAGAGATCGGAACGGTCCATGTCGTACTGGACAGCACCAGCACCTGGACGCTGACGGCGGATACATGCATTACCACTTTTGAAGGCAGCATGGAGAATGTGGTCACGGGCGATTATACGCTCTATGTCAACGGCATCGCCATGAACTGAACGGAGGAGGAAGTGCATGAAAAAGCTGCTTGCACTGCTGCTGGCTCTGGTTCTGACGAGCGTGTCCTGCGCCTGCTTCGCGGAGGAAACGGCGGCAGTCTCCGACAAGGAGGCCATAGAAGCGGCGCTGAACCTGGCCAACAATCCGGATCAGGAATGGACCTACAAATCCGGCGCGGACGCCTGGGTGCTCACCCCGGTGATCGCGGTGACCAGGCCGGTCATCGAGAACGAGGAGGGCGTTTCCGTCTGTGTGCCCGGCGCCTATGTGAAGGGCATCGACACGGACGGTGACGGCGAAGCGGACGTGACCGCGGCGACGGCTACGGAAGCCGTGCAAGGCAGGCTGGTCATCGACTATGCGGCAACCGTCACCAGCACCAACGGCCAGACCTACACGGCGGCCACCGCGCCTGTGATCCTGAACACTGGCGCGGCGGGCTACGGCAATTCCAGCAACACCGCCGCCGCGGCCACCTATGCCGCTGAGGGTTACATCAACGTGGCCTGCGGCAATCGCGGCAAGCAGGACAGCACTACCAATGAGGCTGGGGAAACCGTCTACACGGGCGATGCGCCTTCCTGCCTGGTGGACCAGAAAGCCGCGGCCCGCTATGTGAAGTACAATATCCTCCTGGGCAACCTGCCGGGCAGCGTGGAGTACTGGGTCTCGACCGGAGGCAGCGGCGGAGGCGCGCATGCCGCGATGTTCGCTGCAACCTCCAACAATCCGGACTTCTATGATTACCAGATCGAAGTCGGCGCGGTGGGTGTCTATCGGAACGCGGACGGCAGTTACTGCACCACCGTGACGATCAACGGTGAAGAAGTCGAGCTCTCCGACGGCGCGTGGGGCTGCGTGGCCTACTCCGCTATCACCTCTCTCTATGAAGCCGATATGGCTTTGGCGATGGAGTATACGCTGAACACCGGTTTCAATTTCAATACAGATTTCCAGCAGGCGATGGCCGGTTTCCTCTCTCAGGAGTACATGAGTTACATCAACGCTCAGAATCTGACCGTGGAGGAGGCAAAGGTCGGCTTCGACCTGGACGGCGACGGCGAAAAGAACAGCACCGTGGCGCTGACCATCGAGTATGACGAAGAAAAGTACGCCGATACCAACGGCTACGGCGGAACTTATCTGAATCTGTACCTGGCCGAACTGACCGAAAACCTCCAGTGGGTTGTGGACAATCTGGATTATGCCGAGGGCTGGACATGGTTCGGCAGTGACGGAGCTGCACTGACCGATGAAGAAGTGGCCGCCATGACCACGGCTGACAAGGCGCAAGCGTTTATCGAAGGCCGCTATGCGAAGGGCAGCTCCGGCAATAGCATGGGCGGCCCGGGCGGTGACAGGAACGGCGGTCCTGGCGGGAATCCTCCGGACGGCGGTCCTGGCGGCCCCGGCGGAGAAATGCCCTTGGACAGGCACAGTCCCTCCGGGCGCGGTTTCGATAACACGGATGCAGCTGCAAACAGCGGCGGCGATGAGATGAATGTGGGAACGCCCGACGCGGGCACGACCCAGGCCGCAGGCAGCAGCACCAACTCCAACAACTATTCCAGCTATGCGGAAATGCTGGCCGCGTATGAAGCCGATGTGGCCGAGATCGCGGCGGGCGACGTCTACGGAAAGAACATCGTAAACCTCTACAACCCGCTGAACTATATCGGCGCCGAGGGAACGGCCGATCCCACCTGGATGCGCATCGTCTGTGGCGCGAAGGAAGGCGATATCGCCATGTTCAACTCCCTGAACATGCAGATCGCCGCGCTGAACGCGGGCATCGACACCACGATCGAATGGCAGTGGGACGGCGGCCACGTACCCAGCGAGATCCTCGGCAGCAGCCTGCCCCTGTGGGTGGACAGGATGTACGGCGCGTATGTCAGTGGTGTGGAGACCGTCAAACCCGCTGCTGAGGCGCTGATATCCAACGGCACCGCCGAATCCGCGACCGGCACGGATCTCTCCGGCTGGGTAACGATCGATGAAGAGGGCAAGGTTTCCTTCACCCTGGCGGACGGCATGACCTACCGCACCCAGGACGCCAGCAAGGCTGTCCCGGGCTTCGACGTCATCGATTACGGCCAGGAAGACTATGTATTCGGCGACAGCGATACCAACGCCCGCCACTGGAGCGTGTGGGTGCTGAAGGTGCTTCAGGAGAATCGGGAGACGCTGGAGAGCCTGTCTAATAATTGATCCTCGTTCATTTGTAAAGTAAGCAAAAATGACCCGGCATGCAGCTCACATCGGAGAAGCGTGCCGGGTTTTTCATGGTTCGTTTGTGACTGGTCAAAAAACTTCTGTTTCTTCAATGTTCCTTAATACTAATCTCAGTTTAGAATGCTTATTGTCAGCAGTGAGATTTCGCGGCCTGCGGGCCGCGACCAGGGCTTTCCGATCGCCCTGGACCTTCGGCCGCATGCTGTTGCTGGATTTGCAATTCTTACTTGAGATTGGTATGAAAGGGTGACATTCTGGTATTGATCTTTTTGAATTTGCTTTTTATGCTTGTCTTCTGAGAAAAAAAGAGTATAATACGGTTTGTGAAAACTAACTTATTGCCTTTTGAGGCGGAGGCGGCATGATCTGAGGTACCACCGGGAAAGGCGATTGCTCTGTGCGGGAAACAGCAACGCGGCAGGACGAAACAGGAATGCCCCAACAGCCAGCACTTGGCGTGCGTTATTTTTACAGGCAGGTTAGATCAAACTAACATTCGAGGTGACATGAGATTGTCCATCAAATATGAGCTGCTGAAAAGGCTGGTCGTGGCGGCCGGCCTCAAAAAACGGTGGCTCAGCGCCACGACGGAAGAGCCCATGGAAGGCATGTTCCACTGCTATCCGGTCTTCCCGTTCGTGAAAGAGGCCAAAGAGGAATGGGATCTGATGGTGCGGCTGATGAAGGAGGCGACTTAAATGCAGTTTGTGGAAATGGGCAGCCTGACCGGCAAAACACTGATGCTCCTTCCGGGTACAGCCTGCGATTACCAGACGAATTTCGCCGCGGTGCTGGACAGGCTTGGCGAAAAGTATCACCTGATCTGCGTCAACTACGACGGCTTTGACGGAAGCGGCGCGGTTTTCCCGGATATGATCACGGTGACGGAGAAGATCGAGCGGTATATTCAGGAGCACTTCGGCGGGAAGCTGGACGGGGCGCTCGGCTCCTCCCTGGGCAGCACCTTTGTGGGGCAGCTGATCATGCGGCAGAGGGTGCATATCGATCACGGCATCTTCGGCAGCCCGGACCTCGACCAGAGCGGAAAGCTCAGTGCCTGGCTGCAGTCGAAGCTTGTGGTACCGCTGCTGACCAGCTTCACCGGCAGCGAAAAGAAGCAGGCAAAGACCCGGGAAAAGCTCAAATCATTCTTTGAGATGAGCGACGAAACGGCTGACAGGTTCATGGGCTGCTTTTCAAAATTCAGGCCGGAATCCATCCGGAACGAGTATTACACTGATCTGCTCACGCATCTTGAAGACGACATCCATGTGGAAGGCACAAAGGTCCACTTCATCTATGCCAAAAAGATGGGCGAGGAATATTTGAACCGCTACAGGAAGTATTTCCGTGACCCGGAGATCCGGGAATTCGACATGCAGCACGAACAGTGGCTCTTCGGAGGGGAGCGGTACACGGCTCCCGTACTGAAGGCGATTGATGAATTTATGGAGGCGCCGGTATGAAGAACTTCGTGAAGGAAGGGCAAAGGCTGCCCCTGTATGGTGTTGGTCCTGCGATTGTGTTCGGTATGGGTGCGGTCACCGCCATCGGAATCATCCTGTTCGCCTATGTCTGGAAAATGGGTGCTCTGGAAGGCTCATGGGTGCTGTTCTGCCGGATTGCCGGAGCGCTGCTGATCGTGCTGGGGCTGGCTGTCTGGTTCATCGGGGCGCTGCGGTCCGACATGGACGCAAGCATCTCGGAGAACCGGCTGCAGACCGGCGGCATCTATGCCTGGGTGCGCAATCCCATGTACAGCGGCTGGTGGATGCTGTTTGCCGGGATCTGTCTCCAGTGGCACAATGGCGAGGCCCTGCTGACCGTTCCCGTTAACTGGGTGATCCTGACGGTCACCCTGAAGCTCACAGAAGAAAAATGGCTGCTCGATCTGTACGGTCAGGACTATGCAGACTATCTGAAGCGGGTCAACCGCTGCATCCCCCGGCCGCCCCGTACCGTCTGAAAGGAGATCGATCAACATGCTTTGGTGGGTCATTGCTTTGGAAGCCGCTGCCTTCGCCGTCTTGTTTACTGCTGTCATTTTTGCTTATTACCACGGTGACAGAAAATACAGTCCGGCCAGTATCCACAATTACCCGCCGGACATCCAGGAGGAGTACTTCAAGACGCATGCGCGGGTGGATGTGAGCTATCAGTCCAAAAACGTACTGCTGACGAAATCACTTGGGGTGCTGATCTTTACAGGGATCCTGTTTGCGTGCGCAGCGATTGCCGGAGCCGCCACCTTCTGGCAGGGTTTCTGGCTGACCTTCGGGCTGATGGCCTGGATCGGCGTGTATGACACCTGCTTTCTGGATTGGGTGTTGTTTGCCAATCTGCCCATGTTCCGCCTGGAAGGCACGGAACATATGGACAGGGCCTATCATCAGAAGTGGTTTCATGTAAAAGGAATGCTCTTCCCGGGCACCATCTTTGCGCTGATCCCCGCGGCGTTGGTTGGATGGCTGATCGTGCTGGTGAGGTAAAAGCTGATGAAAGTACTGGTTTACGGTTCCGGTGTGATCGGCTGTTATCTGGCGCATGTTCTTTGCATAGCCGGAAACAACGTGACGCTGCTGGCCCGAGGTCCGTGGAAAGAGCAGCTGCAGCATAACGGATTGCGGATCCGCCATCATCTCCAGCGGAAGACCACCTTGGATCACCCGAGGGTGATCGGCGGCATCGAAGAAGAAGACACCTATGACGCCGTATTCGCCGTCATGCCATACAACAGAATGCGGTCGATCCTGGAACCGCTGGCAGCTATTCGTTCTCCGATCGTGGTGCTGGTGGGCAACAACATGAGCCCTGCTGATATGCAGCAGATCATTCTGGATCATTCAGTATGCGGAAAGCAGGTCCTGTTCGGTTTTCAGGCCACTGCGGGCAAACGGGACCATGAGAAAGGCATGCTGATCTGTGAACGGGCTGGCATCGGCGCCATGGACATCGGCGGGCTGCACAGCCTGCCTAACAGCGATACACAGGCGAAGCTGGAAGCGATGTTCAACGGTAGCGGCTACAGGCTCCGCTGGCAGCCCGATATGGAAGCCTATCTCATCTGCCATCTGGCGGCGGTGCTGCCCATCTGCTATCTGGCCTATGCCTGCAACGGGGATCTGACCGGCTCCACAGGAAAGCAGCGGAAGCTCATGAGCATGGCCTCCCGGGAGGCATACGCCATGCTGAAGGCGCAGGGAATCCCGATCCTGCCGGAGGGGGACGATCAATATTACGCCCCCGGCATCAAAGGCACAGTTATGCAGTTTCTGTACTTCGCCATGGCCAAGTGGAAAACCGCAGGGGATCTCATCGCCTGTGAGCATTGCCGGAACGCCTTTGAGGAGATGGAAATGCTGGATGATGCCTTCGAGAAGGTACTTGCCCGCAGGCCGGAATTCCCCATGCCCAGCTGGCGGGAACTGAAAGCACAGATGCCGGGCTGGGACGCGATCCGCAAACAGTACGCCAAAGGAAGCATGAAATGATTGTGTTCGTCTGGCTGTGGGCGAAGGCGTTCTACGCCCACAGGCAACGGAAATGGATCCGGCTGCTCAGAAAAGGACGGGTGTCATGAATCCATTAAACAGGCAATGGTTCTACCGGGGGCTTCGCAGGCGCCTTATCACGGCGCTTGGAAGAACGCGGGCAGATACCATCTGGGATGACGCAGGTAAGGAATATCAGTCGATGCTGTCAGGCAACGCGGCCCTGAAAAAGCACAAAGGCGCGATGGTTCTGCCCGCAGTCGCGCTGTACCGCGCGTTGACCGTCTCCGGGGCGGATGCGGAGGATCTGCTCAATGCCTACGGCGACGCCATGGGCAGACGCTTTGCCGGGATTGTACACTGCATCACCAGCGTTCCGGGCGTTTCCGGGCTGATCTGGAGGCATGTGGACAGCATCATGGACCGCATGAGCGGAGAAAACCTCGGCTATCAGCGCCGGATCGTATCCGAACCGCCTGAGATGTTCGGGGTGGATATTCTCTCCTGCCCGTATCATGAACTGGCCAGGGAATTGGGCAATGAGAAAGCCGTGCTGTGCATCTGCCATATGGACAAAGCCTATATGCAGGGTTTTCACCACATTCGCTACGAGCGCACCACGGCGGTATCGGAGGGCGCGGAATGCTGCGACTATCGTCTGCGGTTCGATCCGGAAAAGAAATGAGGTGGCACAGTGAAAGAAAAGGACCTGCCCATCGACCGCACCCGGCACACGGTCTATACAAAGAAGGCGAAGAAATGCGTCCTGCAGCTCCTGCATCGCTGGTATGACGATCCGATCTGCAAGCAGCTCTGGGAGAAGATCCAGCTGCAATACTGCGAGTTTCTCAGGGATGAGCCGCCTATGGCCGGCGCGAAGATCAAGGTCAGCATCTATGACCCGATCCTGATCTTCGCCTGGTACAAAATCGTTCCGGACAAACCCGAACTGGAGGAAGTGCAGCAGGACATCTTTCGCTGCTTCATGGGATCCTTCGACGTGTTGGGCAAAGTTTTCAACCTCAACCGCAGGCTCGACAACCGCCTGGCCAGCCTGTTTTTTCAGAAAGCCAATGACATCCGGGTCGAGGAGATCAGGCGCTTCCCCGGCTCGTTTCGGATGGGTTCCTGCTCCTATGACAGGGAAAACGGCGTGATCCGCTACAGCTTTACCCAATGCCCCAACGCGGAATTCGCCAAACGTCATCACATGGAGGACGTGCTGCCCGTCATGTGCAACTGCGACCATCTGGCCATGCAGAAGCTCCACGCCTGCCTGATCCGGGAAGAGACCTGCGTGGAATCGCCCTGCTGCGATTACTGCATCGTGGGAGACCGTCATCCCATCGCCCAGGAGTATAGGCTGGTGAAGAAGGAAAACGGCCTGCTGGTCAGCGTGAAGAAATGAGTCTGGAGGGATCATATGCTGCTCACGATATTCCTGGCCGTCGTGTTCTGCGCGGCGATCACCCTGATGCTGCTGTCCGCCGTGGCATTCATTCAGAAGAAAGAGTTCTTCTCCTCCGCTCCCAGGGAGGCGCGGGAGGCGATTCTTCCCCGTGAAAAGGAACTGTTTGCCGGTGCCAGAGCCATCGGCTGGACGCTCATGATCTTCAGCTTCCTCATGATCCTGGGCGTTGGGGTCATCGTCATATGGGACGGTTTCCGAAGCGGCTTTACCTTCTGGCAGTTTTTCACAAGGTTTGTGCTGATCTTCAGCATCTACAAGATCTACGACATGGTCTGCTTTGATTACTTTCTGCTGATGAAGTTCCGTTTTTTCCAGTACTACTATCCGGAAACGGAAAGCGTCTATCCTATGAAGAAGTATGGCTTTAATCTGAAAAGCCAGCTGCTGAAACTCCTGGTCATCTTTCCGGCGGCTTCGGCCCTCGCGGCCTGGATCTGCAGCCTGTTCGGATAAGAGAACACCGATCATGATACCAATCTCAAGTAAGAAATAAAAAATCCAACAACAGCATGTGGCCGAAGGTCCAGGGCGATCGGAAAGCCCTGGTCGCGGCCCGCAGGCCGCGAAATCTCCCTGTTGACAATAAGCATTCTAAACTGAGATCAGTATGAAATGAGGTTTGCACATGTTCTGGACGATTGCCCTTGAAATTCTGATCCTCTGGGTCTGCTATGCGGCTTACATAGCTGTTCTTGTGCACAAGCGCGGTCCCATTGGCGGCCTCTTCTTCTATCCGCAGGTGATGATTGACCGGGTCAAAGCCCTGGGCCTGATCACCGAAGAGGAATTTCGGAGCAGAAAGCGGTTTGCCTACAGCCTGCTCATTGCCTGGATGCTGGTAATCCCCGGCGTCATGATCCTTGGGGTCAACGGCGCGAGGAGCTATTGGGACTGCTGCTGGCAGTTTTATGCGCTGTTCCTCGGCGCGGAGTTCTTTGACTGGCTGTTCATCGACACCCTCTGGGTGGCGCTGTCCGACTGGTGGCTGATCCCCGGTACAGAAGATCTGAACGATACCTGGCACAGCGTCCATGTGAAGCAATGGAAGATGCTGCAGCTGATTCCGTTCTCGGTGCCGCTGGCGGCGGCGGTGGGCGGACTGTACTGGCTGATCGGAAAAATGATGTAAGAGGAGGTCAGCCGCATGATCACAACCTTGGCCGCCCTGGCAGCCGTTTGCCTGCTCTCCCTGGCATTTGTTCTGATCATTCCGCATTTCGCGGCCACAAAGGTACTCATGCGCTTTCTGCCGCAGGACATCCGGGAGGCGGCGAAAGCGCATCCCGATCCGCCTGCCGGCCGAAAGAAGATCGGCTATCTGCTCACAGCATTGATGGCGGCGGGATACGTGGGTGTGATTTTCTTTCTCGGTGCGGACGGGATCCGGCGCGGCTACGGCTTCTGGCTGCTGTTCGGGCGGTACATGCTGTTCATGTACGGCTACAAGCTGTTCGATATTCTGGTGCAGGACCAGTACATCGTGATCACCAGGAAGTATTATGTGCAATTCTACCCGGAGACAAGGGGCTGCAAAAGCTGGAATGACCGCAGCTTCAACACGAAAAACCAGCTGATCCGGCTGATCGCGTTTCCGTTCGTGTGCGCGCTGATGGCGTGGATCACCCTGATCATCGGGAGGTGAATGCATGAACTGGCCGAGAATCATCCTGGACGGACTGTCCATGTCCCTGCTGTTCAACGCGGTGGCGGGGCTTGGCTTCCTGCTGGTGCCGCAAGCCTACAGCACCATGTTTCCGAAAGAGATCAAACTGGCCGCGGCACCTTTTGTGGAGAAGAAGGATGTCCGCACCATGAAGCTGATCCTGTATCCGCTGTATCTGGTGCTGTTTGTCTATTGGGCAGTCAGCGCGCATGCTGCGGGGATGACCGGCTTTGGAAACCTGTTCTGGGCGGGCTATGTGGAGATGACCATGGTAAGCCTGTCCGATTTCATCATCCTCGACTGCTGGCTGCCGCCGAAAGCCAAACCTTTCATCAAAGGCGCGGAGCACTGCAAAGCCTGGGAACGCTGGGAGTGGCTGAAAACCCTGGCCATCCCGGAGCACGGCCTGGGCTGGACATTCCTCGTCTGTCCGATAGCGGGGCTGGTGGTGGCGGGACTGAACATGCTGTTCTGACGGGGATGCAAAATGAACGTTCTTTGGAGGATGAAGACCAGATGAAAAAGTATGAACCGGAAGCCCTGGTGGCCGTCAGCCGGTATCGGGTTTATTTTCCAACGCTGCCGGCAGAAATCCGGCGGGATGTTTACAAGCGCATGCGTGTGCTGCTGGAGGAGGAAAAGCGCTGGTGCGACAAGGGCAACTACAAGCATATCGCCCAGATTCTCACATCCATCGCGCTGTATGAGGTGCTGCAGCAGCACGGCAGAACCGAGGAGGAAGCCTTTGGAATCGTCTCCACCGAGATGTGGAAACAGCTGACGCCGGGTACCTATCAGAGACTGGCACGGCACAGCTGGTTCATGCCGGTCATGAAAAAGATCCTGCCCTTCGGTTTCCGGCATGGTTCCGGTGCGGGTTGGAAATATGAATGGCATCTGGATGAGGATCCCAAAGACCGATTTCATTTTGAGTGCAGGGAGTGCCTTTACCGGCACATCTTCGAGGAGCGCGGCCTGATGAAGCTGGGAGCCATGTTCTGCCGCTCCGATGTGATCAATTTCGGGAATCTGCCCTACACGGATTTCAGGCGGACGGGCACGCTGTGCCAGGGCGCAGACTGCTGTGATTTCGACTTTGTCCGCCATCCGACCGACGCCGGGGACGGATGGGAGAGAACAAAAAGCGTTTGAAAGGGGCAATGAGAATGGGCTTGTTCAAGAGGTTTGTCAGCCAGACGAGAAAGCCGGAGGGCTTTCTTGGAAAGGTGATGCTGAGCGGCATGAATTCCGGCCATGCCACTATGGCCGACTGGGGCTTTTCCCACCTGCCGCCCATCACGCCTGAAAGGGCTGTGGACCTGGGCTGCGGCGGCGGTCGCAACGCCGGGGAGCTGTTGAAAAGGTATCCGAAGGCACATGTGACGGCCGTCGACTATTCCGACCTGTCCGTGGAGAAGGCGAAAGCCTTCAACCAGGCAGCCATAGCCGCGGGCCGGTGCGAGGTGCGGCAGGGCGACGTGTCCGATCTTCGCCTCCCGGACAGTTCCTTCGATCTGGCGACCGCTTTTGAGACGGTCTACTTCTGGCCCGAGCTGGAGAGGTGCTTCGGGCAGGTCGCACGTATCCTGAAGCCGGGCGGGATTTTCATGATCTGCAACGAATCGGACGGCGCGGATGATACGGGGAAGAAATACGAGGGCATCATCGACGGGATGAAATGCTATACGGCGAAGCAGCTTGAAGCGGCGCTGAAAGCGTCAGGCTTTTCCGAAGTGAGCAGCGATCATCATCTGTCGAAACCGTGGATCACCATCATTGCAAGAAAGTAATACCAATCTCTATATCATATGCTAAATGCCAGCAGCGAGATTTCGCGGCCTGCGGGCCGCGACCAGGGCTTTCCGATCGCCCTGGACCTTCGGATGCATGGTGCTGCTTGTTTTACAGCTTTTACTTGAGATTAGTATAAGGAGGAATTATGATGAAACCTGACTACAAAAACTGGATGCCCAAGGGCATGGTGTATTCTTTCCTGTTTACGTTCCTGGGATGCGCCGTCGCGGTGGCGGCGTTTCAGCTGCTGCCGGGCGGCACGCTGAGGACAGTGCTGACGATTGCATTCGAGGTGATTGCGGTCGTCTTCTGCGGGCTGACTGTCTGGGCCGTCAGCATGTATCGCGCCTTTGACTACAACGGAAAACGTCAGATGGCCCGGCAGATCATTGAGGGCACGGCGGCTTATGTGAAGCTGCCGGAGGGCGGCAAGTGCCTGGACGTGGGCTGCGGCAGCGGCGCGCTGGGGATTGCCGTGGGCAAGCGGAATCCTCGGGCCGAGATCATCGGCATCGACCGCTGGGGCAAGGAATATGCCTCCTTCAGCAAAGGGCTGTGCGAAAGCAACGCCCGGGCCGAGGGCGTCAGCCGGATTACCTTCCGGCAGGGCGACGCCACCCATCTGGATTTCCCGGATGAAACCTTTGACGCCGTGGTGAGCAACTATGTGTACCACAACATCCCCGGCGACCGGCAGCAGTATCTGCTGGAAACCCTGCGCACGCTGAAAAAAGGCGGCACCTTTGCCCTGCACGACATCTTCTCCAAATCCAAGTATGGCGATATGCAGGCCTTCGTGAAAAAGCTCCGGGATATGGGCTATGAAAAGGTGGAGCTGATCGACACGACGAACGGCAGGTTCATGAAGAAGTCCGAAGCCGCCTGGATGGCGCTGAGCGGCTCCGCGCTGCTGACCGGCAGGAAGTGAATAGCATCCTTCGCTTCTGTCGTTACGGAAAAATGAGCCTTCCTGAAAATTCGACTTGACAATTCGCTATCGATGATTTATAGTTTATAGCGTTAGCTAACAATGTTTACTTCAGGAGGGCATCCATGCCGAAGGACAAAACCGCCAGCCATGCCAGGGTTCTGGCCGCGGCCAGAGAGGAATTCCGGACGTACGGCTTCGAAAAGGCCTCCATGCGCCGCGTGGGCGAGCGGTGCGGCTTAACCGCAGCGGGACTGTACCGGCATTGCCGGGACAAGGCAGATCTGTTTGATCTGCTGGTGGCGCCGGCGATCGGGCAGCTGAATGCATGGATGGAGGATCACCTGGCCAGATACCTGACAGCGGCAGGGGAGAACGGAGTCCTTCAATGGCAGGATTCATGGGTTGACATGATGCGAGAGGTGGTCTATCCCCGCATGGACGATTATCACCTGCTGCTCACCTGCTCGTCGGGCACGAAGTATGAAAGCTTCCTGCACGATCTGACCCAGGCCGCGCAGGAACGGATGCTCCAGTACCTTCCGATACTGCGGGATAAAGGGCTGCCCATCCGTGAGATCAGCCCGGCGGCGCTGCATCTGCTGCTCAGCGCCTATGTGACCGCTTTGTTTGAGCCGGTGATCCATCGTTATTCTCTTGATGAATCAATGCAATGCCTGGAGATGATTGAAGCCTTCTTCCTTCCCGGCTGGAAGACACTGTTCGGCTTTTAATACCAATCTCAAGTAAAACTGCAAATCCAGTAACAGCATGTGACCGAAGGTCCAGGGCGATCGGAAAGCCCTGGTCGCGCCCGCAGGCGCGAAATCCCACTGCTGACAATAAGCATTCTAAACTGAGATTAGTATAAGTTTTACATGATCTGATGATACCGCCTGTTCCCTATATGGGGCAGGCGATATGCATAAAATGAGGTTAGTTTATTCTAACACAGAAATGTTAGCTGACGGAAAGTGAGGGAACTCCATTGAAAGAGAAGAAACGGGACAAGTCGCCGTCCGCATTCGGGCGTCTGATGGAATACGCGGGCCGCTTCAAGCTGCTGACATACCTGTCGCTGGTTCTGTCCGCGCTGAGCAGCGTGCTGGCCCTGCTGCCCTTTGTCTTCATCTGGCGCATCATCCGGGAAGTGCTGGAGGTACAGCCGGGCTTTTCGAAGGCGACGGGCATCGTGCACAACGGCTGGATGGCCGTGCTCTTCGCTGTCCTGGCCTGGCTTGTCTATGTCAGTGCGCTGGTCTGCTCCCACGGCAGCGCGTTCCGAACGGCGGCCAACATGAAAAAGACGCTGATGCGCCACATCGCCCGCCTGCCCATCGGCTTTGCGGATGAGATGGGTTCCGGCAAGGTGCGCAGGACCGTGACCGAGGTGACCGGCTCCACCGAGACGCTGCTGGCGCACAACCTGCCGGACATGGCAGGCGCGATCGCCATGCCGGTCTGTATGGCGGCCATGCTGTTTTTGTACGACTGGCGCTACGGCGTCGCCTGCCTGATCCCGGTGGCGCTGAGCTTCGCCGTGATGATGCGCATGGCGGGCCCGGCCATGCAGGAGGACATGCGGCAGTACCAGAATGCCCTGGAGCGGATGAGCAACGAGGCTGTGGAGTATGTGCGGGGCATTCCGGTGGTCAAAACATTCGGGCAGACCGTGTTCTCCTTCCACCGGTTCAAGGCCTCCATCGATGATTACCGGGATTTCTGCATGCACTACACCCGCATGATGCGTCCGTCCATGGTGGGATACACCGTGCTGATCCACAGTACCTTCGTCTTCATCCTGGGCCTGACGCTGCTGCTGATCCGCGGGGAAAACTACGGGATGGATATCCTGTTGAACTTTCTGTTCTACGTTATCTTCACGCCGGCCATCGCCACGGCCATGACGAAAGTGATGTTCATGAGTGAAAACAACATGAAGGTCGAGGACGCGATCGCCCGGACGGACACGATCCTCAGCATTCAGCCGCTGCCGGAGCCGGAGCGTGGGCAGGAGCCCCGCGGCGCGTCGGTGGAGCTGAAGGACGTCACCTATCGTTACACGCCCGATGCTCCGGCGGCGGTTTCCCATCTGTCCCTGAAGGCGGACCGGAATGAGATCGTGGCCATTGTCGGCCCGTCCGGCAGCGGAAAGACCACCGTGGCAGGCCTGATCTCCCGCTTCTTTGACCCGCAGGAAGGCCAGGTACTCATCGGCGGCGTGGATGCCCGTCAGATTTCCAAGGAAACGCTGATGCGGCGCGTGGCCTACGTCTTCCAGGACAGCCGGCTGCTCAAACGCTCCATCGCGGACAATCTGCGCATCGCAAAGCCGGATGCCACCGAAGGTGAAATGCTGGAAGTCCTTCAAAAGGCCCAGTGCATGGATATCATTGAGCGTCTGCCGGAAGGAATCAACACCGTATTGGGGAGCAAAGGCACTTATCTGTCAGGCGGCGAACAGCAGCGCATCGCCATCGCCCGGGCCATGCTGAAGAATGCCGACGTGGTGATTCTGGACGAGGCCAGCGCCTTTGCCGATCCGGAATGCGAAGCGCAGGTGCAGCAGGCTTTCCGGGAGATGGCCAGGGGACGGACAGTGATTATGATCGCCCACCGCCTGTCCACGATCCGCAACGCCGACCGGATCTATGTGCTGAAGGACGGCCGGGCGGAAGAACAGGGAAAACACGACGAGCTGCTGAAAAAGAACGGACTCTACGCAGCCATGTGGGCGGAATACCGGAAGGCTGTCAATTGGAAAGTGGGTGAAACGGCATGAAGCGGTATCTGATGAAACGGTTTGCGCTGACGGAAAAAGGCGCGGCGGACATGCTCAAAGCGATCCTGGCGGTCACTGCCGCGAACATCGCCCTGATGACGCCTGTCTGGCTGCTGTTCGCGTTCACCGGGGATTATCTGGCCGGCACGGCTGCCGGGCGGTGGGCGTATTATCTGCTCTTTGCGGCGGCCTGCCTGGTGCTGATCTTTCTCCCGAATGTCTGGCAGTACAACGCCACCTTCTTCGCGACCTATGTGGAATCAGGCAAGCGCCGTGTCTCCCTGGCGGAAAAGCTGCGGAAGCTGCCGCTGTCCTTCTTCGGAAAGAAGGATCTGGCGGACCTGACCGGCACCATCATGGCGGACGCGGAAACCCTGGAGCACGCCTCCTCCCACCAGATCCCGCAGTTCTACGGCAGTCTGATCTCCACGGTGCTGATCTGCGTCGGCCTGTTCTTCTATAAGTGGGAGATGGCCCTGGCGGCCGTGTGGCCGATCCCCATCGCCATCTTCATCGTGGCGGCGTCGAAAAAGGTGCAGCAGCATTTCATCCGCCGGCAGTCCGAATCCAAGGTAAGGTTGAACGACGCGGTACAGGAATTCATCGAGACCTCCCGCGATCTGAAAAGCTGCAACGCGGAGGACGCTTACCTGGCGGAACTGGACGGCAAAATCGACGATGTGGAGAAAAAAGCCATCGGTGCGGAACTGGGCCAGGCGGCCTTCATCGTTTCGGCCCAGCTGATCCTGAAGATCGGCATCGGCACGGTGGCCGTCGTCGGCAGCGCGCTGCTGCTGCAGGGGCGGCTGAATGTGATGGAGTTCTTCTCCTTCCTGCTGGTTGCCTCCCGCCTGTATGAGCCCATGAGCGGCAACCTCATCAACCTGGGCATGCTGAACCTGCTCACCGTTCCCGTGGAGCGGATGAACGAGATCACGGATTGCCCGGCGCAGACGGGAATGACGAACTTCCATCCAAATGGATATGACATCTGTTTTGAAAGCGTCGGATTCTCCTATGATCAGGAGAAAACCGTTCTGCGCAATGTATCCTTTACCGCGAAGCAGGGCCAGGTCACAGCGCTGGTCGGCCCGTCAGGCGGCGGAAAAACTACCGTTTCCCGCCTTGCCGCGCGGTTCTGGGATGTCAGCAAAGGCCGGATCACAGTGGGCGGACAGGACATTTCCCAAATCGATCCGGAGACGCTGCTGAGTGTGTATTCCATCGTATTCCAGGACGTCACGCTGTTTAACAACAGCATTCTGGAAAACATTCGTGTCGGGAAAAAGGACGCCACGGATGAGGAAGTGCTGGCAGCGGCCCGGCTGGCCAACTGTGACGAGTTTGCGTTGAAGCTGCCCCGGGGATATGATACGGTTATCGGCGAAAACGGCAGCGAGCTGTCCGGTGGCGAGCGCCAGCGCATCTCCATCGCCCGGGCCTTCCTGAAAGACGCGCCGATCATCCTGCTGGATGAGGCCAGTGCCAGTCTGGACGTGGAAAACGAGACGGTCATCCAGGAGGCACTTTCCCGCCTGATCCGGAACAAAACCGTTCTGGTCATCGCCCACCGGATGCGCACGGTCAGCGGCGCGGACAAGATTGTTGTGCTGTCCGACGGAACGATTGCCGAAGAGGGGAGCCCCAAGGATTTGCTCGCTCAAAAGGACAGCACGTTCCGCCGTATGGCGCAGCTGCAGACCGCCAGCGCGGAATGGAGCATTTGAAACGAAAAACGAGAAGAGGAGGAGTCACCGGATTCAGCTTTTGAACGAGCTGCTCTCCCTACAGCCGTGGAGAAACGCCTTCCCAATTTTTTCCGGATCAGGAAGCGCGGCGTTGATGGTTTGATCCTGATCGGATAACCACGGCGGGACCTCGGCAATCCCGCATGGCGTCATGGAACAGAAACAACTGCCGGGTAAAGAAGAGACTTGAAGATGAAAATGAGATGGATGGCAATTCTGATGCTGGCCGTCATGCTCTGCACTGCAGGCCTGGCGGATGGAACGGCGACGGAGGAGGGACAGGTTTTCCGGTTTCCGGAGATGAATGTGTGCATCACCATTCCGGCAAGGTTTTATTTTTACAGCCACTGAGAATGCGTGCTTCTGCAACAGCCCCGTTTCCGTATTCTGTATGGGACCGCGGAGCCGGGCCGAAGCACGACCGGCGGACTCCGCTACGAATAAAAGTTTTTGGAAACTGTTCAGGATCGATGCCATTCGGGTGTGCATCTGCGTATGAATCGATAGCTGCCGGATCCCACGGCAGCCAGGAATTCAAAAGAAACGAAATGGAGAAAAACAATGAAGAAGCTATTCGCACTGTTCCTGATTATTTGCCTCTCCGTCACCGCGCTGTTCGCGATGGCCGAGGAAGAGGACGACATCGCCGTGTACCTGGACGATCATCCGGAAGCCGCCGTGTTTGTGAGCGCATGGGTTGCCGAGGACGGTGACTGGCGCGTCGAGGTCTTTGACGAGGACGGCGGTCTGAAGCTGATGATTGTCCACAGGCTGGGCGACAACAAGGAGGACGTCTGGGAGTATTCCGCCGAGATGGGCGATAACGGCAAGCTGGTTGCCGTGCCGCTGGGTCTGCACTACAAGCAGGACACCGTCGCCGAAACCTGGGACGTCACCTACTACGAAGACGGCGACGCCGAGTTTGAAATCGCGGAAGACGGCAAGCTCGTCTGGAAGGATCTGAAAGAGGACGCCGGCAAGGATCTGGCATTCCAGAAGATCGGCAGCTTCTACGGCAGCCGCCGGATGAAGGGCGACATCGAAGTGTTTTTCTATGATTGGTACGAGGGCCAGTATGACATCCGCCTCTATCAGCGGGGTGAGAACAACGAAATCCTGAAGGACGCCATTCTGAAGGGCGATTATGACGCGGAGACGAACACCCTGACCGCCATGGGCGAGTTTGAAGGCGAAGAACCCTTCACTGTCGTGTTCTCCTACAATGAGGAAAACTGCATCGTCTGGAATGAAAACGGCGAGAGCACTGTTCTGGAACTCAGTTACCTGGACGACTGACCGTACTTGCACGCTTCCCGTCCCGGATCATTCTTCGGAGAGTTCTGGCCCGATTATTCATATGAGTGTAAACACTGCGGTAAGCAGGACTGGCGCTGGACCTGATAATTGTCCCTTTTGAAACACGTATCGGGTTTCCGCGTTCATCGCCTCAGGCGCCTCTACGGAGGCGCTTTTTGAATCCGGCGGAATGTGGAACGGGGGACTGTTCTTTTCATTCTGCTGATATGTACGTCCGTGGGCAAGGCCATCCCGTTCCAATCTCAAGTAAGAACTGCAAATCAAGCAACAGCATATGGCCCGAAGGTCCAGGGCGATCGGAAAGCCCTGGTCACGGACCGCAGGCCGCGAAATCTCCCTGTTGACAATTTAGCACACGATACTGAGATCAGTATGAAAAACCGCAGTCTCCGGCTTTCAAAAACCATGATCTGCTATGATACCTGCGGACCGGATCGCTTTTATTCTGCTGTTTTTTGTTCCGGCATCAGACCGAACCCGTGGGAATAAAGGATGTCTTTGGCAAACTCTCCGTTTTCATTCAGGACGGGCAGATCGATGGGCAGTTTGCCTTCAAACGGCAAACCGGCAAGAATGGTGTAGATCGCCGCCGGTACATTCGGCCCATACTGACTCACGCTTCCTGCCGCGTCCCTGGGATCCTCGCTCATGCCGCGGGCTCCGTAAGCCAGGACGATTGCATCCGCTTTGGTGAAATGAGCGGCGTCATAGGGGAGATGCGCGCTGATGACGATTACGTCGTTTCCGGCGGCGTGTGCAAGACCGATTACAAGATCCGCCACGGCGGTGTTAGCGCCGCCTTTTGCCGCAGGGTTCATGTTGGCCGCGCTGTAGGAAGCGCTCACTACGATCAGGTGCTTCGTTTCCTGGGCGAGCTTGATCAGTTCAGCTACCGACAGGGCGGATTGGTGATAAACCGGGATCGCTGCCTCGTTCGCCAGAATCCTTTCCTGTTTCAGCCTGGCAACAGCATATTCACCTGGTACATTAATCTATGTTTTTGACGATACCAGGACGGATATTTATCATTTGATGGCCAATATATCCAACTGTCAGTTGTGTACCTACCTCATAAAGAGCAAACGCTTGCTGACCAATGATGACGGAAACTGTCTTGTTGCCGTCATCAATATACAAGTAATGATTCCCGAACACGGTTTTTCTCTTCTTTACAAGCTTTCCGCGAACTTCTTGATAATTTGCCAGGTTGAACTTCACCGCGCTTCACTCTCCCGATCCCGTTTTGTCGGGCAGACTGCCCATCAGGAGTATACCATATTCCTCGGCTCTTTTCTATTGCGTAGCCCGGTGCAACACCGCACAACCGACAAAAAAAGGTAGCATGGACCGCTGGGAAGTGGTACAATGCTGCCATGGATAAGCGGATGACGATGCTGTTCTGGGCAGACGAATTCGCCGAGGTCAGAACGTACAAGGAGGAATTCCCGGAGCAGATGGACCTTTATCGGCCAAGAACCGCAAATCAATCTGATCGGAGGAAGTATCGCATGAGCGGAGAAAGACGAAGCAAGAGAATCGTGACGGTGCTGGTGATCATCGCCGTTGCTGCCGTGGCAGCGGGCATCCTCGCCGTGACAGTGATCGTGCCGAAGATGAACTATGACAAAGCTGTTTCCCTGCAGGAATCAGGACGGTATGACGAGGCGTTCAAAGCCTTTGCGGCGCTTGGAAACTACGGCGATTCCGCGGCAAAAGCGGGGGCATGCCGCAGCATGATGGACTATCAGGCGGCAATGGCCCTGCGGCAGGCCGGACAGTATGAGGAGGCCATCGAGGCCTTCACAGCACTCGGTGATTTCGGCGATTCGGAGGCACAGATCGCGGAATGCATGGAAGGCATCATGGCGCGGGACTACGAGTCAGCGCTGGCCTTCCGGCAGGCCGGGCAGTACGGGGAGGCTGTCGCCGCCCTGGAAGCGCTCGGGGGCTATTCGGACGCGGAAGCGCAGATTGCGGAAACCAGATATCAATGGGCAGGCAGCCTGACCGCCTCGGGCGATTATGCGGAAGCCGTCGCCGTGTACAGCCTTATCCGGGGATTCAGGGATGTCGACAGCCTGATCGAAAACGACGCCCATCTGTCCGAGGCGGCGGCGAAAGCGCGGGAGGAGCAGCTGAAACCATACAGAACCGCAGGAAGCTATGTGACCTACGGCGTGTATCCGCAGACGGCGTCCGGCGGCGACAGCACGCCGGTCGAGTGGCTTGTTCTGGACGTGCAAGGAGAAAAAGCGCTGCTGCTCAGTCGTTATGGGCTGGACGTGCAGCCTTATCACACAGCGTTAAGGCAAATCACGTGGGAGGAGTGCACCCTGCGGGCGTGGCTGAACGAAACGTTCATAAATGCCGCGTTTACGCCTGATGAACAGCAGGCGATCCTGACGACAGCCGTCGACAACGGTGACGGCCAGCGCTACACCGGATGGAACACCGTCGGCGGAAACGACACGGAGGACAGGATCTTTCTGCTGAGCTATGCCGAGGCGAACCAATATCTGGGTGTCCAGTATTACAGGAACGACGACAGAACCAATACCCGTTCGCGCGTGACCCCGACGGCCTATGCCATGGGGAAGGGTGCATGGACATCCGGTAAAAACAAGACGGCGGACGGGAACCCGGCGGGAGTGTGGTGGCTGCGGTCACCCGGCGCCCTCCAGGACGAGGGTGCGGATGTCAGCGCCGAAGGCGCCCTTGCGTGGAGCAGCTCTGTGGATTATATCTGCGATATAGTCCGGCCCGCGATGTGGGTGGATACTGCGATGCTGAGCCTGCGGTGAATCCGCGGCCGGGTTTTGACAGAACGCCTGCCGGGCGGACGCAGATCCATTTATCCGAGCTGCTCTATGACAGACCGGACATAGGCCAGGGAGTCCAGGTATTCCCGGTCTGTGTTCAGGTGCTCAATGATCATCGGCATGTTGTGATCGGCCTGATCCGCCAGCGCAATATATTCGGATATCGGGAAGGTGCCCTCTCCGCAGGGCACCTCTTTCAGTTGGAAAGTCAGATCGTTCGTCAGCCGGATGTCCTTCAGATGACAGCTCAGGATCCTTGTCCCGAGTTTATCAAAGCATTCCCGCAGGAAGACTTCCGGGAAAAAGTACCGCTGCGGGGTATTGATCATATTGATGATATCGAGGTGAACGCCGAACGCCTCCCGGTCAATGTCCCGGATCAGATCCAGGTACTCGTCCGGGCTGGTCGGGAGCATCCAGGGCATCGGCTCCAGACTGTATTTCGTGCGGGTTGGACGAACCTCGTCAATCAGCTCCCTTGTGTACGAGATGATGGCCTCCCAGCACTCCGCCGTGTAGTTCTCCCTGTACCCGCCGTCCCACACCGGACCGCCCCAGGTGCCGGATACGTTTACGCAGCAGCGGGCACCGATCTCGTCCGCGAGCCGGAGCTGCCCTGCCGCATAGCGTCTTGCCGCTTCGCGTTCCGCACGGTCGCGGGCCAGCACGTTTCTCCAGATGCCCACCTCCGCGATCAGCAGATCCTCCCGGTGCGCCGCGTCCGCATAGGCCGCGATGACGCTCTCGGGGGCGGTGTGATCCACCGGAAAGACGACCGCTCCGCATCCAAGCGCTTTCATTCTGGCCGCCCACTGCTCTGCGCTCTCATGCGCAAGCGGCGATGACAAACCGATCCTCATGGCTTTGACCTCCCGTTCGTATCCTATACTTCCGTCATTCGTTTTTTGCGAAGCGGTCATAGATCCGATTCCGTCTGGAACGTTCTTCGGGGCTCAGCCGGTCGGCGCCGGCAATGTCGTATGCGCCAAAGGTGTCATACAGCCTGGAAACAGGATCAACTTCAACGTAGGTGACCCAGGGGAGCCAATGAAAATGGCTGGCAAACACCTGCTCCGCGAAATGTCCGCCCTCGTGGGAGAGTCCCGGCTGGGCAAAGCCGAATTCCCCGTACAGGTCGTTGGCCTGGCGGGTATTGTTATGGATGAATTCCGCGTAGTCCCTGTAATGCCGGTCTCCGGTAATGACGTAGAGCCGATAGTACACATAGGCGCAGGCCGCCATATACATGTCTCCGCCGCCGCCGATGCCAGCACCGTTTTCAGGGCAGTCCGAATCGGTAGGACCGTTGGCGGTGATATCGCCGCCATAGAGGATGATCGTGCCGCCGGAACAGTTTTTGCCGCCGCCGATGGCCGCGCCGTCCTTGCCGCCCTTGGCCGTGACCGTGCCCCCGTAGATGGTTATCGCCCCGCCGGTGCGGCTGTCATTGCTGCCGATGCCCGCGCAGTTGTCGTAGCCCTTGGCGGTGATGGTGCCGCCGTGGATGATGATGGAACCGTTGTCATGGCCGGAGTAGCCGCCGATGGCCGACCCGCCGGAGGGATGGGAGTCGATCGTGCCGGTGCCCGCGCTCTGTCCGTAGATGGTCAGCGTGCTGCCCGCCGGAATGTAGATGCCCTTCACGTCCAGGGTGTATCCGTCGCCCAGAATCAGCTCCGTGTCGCCGGTCAGATAGATCCGGCCGTTCACCGTGACGTCGCTGCCCAGGAAGTATTTGCCTGCGGTCATGCTGCCGTCGACCGGCACCTACGCAATCTCTTCGGTGACTTCTGTCTGGGTGACGGAAGTCCCGTTCCAGCCGCGCCTGATATAAGTGATCGCGCCATCAGCGTCTGCGTGCAGCGGCCCAAAGCAAAGAGCCAGCACAGCGCAGAGCAGCGCGGGTGCGATCCATCTGATGCTGCGGTTCATATATAAGCCCCCTTGAAAGTGCGGTCCGCCGACGCCAATAAGAGAAATAAAGCCTCAAAACACGGCGCTGAATGACTTATTCTGTATTTTCCAGAATTCTCCTGCCAAAGACAAGATGATCTGTGAACGGATGACCGGGATGGATTTTTTGTACTGTGTTTTCAAAATAGCTATGCATAGCATGGATCTGTCCATAGATCGACTCAAAGGTAGAAAAACTACGTAGAATTCAACATACAGATTGACAAGTGACCTTTCGTTCACTATAATTTGTGACCGAAGGGTCACTTAGCTTGATGCGGAGGTACGTATGGCAAAAGATACGAAGGAGAGAATCCTGACAGCAGCGCTGGAGATGTTCTCACAAAAGGGATATGAGGGAACCAACATCCGGGAATTGTCTGCATCCCTCGGGCTGGTCAAGTCGGGTATTTACAAGCATTTTGAGAGCAAGGAAGCCATCTGGAATGTGCTGCTGGACAGGATGATCGCCTATTATGGGGAGCGCTTCGGTTCTCCGGAGCATCTTCCGCCCGTGCCGGATTCCCCGGAAGATTTCGTCTCCACGACCATGCGGATGGTGAATCTCACGATCCGAGACGAGCAGATCGTGAAGACGAGGAAGGTGCTCACCCTGGAGCAGTACCGAGATGAGCGCGCGCGGGATCTGGCGACGAAGCACTTCCTGACCGGGCTGACGGAGATGTTCACGCGCATCTTCTCCGGCATGATGGAGAAAGGAATGATCCGCCGGGACGATCCGGAGATGCTGGCCTTCGCCTATACCGCGCCGATCTCCGCGCTGATCCATCTGTGTGACCGGGAGCCTGAAAAAACAGAGGATGCGATCCGGAAGATCGAAGCGTTCAGCCGGCATTTTGTTGCGACCTACGGGGTGAAGTAACGATGCTCAATCTGGACAAATATCTGGATGATCTGATCCTGAACTGCCGGTCGGCTTTCGGAAAGGTGTATGGAGTATGAATAAGAATTGGTCCGAAATGAACAAAGATATGCAGACGCTGATCGCGAAGAAAGCCACCTTCAAGGATGGCATTGAAGCGCTGCTGGCATTGAGAAAAAGCCTGTTCGAGCAGATCACGCAAATCGTGAGCACGTTCCCGGAGGAAGCATTTTACCAGATGCCCTTTGCCGGGGCGGAAGGGTATCACAGCAAGACGCTGGCTTATTCCATCTGGCATATCTTCCGCATCGAGGACATCGTTGCCCACGAGATGATCGCGGAGGATCGGCAGGTGCTGTTCAGCCGGGATTTCCAGACGGCTGTTCATTCTCCGATCATCACTACGGGGAACGAATTGACCGGCGATGAAATCTTGGAGTTTTCCCGGCAGCTGGATGTCAAAGCACTGTATCGCTATGCGCAGGAAGTGATGCGGTCCACGGATCGGATATTGACAGGCCTGGAGTATTCCGATCTGAAGCGCAAATTCGGGGAGGAAATGATTGAAAAGCTGCGGAATACTGGCTGTGTCAGCGATGCTGAAAGCGCCGCCTGGCTCATCGGATACTGGTGCGGAAAGGATATTCAGGGATTAATCCGGATGCCCTTCAGCCGGCACTGGATCATGCACATCGAAGCCATGCAGCGCATCAAGAACAGGCTGTGCAAGTTGGCGCGAAAGGGCGTGGACCCCATTGCCTATTGCGGGTTTTCCTGCAATCACTGCTTCCTGAGCGAATGGTGCGGGTCCTGCAGGACCGTGTATAACACCTGTTCTTTCGCCACACTTTCTCCGGATGGAAAATGTCCCAATGCGGTCTGCTGTCAGGAAAAAGGCATCGACGGCTGCTACGAATGCGGCCAGCTGGAAACCTGCGATAAGGGCTTCTATATCCCGTCGAACGACGGCGCGAACGCGGCCAGGGCCCAGGCCATGTACATCCGAAAGCACGGCAAAAAGGAATTCCTGAAGGTGCATGACCGGCTCCATGAAAAATACGATTTTGCTAAGACACAGGAGATTTTGGGGCAGGACTGGCATGAAGGACTGCGGATTCTGGAAGAGAGTTGAATGGTGGAACGCTCCAGCGGTTTTGCTGTGCCGGGTGTGTAATACTAATCTCAAGTAAAAACTGCAAATCAAGAAAAGGCATGCAACCGAAGGTCCAGGGCGACCGGAAAGCCCTGGCCGCGCCCGCAGGCGCGAAATCTCCCTGTTGACATTTAGCACACGATACTGAGATCAGTATAATTGTTTCATGGCTTCAAAGGGATGTGAGAATTTGGACAAGATAACCACAGACAGGCTGTTTTTGCGGGAAATGAATCCAGATGATTTTCAGGCGCTGTTCCGGGTGCTCGGCGATCCGGAAATCATGGGGCATTATCCTTATACCTTCGACAGGCAGCGCGTCAGGGACTGGATCGAACGAAACATGAATCGGTACCGGAAGGATGGCTTTGGGCTATGGGCCGTGTGCGTGAAGGATACCGGCGAGATGATCGGCGACTGCGGGCTGACGCTGCAAAACATCAACGGAGAAATGCTCCCCGAAATCGGTTTCCATATCCGCCGCGACTGCCAGCGGAAAGGCTATGCCAAAGAGGCGGCCAGGGCCGTCCGCGATTGGGCGTTTCGGAATACAGCTTATCCGGCCCTGTACTCCTACTGCAAATACACCAATGAGCCTTCTTTCCGGACGGCGGAATCCATCGGCATGCGTTTTGCCTGCGAATATCCGGACGAAATCAACGGAAATACGCATGTATCCGTGATCGCCAGAGAAGAATGGCTGAACGGACTCACGGAAAACATGATCAGCTGGGCAGAAGTGAAACTCGGCAGCAGGGAATACGCCGGCTGGTGCCTGTCCTTCATCGAGGATGCGCTTGAGAAGAGCAGCGGCATTGAAATCTTCGGCGGGGATTCCGCGAAGGAGTCCGCTCTGCTCTATGCCGACGGAATGCGCCGGGGCATACCGGAGCGGGGCGCGTTTGTCTTTTATGACTGCGTCTGTCAGGGCCCGAACGGTCCGGTCAACTGGGGCCACTGCGGCGTCAGCCTCGGGGACGGCAGGATCATCCATGCCTGGGATGCGGTGCGGATCGACGATTGCCGGGAAATCGAAGCCAAGACGGCCCTCTCCGGCGATCATCCGAAGTACATCGGCTGGGTGCCGATCGAACGCGTATTGCAGCAAAAACCATAGGCGTCGGCGTATAACGGGGCGGATTCAAATGCCAATACGGAGGAAATGGAATTGCAATGAACGATCATTTGGGACCGAACGGGGCAGATGCGGATGTCGGACTTGATTTTGCTGTATCGGACGTAAACGGGCAGAACGCCCGGACGCTTCTTGATGAACTGAACGGGACGCTCATCGGCATACTGGGGCACAATGGGACGGCGCATGTCTGCATGGACGATTTCAGCACGGACGGGGGTTTCTTCCTTGTCGGATCCGACGGCGGCGTCCCTGTCTGCTGCGCCGGCGTCCGGCGGCTTTCCGGCCGGACCGGCGAGGTCAAGCGCGTGTTTGCACGCAGAAACCATAAAGGCTACGGGACTGCCCTGATGGCGGCGGTGGAGGCGCGCGCGGCGGCAATGGGGTACCGGCGCCTGGTGCTCGAGTGCCGCGAAGGCAATGCAGCGGCCATCGGGTTTTACAGGAGAATCGGGTATGCGGTCTGTGAGAAATACCCGCCGTACGGCGATGAAAAGGACGCCGTCTGTATGGAAAAACCGCTCCTCTGTGACACGGAATGAAGAAAGAAAACCCAGCCGGACGGAAGGGGAGAGGCTGCTGTTCGCCCCGGATGATTCTCATCCTATGGATATCCTGACGGATATGATATTCAGGAAAGTGAGGTCACGGAATCATGCGCATCTATGTTGATTTTGACGATTGCCTGTGCGAGACGGGAAGGGCCTTCCCAAAGCTTGCGCTGGAAATGTTCAGCAGGCATGTTGCAAGACAGTCAGGAGAAATGGGATGTATATTATCAAAGCAGAAGCAAAACAGATAGAAAGAATCGTAGATATGTCTATCAGCGCTTTTGAAACAGATGTAAAGGTTGGCGGAGCAGAAGGCGATTGTCCGCCTGAATTTGATTCGATAGAATGGCATAAACAGATGGCCCGGGAGGGGCATCTGTATCAGGCAATGATAGGAAAAGACTTGGTAGGGGCCGCCATTGTATTCCCGGATGAAACAGAAAAGAGCGTATATATTGGCAGGATTTTTATTGATAGCGTCTATCACAGAAAAGGCTACGGAATTCGCTTGATGGATTGCATAGAAAAGAATTTCCCATGGGCTGCTGAGTTTCATCTGGATACCCCATGCTGGAATGAGCGGACAAATGCTTTTTACAAAAGATTAGGCTATCGGATCATAAAGGTTGAGGATGGATTCGTCTTTTACCAGAAAAGAAAAAGCGAACCCAATATCATTCAGCATTTCACATAAAGCAAACTTCTCATTTGTGGAGGCTTGAGGTTTTCAAACCAATCTCAAGTAAGAATCACAAATCCAGCAACAGCATGTATCCGAAGGCCCAGGGCGATCGGAAAGCCCTGGTCGCGCCCGCAGGCGCGAAATCCCACTGCTGACAATAAGCATTCTAAACTGAGATTGGTATGAAAGAATGTTCACCGGGGATAAGTCTCACGGTGAAACGGGATTTGTCTCTTGACTCTCCTCCATGGGGAGGCCCTATGATGAGCACTGAGGAGAGGAGGCTGACAGCGTGCTGAAGATCGGTGAGTTCTCCAGACTGTCCCACCTGACGGTGAAGGCCCTTCGGTTTTATGAGAAGGAGGGCATCCTGCTTCCGGCGTCCACGGACAAATGGACAGGATACCGCCTTTATGAAACCGCCCAGCTGGAAGCGGCCGCAAGCGTCAAGGCGTACAGGCAGCTCGGACTGTCCATCGAGGAGATCAGAGCAATCCAGGCCGGGGCCGATGTCAGGCAGATTCTGACTGAAAAGGCCAAAGCGCTGACAGAAGAAAAGCGCGTGATCGACAGCCGTCTCTCCATCATACATCATATGCTGGAGGACAGAGAAATGAGGTATCAGGTCACAGAAAAAACGATTCCGGAGATGATCGTGTACTCTTCCGAAACCGTTCTGGCTCAGCACATGGACATCATGCGGTGGATCCCCTCCATCGGGGAGGAATGCCTGAGACTGAACCCGGGAATGAAGTGCGCCGACCCGCCCTATGAATTCTGCGAGTTTCTGGACGGGGAGTACCGGGAGACGGACGTGAAGATTCGCCACAGCGAAGCGGTCACCGCTGCGGGAAAAGGCAGCGACCAAATCAGATTCCGCCGGCTGCCCGCCGTGAAGGTGCTGAGCGTCTTTCACAAAGGATCCTATGACAGGATCGGTGAAGCCTATGCCTTCCTCATGCGGTATGCGGAGCAGAACGGCTTTCACGCGGCGGGACCGGCCCGGGAATGCTACATCGATGGGATCTGGAACAAGGAATCGGAAGAAGATTGGCTGACCGAGATCCAGCTGCCGATTGACTGGAGATAGGTGCACACGTGGCCCGGAAGCCCGCCCGGCAGGTACAGATTGAAGCCCATGCGGCGAAGAGCTATGCTTCTTCTTCCGATTACTGGTGGTCTGACCGCTCCGTGAGTAAATCGAACAAATCGCCTGAATATTGCTTATACTGATCCCAGTTTAGAATGCTTATTGTCAACAGTAAGATTTCGCGGTCTGCGGGCCGCGACCAGGTCCGCAGCCGGACTGGCGGCTTTCCGATCGCCCTGGACCTTCGGCCACATGCAGTTGTTGAATTTGTAATGCTTACTTGAGGTTGGTATTGGTTCACCGGCCATATCACAGCGGCGTTGATTCCTCCCACGGCCACGCCGATATCTTCTTCAACAGAAACTGCTGTATTATTCGTTTTCCGGATACCACGCATTGATTACGTCCGTCGGAATCTCGAAGTGCTGATAGTCTTTACGGTCCTCCCAGTCGCCGCCCCACTCAAAACCATGTTCAGTGAAGAGACGGTAGCACAGATCATCATGGTCGATCCTGCAGGGGAAATCCGCCTCCCGATCCAGGTATGGCTCGCCGGTGACCGGTTCCACGATACGCACGCTATCCACAATCTTTGTGTAGGGATTGTACAGAGTGTTGATGTCCACCGCCAAACCCAGACCGTGCTTCGAGACGCGGGTGGTATGAGAAATAAAGCGGAAATTGAAGGAGGAGGAGTTGTTGTCTTCCATGGAAAGCTCGTCGTCTGCGTCATACTCATCCACCAGGCGAATCCGCTCAATCGGGTACCCAGCCGCATACAATTGCCTGAAAATATCCAGCACGTCCCCGGCGATATGGTAGTTGACGATCATCTCGCCTTCACGCACCACTCCGTCCAAATCCACGTGGAGCACATGCAAATAGCGCAGATCCTCCCGGGGCAGCGTGCAGTCCTCCTTGAAAGATTTCCCGTAAATGCGCCCGAAGATTTCATCGGTGATTTCCGAGATCCAGAAGGATGAATCCATATTCGGATAGACACGGATGAAATCCAGACCGCCGATCCGATAATCATGCGTGGAATCGTAGTCCGACAGGCCGACTCCGTCCTGATACTTTTTCGTCCGATGAATTGTAAGCACCGATTCGTCCGCAAACACACCATCCGTGACAGAATAATCGCCGCAGCTGAACAGCGTGTTCTCCTGCCCGTCAATGATTGCAAACTGCTGGAAAGACCCGTCACTGTAGTAGA
This sequence comes from Clostridia bacterium, assembly GCA_017508975.1. Classification (GTDB taxonomy): domain Bacteria; phylum Bacillota; class Clostridia; order Christensenellales; family Aristaeellaceae; genus RUG11272. Next base: position 4,212 of record JAFWQU010000015.1, on the reverse strand, counting down.
ACCAGATGGTCGGAAGATACGCTTCGCTTCCGTCCGCCTTCACCAGCTTTTGCTTATCAACCTGCATAAACGCGGCGACAAGTTCCAGATCAGTTCTGGCATTATCCGGATACAGGCAGTAGTCCGCCGCCCGATCCAGATTCACGTCATAGGTCAGATCCGCCGCTTCCGTCTGATGGCGCGCCGTATGGATCTGTTCGGCGTGAATCGTCAGGATATGAGGTTTCTTATCCTGCCAGCCCGGCTCTGTCCAGTCAAAATTGACGTCAAAGGTTCCTTTGGTGTAAATCTCATACCGGTTCTCATGATCCACATACTGGACATAAGAGTGATCCCGGTAGAGAAAGATCACGGTATCGGCCAGTTCTTTGGCTTGGTCATCACCCGTGATGATCTGCGCCTCCGGGGAGGAAAAGACGGCCAGGATTTCAGACTGTGTTCTTTCCTCGGCAAGCGAACAGCACACCGCGCAAAGCAGCGCAGCCACCAGCAGAACAGGAATCAGCTTTTTCATCCAAATGCATCTCCTCTCATTTATGCCCGCTTGATTGCCCCATGATCAGCCTGAAGATCGATCGTCTGAGCTCAGGAATGAGCAATACGCCTGCAGCGTATATCACGAATGTGATATATTATCCTGTCATCTTCCTGTCGTTCTTCATATCATATTTGCGCTTCCGCGCCATTCCCGGTTTGCTGTCCGGTTATTCCCGAATCAGCAGCTCGACAAACTGGAATTGGCCGCTCACTTCCTCTGTGGATGAAATCGCCGCACATCAAACGGCTGCGGCCTGTTCAGCCTTTCGCGTTTTTGTAAATCTCGCAGGCGATATTGTTCATCGCTTCGTCGGCTGCTTCCGTGACGTTGTTGTACATGATGGCAACGCAGATATCTTTTTTACGGGAAAAGACCCAGCTGGTCAGAAAACCCCAGTTTTCTCCGCTGTGACCGGCGACGCTGTCCCGGCGCGCTTCCGATTCCCAAACGTCGAGGCAAAGCCCGTAACTGTCCATGACCGGCGTCATCATGCGCTGTGCGGTCTTCCTTTTGAGGAAGCCGCCCCTGCGATAGCTCCTGGAAAGGGTAAGGCCGATCTTGACAAGCTCTGTGGGCGTTGTCCACAGGCCGGCGGCGGCGTGCTCGGGATAATAGTGATACCCGTGGGCAGGGTCCTCCTGCTGCGCCAGCCTGAAGCCGAACGCGGCGTTGGCCACGAGATCCTCATCCAGCGGCTGGAAAAAGCCGGTGCGCTGAAGGCCCAGAGGCTCGGCGACCTCCTTCTGAAAGGCCTCGCGGAGCGTGGTTCCCGTCATGCGTGTAAACGCAAGCTCGGCCAGGGTGATGCCGCCGCCGGAATACATGTGCTGCCTGCCGTAAGGACGAATCCTTCTGAGCCTCGGCGTATTGCCCTTCCCGTTCAGCACGTCCTCGAGCGAGAGCGGCTCGTGATCCGCGCGGTAGCCGGGGAAGCCGTGCAGGTTGTAGCCCGCCGTGTGGGAAAGCAGCGCGGGGAAGGTCATCGGGCCCTTCCTGACAAATTCCGGTACGATGCCGGAAATATCCGCGTCCAGGTCAATGAGGCCCTTGTCCACATATCGGAGCAGCGTCAGCGCGAACATGGGCTTCGATACGGAGCCCGCCTGGAACAGCATATCCGGGTTCACCGGAAAGTCTTCGCCGTATCTTCCGCTGCCGGAGCAGTAGGTGAGGAAATCACCGTCTCCGGCCTGGACGGCCATGCTGACGCCGTAGCCCTTCCTGCCTCTGATGCGCATGGCCTGATCCACATCGACGCCATAGACATTCCTGACGATCCGGCTGGGGCCTTTGAGCATCCGCATCAGCACAGCCTCATCGCCATCGATGATGCCGGTCTCCCGGAAGCCGGCTTTATGATAGATGTGCAGGCCCAGTTCGTTCTCCGGCTCGGTGGACAGGAAGAGCCGGTCGGCGCCGTTTTCTTTGAAGTATTTGATGATCTCCTGCAGGGCGGCCTGGCCGTAGCCCTTGCCCTGTTCCCTCCGGTCAATCATGAAGCGCCAGAGCCAGTAGCGGTCGTCCTCCTCCTCTTCTTCAGGATTGAATACAAACATGCAGAAGCCCACCAGCTTCTCATCCGCATAGATGGCAAAGGGCCTGACCACACCGGGCCGCTCTGCGTTCGCCTCGTCCGCCTGCCGCAGAGAGACGTCATTTGGTGCGACGAAAGGCTGATCCTCCCGCACGGTGAGCGCAAGCACAGCCTCGCGGTTCGTATCGCTCACCGGCTCCAGTCTGATGTTCATGTCCATCTTGCATTACCTCCAAACCCGGTTTGCCATTCGTTCATTCAACCGGAATCCGTCTGCATGATCCCGGATGCATCACTTCACCAACACAACGATGTGGGCGTTTTCAATCTCGACAACCATTTTTCTTTTCAGCCCGGCTTGTTCAGCTAACGCCACGATTGTCTCCGGTGTATCCGGATAGATCCGGATTCTTCTGTCGCCCATATCGAGCCATTCGCTCTGGTTTTTGTCGATTGACAGGCAGACAAGACCACCGTCATTCAAAAGCGTGCTGATTTTGCCGATCACCAATGACTTATCCTGAAAGTGCATCATGGTCAGCACAGAATAGATAACATCATATGTTTCCTGGAATACGTGGGTAGTGAAGTCGTCACAGATCAGGGTTATGTTCTGGCAGTGTCTTAGATTGTCCCCGGCTCTCCCGATGGCCTTTGGCGAGATGTCTATCCCTGTCAGATGATGACAGCACCCAGCTGTCTTCCCTGCGATCCTTCCTGTTCCAATGCCAATCTCAAGGACTGTCCTGGATGGGTCCAGTTCCATCAGATCCAGAAATACCTGTCCATCCCACGATTCCATGTGTTTCCGCAAGGCTGGCGGGTCCCGGAATGGATCGTTGTTTTCTTCAACCAACAGATCATAATGGGTTTTGACGTCCATGTCTCATCGCTCCAAATTCCGGATTGCCGTTGGTTCACCAGATTGAAAGCTTACGCTCTTTTCTTTATCATCCTGACGATTGAAACCGGTGTGCCAAGATTCCATTGCTTTCTGCATCCGTCAAATTCAAAACCATACTTGTGGTAGAAACGAATCGCCCTCTCGTTCTTCTCAAACACCCACACATAGATCGTATCATACCCGCTGAGCCACATCAACATAATCCGAACCACGTTTTCCAGGTTGGAAGCGGGTTCGGATTATTCTATTTCTTCACTCGTGAGGATATGCGTGCGGCCATCAAACGGAATCGGATCTATTGAAAAAGAGGGATGCCACCCGTGACGGTGACATCCCATTTTCTTATGCAGCAGCCGGGAGCTGCTCCTGCTCATCAGGCTGCTGTTTCTTCTCCTGCTCAGCCTTCCAATCTGCGAATGCTTTCTGGCCTTCCTCGCTCTCATAGAAAGCCTGGATATCCGGCCAGAGGCATCTGGCGATGGTTTCGATCACATGATCCGGATAGGGGGAGTTGTTGACAGGTGTTTTCTTCCTTGCCATGGAATCACCTGCCCTCATCATCCCGGTTGAGATGTGCTGCCTTTTTCGGCCTGTACTCTTCCAGTACCTCTCTCGGAATCCGATCCAGCAGTGCCCTGGCCTGCCGGTATTCTGCCTGCAGTTCTGCCGTCTTCATCTGCTCCGCAGTGCTCTCCCGGCGCTCTGCGTCAAGGCGGATGGCGAGAACTTCATTCTTCTTGCGAAGTTCGGTATTTTCGGCAACGGTTTCGGTGAAGGCCGCCTCGTACTGTTTCAGCTGAGTGTGCATCCGCTCCATGTTGGGGATGAAGCGGTCCAGCAGCTCGCCGATCTCCCGTGCTTTCGCCCTTCCGTTGAAGGGGGTGATGCTCTCCAGCAGGGATTCCAGCTTACGGCGCTGTTTCCTGAGGATTGTCATGTCCTTGAAGATCCTGGGCGGAATGTGATCCCGGCCGGTCTCGCTGGCGCTCTGACCGCGTTCCAGCTCAGGATACTTGCTGACCATGTGCTGCCAGTAGTCGTCCTGCCACTGGGTCAGCTTCTTTCGATTGCCGATGATATCTTTGGCGCTGAGCCGGCCGTCTTCGGTCAGGGGGACGAAGGTCACGTGCATGTGCGGTGTTTTCTCATCCATATGCACGACGGCGGAGATGAAGGTTTTCGGATCCTGGCGCTCCAGGAGGAAGGCCAGGGCGTGTTGGAAGTATTCCCGGATCT
>JAFWQU010000014.1 GCA_017508975.1 Clostridia bacterium | reverse complement strand
TGCATTTCGGTACCTCCCAGTATTGTAGTTTCAGCCTGTTCTTCACTGAGGCGTTCTATTCTACTGTGGGGTACTTTCTCGTGCAACTCCTTTGGCCTGCTTCTCAGCGGTCAGTTTGGATTATACAGGAAGCTCCTTCAGTCAAATGCTCCCGGGCAGGAACCGCTGCTGCATCGTCATGATCATCTGGGTCATCTCGTTCACCAGTTCCTCCGGCAGCAGCTGCATCATGCGCATCGTGCCCATGAGCAGATTTCCGATCATACTCCCCTGGATCCGGCTGCGCTCCCGATCATCCATCGCCGCAAGCCGTGCCGCCTTCGACATGTCCATCTCCGGCAGCGGATCGCCGGTGGTGACGTGCACCTCCGTGTGCGTGCGGACGCCGCAGGCTGTGGTGTCATCCACGATCACGCCGCTCAGCGCGCCGTCCACCCAGTCCAGATCCGTCGTCTGGCTCTGCTCGATCACCAGGGTGCCGCCCCCCGTCCTCTCCTCGATGCGGGCGCTTCCCCGGCCCTGCAGGTGCGTGTCGGTGCACTCCCAGAGGGTCTCCCGGTGCGCGGTGATCCGCTCGCTCTGCAGATCGGCCCGCCAGTCCGCGCCCTGCCGCCGCGCACTGAGATGGTCTCCCTGGACCGCGGTCAGCCGGTTCTCGGCGTCCGTCCAGCAGACGAGGGTTGTCTCCTCCGGAATCAGCGCGCCCACGTGCTTCTCCCAGGACTCCTTGAATGCCGCCTCATCCATCTTCAGGGTCTGCGCGACCTGCGGCCGGAGCTGCAGGTCCGCCCACAGCGCGTCCGCTGCCGCCATCAGATCCTCGTGCGTCAGGGTGATCCGCCAGGCTTGCGCCGCGGGATCGCTGTCCTCCGGCTGCGGCTCCTCGCACTGCTCCAGGCGCTGCCGGAGAGCGCTGAGCCAGCGGAACACATTGGGCATGGCCTCCGTCAGCTTGGTGAAGTCCGCACCCATCAGCTTGAGCATCTCCTCGCCCATCGCCGCGGGGGCGGTCTGCTGCACGCCCTCCTGCCCCATCAGAATCGGCCGGTTGAGCAGCCAGCCGCTCTGCACGGCGAGGCCCTCCTCCGTCCACTGCAGATCCGCCGCCACCGCGCTCTGCCCGTTGATCAGCATCTCCGCGCGGAAGGCGTTCATCCGGGTGTTGGCCGTCAGCCGGAGCGTCGAGAGATTCGCGAAGAGACCGGACAATCGGATGCTGTGCCGCAGCTGCTCCGCACGCTCCGGATTCTCCAGAAGGCCCTCCACCTCCGGCTCGCCCTCGACGTGCGTCGTGATCTCGAGCGTCACGGAGCGGTCCATGTCGAGCAGCTCCCGGGCGAGTTCCTTCGGGCTCAGGGAGGCGTGTCCCGTCAGCGGCATCGCCAGCAGGACCAGCGCCAGCAGCAGCGTCATCCATCTCTTCATAGTATTTTTCTGTTCCTCCTGTATTTTCACGGCTCCGCGTCAAACAGCCAGGCGGCGAGCGCCTCTGGGGTGTCGAAGCAGTTCTCGCAGAAGCTGTGCATGAATTGCCGGATCTCCGGGATCTCGTGGCTCCACAGCGCCGCCGCGAAGGGCACGCCCGCCGCCTGCGCCATCTGCCAGCCCGGCTTCAGGTCGTCCACCATCAGCATCTGGTCCGGACGGCAGCCGAGCCGGCGCATGATCTCGTGCAGGGCGAAGGGGGCGGGCTTGCGCTCCTCCCGCGGACGCTCCCAGCCGTAGACCAGCGTCGGCTCCGGCAGCCCGTTCTCGCGGTAATCCCGCCGGATGTTCTCGTCCACCGAGTGCGAGACCACGCAGATCACGCCGCCCTCGGCCACCTGCCGCCGGATGAGCGCCGCCATGCCCGGGTAGACCTGCGGAATCGTCCGCTTCACCCAGCTCTGCCAGATCGCGTACTCCTCGTCGAAGTCCGCCTCCGTGAAGTGTGCCTGCTCGCGCATCCAGGTTTCGAAGCCCGGGTCGAAGTTCAGCCGGAAATAGTCCTCCAGCGTCACGTCGGTGCCGCCGCGCATTTTGTTCATCGCGTCGACAAAGGCGGCGTAGTGCACCGTGGCGGTGGAGTTCACCACCGTGTCGTCATGGTCCAGGACCAGACAGGGATATCGAAGCATCGCAGTCCTCTCTTACCAGTCTTGATACGGCACGCAGATCCGTGGAAAGGGATTTCGCGCCCGCGGGCGCAACCGGGATCGCCCCGAGCCTTCGGACGCTGTCTGCAAACCGGTTCAGTTCTTTTCCTGGAAGGCGAAGTACCGCCGCGCGTTCTCGTAGCTGACGCCGCGGACGATCTCGGTCAGGATCTCCCGGTCCTCCGGGAAGCGGCCGTCCTCCACCCACTCGCCCAGCAGGCGGCAGAGGATCCGGCGGAAGTACTCGTGCCGCGGATAGCTCAGGAAGGAGCGGCTGTCGGTGAGCATGCCCACGAAGCCCGCCAGGTAGCCCAGGTTCGCCAGGCTGGTCAGCTGGTCGGTCATGCCCTGGAAGTGGTCGTTGAACCACCAGGCGGAGCCGTGCTGGATCTTGGAGACGGCCTCCGAGGACTGGAAGCAGCCGCAGATGGTGTCGATGGCCTGGTTGTCGTTGGGGTTCAGGCTGTACAGGATCGTACGCGGCAGCGCGCCGTCCTTCTCAAGCGCGCCCAGGAAGGCCGCCGTCTGCTCAGAGGGCGTGTAGTTGTTGATGCAGTCGTAGCCGGTGTCCGGACCCAGGCGGCCGAACATCGTCAGGTTGTTGTCCCGGCGGCAGCCGTAGTGGAGCTGCATCGTCCAGTTGCGGCGGGTATACTCGCCGGCCACAAAGCGCATGAAGGCGAACTTGAAGGCCGCCTCCTCCTGGGCGGTGACGGGTTTCCCGGCCAGCCGCTTTGCGACGATCGCCTCGATCTCCTCCTCGGAGGCGGGCGCGTACATCACATAGTTCAGCGCGTGGTCGGACAGCGTGCAGCCGTGGGCCGCGAAGAAGTCCATCCGGACGCTCAGCGCCTGCTTGAGCGCCGCGAAGGAGCTGATCTCCACGCCGCTCACCGCCGCGAGCTGCGCGAGATAGCCCGCCCAGGTGTCCTTCTCGATGTTCATCGCCTTGTCCGGGCGCCAGGCCGGCAGCACCGTGGTGGCGAAGCTCTTGTCCGCGGCCAGCTTCTCGTGGTACTCGAGGCTGTCCACCGGGTCGTCCGTGGTGCAGACGATGGAGACGTTGCTCTGCGTGATCAGGCCGCGCGCGCTCATGCCGGGCTCGGCCAGCTTCGCCTTCGTCAGCTCCCAGACCTCGTCCGCGGTGCGCGCGCTGAGCGTCCCGTGCCAGCCGAAGAAGCGCTGCAGCTCCAGGTGGCTCCAGTGGTACAGCGGGTTGCCGATCGCCTTGCCGAGCACCTCCGCCCACTTGCAGAACTTCTCATAGTCGCTGGCGTCGCCGGTGATATACTTCTCCTCGACCCCGGCGCAGCGCATCAGCCGCCACTTGTAGTGGTCGCCGCCCAGCCAGACCTGCGTGATATTCTCATAGCGCACATCCTCCCAGATCTCCCGGGGATTCAGATGGCAGTGGTAGTCGATGATGGGGCAATTCTCCGCCGCCTCGTGGAAGAGCCAGCGGGCAGTGGGGGTGTTCAGCAGGAAATCTCGATCCATGAAAGCGGCCATAGCGTCTCTCTCCTTCTCATTCTCTCCGCCCATGCGGGTTGACGCGCCTATTATACACGATCGGAAGGCAAGTTTCAACAGGTCTGGGAGAACTGCTTTCCGCCTTCGTGTCCGATCCGGAAAAATTTTTTCCAAATTTTCTATTTTTCAAGCAGGAATCCGGAAAACGCTGTCGAAAGAGAACAGTGCAAGAAACACAGAAAGGACGTGAAGCCGATGCCCCACCATTCAGCGCGGAGGCTGAACGGCTGACAGCTGCCTCCGCAGGAATCCAAACCGAAAGGAGCAAGCTGACCATGAAAATGACCCTGAGCGCACGCAACATGTCCATCACCCCCGGCATTGAACAGCGGATCGACAAGAAGACCGCACGCATGGGACGTTACCTGCTGCCGGAGACAGAGATGCAGATCAAGATGCGCAAAGACAAGGGCGATATGCGCATTGTGGAGATCACGGTACCCATGGGCAACGGAGTCCTCCTCCGTTCCGAGGCTAGTGCACAGAGCAATCTCTTCCTCGCCATCGACGATGCCCTGGCCAAAATGGAAAAGCAGATTCATCGTCATCGTACCAAGCTGGGCAAGCGCATCCGCGAGGACGCCTTCACCTATGAGGAGCCCGAGTATATCGAGGAGGATACCGAGGAGAAAAGCCCGACAATCGTTCGCCATAAAACCTTCCCAGTCCGTCCCATGTCGGTGGAGGACGCGGCCATCCAGATGGAAATGCTGGGCCATAGTTTCTTCGCTTTCGTGAATGTGGATACGGATCAGATCAATGTTCTCTACCAACGGAAGGACGGCGATTTAGGTCTCCTGGAGCCCGAAGTCTGACAGGGTTGACGCCTGACTGTCACCAGGCGGAGTTACACCGTTTCTACAACTGAATACGAAGGCCGGGCCGCGCCAGATGACGCCGCCCGGCTTTTGATTATCGCTGTTCCGCGGGATCGCTCTGCACCTCCCCGGGCCCGTCCGGTCCCGGCTCCGCCTGCAGGGAATCCCCGATCGCCGGCGGTTTGCCCGGAACACCCGGCTGTCCCTCCGCGGCCTGCTCCGCCAGACCCGGTACCGAGGCGGCCAGCAGCGCCGCCACCAGCAATGCGTCTATCATTCTTTTCACATTTTTCGCTTCCTTTCGGTTTCATACCAATCTCATACCAATCTCAGTATCGTGTGCTAAATGTCAGCAAGGATATTTCGCGCCTGCGGGCGCGACCAGGGCTTTCCGATCGCCCTGGACCTTCGGGTACATGCCATTGCTTGATTTGTGTTTTTGCTTGAGATTGGTTTCGCGCCTGCCGATCTCCCGGCACGGATATTGAAACAGCGTTTTGTGAACTCAGAAGAAAATCTGTGTGAACAGAAGGTGAACTTGCCATTTTTCCCAACTCCCGCTATACTGTCCTCAAAACGGGAGGTGCAGTGAAATGAATCGCAATCAGGCGGAGGAAAAGCTGAACACTGTGGAGCGCGAACTGACGGCCCTCTGGCACGCGATGGGCACCCTGAGCACCGACGGGGAGACGGCGGCGCCCAAGGAGAGCTGGCGGGGACGCGGACGCACGATGGAGACCCTGGCGGGCATGGAGCACAGGCTGCTGACGGATCCCGCCTTCGGGGAGGCGCTGGACACGCTGCTGGCGGAGAAGGATGCGCTGGAGGCGGTCCTGCTGCGCCGGGCGGAGGAGTTCCAGGAGCTCCTGGAGGAGATGCGGCTGACCCCGGCGGAGGAGTACGCCGAGAACCAGCGTCTCGCCAGCGACGCGTCCGCGGTCTGGCACGACGCCAAACTGTCCGGGGACTACGACGCCTTCGCGCCGTACCTGGAGAAGCTGATCGCGGCGCGGCGGCGCTTTGCCGAGCGCAAGGATCCGGACAGGCCGGCCTACGACGTGCTGCTGGACCGGTTCGAGCGCGGGGCGTCCATGGAAACCCTCGATCCGTTCTTTGACCTGGTCCGCCGGGAGCTGACCCCGCTGATCCGGGAGATCGCGGCGATGCCCCAGCCCCGGACGGATTTTCTCCACCGCAGCTATCCGGTGGAGAAGCAGCGGCTGCTCTCCGACCGCGTCATGGCGCTGATGTGGATCGACCGCGGCCGCTGCGGCATCGCGGAAACCGAACACCCCTTCACCGACGGCAGCAACAAGTGGGACGTGCGCATCACCACCCACTACCACGAGGACGACGTGGCCTCCAGCCTCTACTCGGTGATCCACGAGGGCGGGCACGCGCTCTACGAGATGGGCGTCGGCGACGAGCTGCAGTTCACGATCCTCGGCGGCGGCTCCACCATGGGCATCCACGAGAGCCAGTCCCGCTTCTACGAGAATCTGATCGGCCGCAGCGAGCCCTTCTGCCGGGCGCTCTGGCCGATCCTGACCGAAATCTTCCCGGAGCAGCTGGCGGACGTGACCGTCGAGGAGTTCTATAAAGGGATCAACCAGGCCTCCCCCTCGCTGATCCGCACCGAGGCCGACGAGCTGACCTATCCACTGCACGTCCTGGTCCGCTATGAGATGGAGCGCCGGATGATCGGCCGGGAGGTGCCGGTGAAGGAGCTGCCCGACCTCTGGAACAGCCTCTACCGGGAGGTGCTCGGCGTGGAGGTGCCCAACCACACCGTCGGCATCCTGCAGGACTCCCACTGGTCCGGCGGCGCCTTCGGCTATTTCCCCAGCTACGCTCTGGGCAGCGCCTACGGCGTTCAGATTCTCGCCGCCATGGAGCGGGAGGTGGACGTGTGGGGTTCCGTCGCCGCGGGCGACCTGGCGCCGGTCACGGCCTGGCTGCGGGAGCACCTGCACCGCTACGGCAAGCTCCTGCGCCCCGCGGAGCTCCTGAGGAGCGCCGGGGTGGAGCCCTTCGAGCCCCGGTGCTACATCGGCTATCTCCAGCGCAAGTTCCGGGGAGTATATAGTATGAATTGACAAATAGACGCTCCGATGCTATACTCTGCACATCATCAAGCGGGGCCGGAGTGCTCCCCGCAAAACAGAATAAGGAGGATTCACGGAAAATGAAAAAGCTTGCTGCACTGCTGCTGGCTCTGATGCTGGCGCTGACCGCCTTCGCCGTATTCGCGGAGGATACGGACAATCTGGTCGCCGAGGAGGAGCCCGCCCTCGATATCGAAGCTGCCGAACCGGTACTTGTGGAGATCGGTCCCGGCAAGGTGGTCGGCACCTGGTACGGCGTGTACGCGGAGTCCGGCAACCTCTCGTACAACCCCACCGGCGATATCCATCTGGACATCAACCGCGACAAGAGCGGCGTGCTGGTCATCAACGGGACGGAGCAGTCCTTCACCTGGGTCATCGACAGCGACAAGATGGCCATGCGGCTGAACACGGGCAGCACCGAGGCCCTGAACGTCGATCCGAAGTGCACCCTGACGGCCGACGGCGAACTGATCGTCGAATATGTGAAGGACGGTCTGAAGGGCTTAACCGGTGCCGCCTACTCCACCTACACCTTCATCCGCGAGAACCAGATCATGCAGCTGCCTGAGGCCGCGGAGGCCGCGGTGGAGGACGAGTTCTACGGCAGGTATCAGCTGGCCTGGACGATGGACGACACCCGCGCCGTGCTGCCGAACGAGGACAATGTGCTGACCGTGCGCGTGGACTTCGCCGAGGCGGAGATTACCCAGGGCGAGGAAAGCGAAACCTTTGTCACCGAGTTCACCGACGGCTGCCTGACCACCGACGTCACGCCCAACAACCAGTTCATGCGGAGAAACTGCCTGGGTCTGGACAAGGAATACAGCATTGTCAAGCTCAGCAAGACGACCGATGACACCCTCTTCCTGGCCACCGCCAGCAACGCCAGCGGCGAGGTTGCCGCCGTCTTCTATCTGCGCAGGCTGCCCGACTGATACCGGACTTTCCGACGCCTCCTCCCCCGCGGAGGAGGTTTTTGTGAAGTATTTCCTGATACTGATCTCAGTTTAGAATGCTTATTGTCAAGAGAGAGATTTCGCGGCCTGCGGGCCGCGACCAGAGGCTTTCCGATCGCCTCTGGGCTCTTCGGGGATGCACTCTTTTGGAGTATATGGGCCAGCTTTGTCCAGTAACCTGTGCCGCCCCAGCTTGCTGGGGAGGTGCCCGAAGGGCGGAGGGGCCGTCTTTGCCAAGCTATCCCCGAGCCTCCAAAAGAGGATGCTGCCGAAGGTCCAGGGCGATCGGAAAGCCCTGGTCGCGGCCCGCAGGCCGCGAAATCCCTCTGCTGACATTCCGAGATCTGTATTTATGATGCCATTTCAGAGAGCGGCACGGCAAAAAATATCCGGACATCGGAACAAGTTGGGCTCCTCCGGCGTTTAAATAATTGAAGACATTCCCGGGAGGTGCATCAGGCGTGAAAAACAGAACAAGACTCGGAGCTTTCCTGCTGATGACGATTCTTCTGCTGTCCCTGGCGGGCGGGGCGCGTGCCGGAAGCTATCCGCTGATTGTGGCGGCGGACGGGGAGGGCGTCCCGGTCTACACGGCCTCCGGCGGGCGGAAACAGGCGGGGATCCTCTACAACGGGTTCACGAGCGAGCTGTCGCTCGACGGGGCGCACGGGCGGCACTCCTGCCGCCTGACCCGCGACACGACGGTCTGGCTCAACCCGGAGCAGGCGATGAAACGGCTGCCCGGGAACATCGAATCCCCGCGGGACCGGGGCGCGGACCAGGTGCCGTGCAGCTGCTTCCTGGCGGAGGTCGTCCCCGAGTACGCAAAGGTCTACACCGGAACCGGGCACAAGCGACTGCTCCTGGAGCACCGCCGCGGAACGCTCGTCGTGGTCTGCGGCGAGTTCGGCCAGGACTATTTCATCGACGGCACGGGCTTTGTGGCCAAGAGCGCGCTGCGCAAGGTGCGGGACCTAACCTTCCCCGAAACCGGCAGGCCGGACTTCGGCCTGACCGGACTCACGGAGGCAGCGGTGTACCTGGAGAGCAGCCAGATCCGGCTCGCCAGCTCCGCGGGCGGCGTCAGCGTCGACTCTTTTTACGGCTCCATCCGGAACGGCAGCACCGTGTATATCCTGCGTGACCTGGACGGCTGGGCGCAGGTAGCCCGGATCTCGGACATGGAGAAGGGCTACGGCTACGGCGGCTTCATCGAGTCGCGTTATCTCGACCCCGCGGGCGACCACACGGTGCCCACGGCGGTGGTGAAGACCGATCACCCCCTGAACCGGCTGAACGTCCGGAGCATGGCCGAGAAGGACAGCCGTGCCGAGAACAAGCTCTGCTCCGGCGTCCGGGTGCAGATCGTGTCGAGCTTCGGCGGCTGGACCGAGATCGCGCTCTACGGAGAGGCGGGCACCTGGGGCATCACCGGTTTTGTCCAGTCCGCCTACCTGACCCGGGACCCGGAGGAGGCGGCGGACGCGCGCGTCCGGGTGCGGTTCCGGCTCGAAAAAACGACCCGCTACAGCCAGGTCCCCGTCTCCGACGGAGACGAGGGCACGGTGGTCGGGGTCCGGACCGACGTGAACACTTTCATCGTGCACCTGGACAGCGGGGAGATCGTCGCGGTCCGGGAGGAGGGCACGAAGCCGGTCCTGGAGCCGATCGACCCCGCGGTCTGGGAGGCGAAAACCACCCGTTCCCTCACCCTGCGCAGCGGCCCTTCCAGCAGCTCTGAAAAACTCCGCACGCTGAAGTCCGGCGCAACCGTGGAGGTGCTGCTGCGAGGCGAGAAGTGGGCGCTCGTGCGCGCCGGCGGCGAGGCGGGCTACGTCCTCAGCAGCGGGCTCAAGCCCGTGAAGTGACCGGTCTCTCCCCTTCACGGAGAGAACGCTGTCCGAAAAAGCAAGAAATACTCACCGGAGTTTTGATGGTTGGGCTTGACAAAAGGGCATGATTCCTGTATGCTGAGGAAGAATTTTGAAGAAAGGGGGCTGTCCGGATGACTATGAGAGTTGCTATCGCAGATCTGTTTGTACCCGGTGCGGCCCTTGCGGGGAGCAGACGGGGCGCTTGAGCGCGCCCTTGGCATGCCCTCTTATCCGGCCGCGTGGAACGAATGCGGCCGGTTTTTTTCTGCCCATGGGAGGTTCAATCACGATGAAGAAACAATCTGGGGCCATGCGGGACATCCTGCGCATGGCCGCGCGCTACCGGGGCGCCTTCGCGGGCGCGCTGCTCTCCACCGTCGCGGTGGTGCTGCTGGGCTTTGTGACCCCGCTTCTGCTGGCGGAGACCATCGACTGTGTGCTGTCGGGCAAGCCGACCAGCCTCTCCGCGCCGCTGGCGAACCTCCTGCGAAGCTTCGGCGTCTGCCGGAGCTGGCTGCGGGAGAACCTCTGGGCGCTGGGCATCGCGCTGATCGCGCTGCACCTGCTCAACGGCCTGTTCAGCTACTTCAAGGGGCGCCTCAACGCCGTCGCCAGCGAGGGCGTGGCCCGCGACCTGCGCGAGCAGCTCTACGGGCACCTGCAGCGCCTGCCCTTCGCCTGGCACGTCAAGGCGGAGACCGGCGACCTGATCCAGCGCTGCACCTCGGACGTGGACACCGTCCGGCGCTTCCTGGCCGCCCAGCTGATGGAGATTTTCAACGCCCTCCTGATGGTCGCGGTGGCGCTGGTGATCCTGCTGCGGCGCAGCGTGTCCCTGACGCTGATCAGCCTGGTGCTGGTGCCCTTCCTGTTCGCGTTCGCGGCCTGGTTCTTCCGCATGGTGCAGAAGAACTTCCGCGAGGCCGACGAGTCCGAGGGCCGCATGAGCGCGGTCCTGCAGGAGAACCTCTCCGGCGTCCGCGTGGTGCGTGCCTTCGGGCAGCAGGAGCGCGAGGTCGAAAAGTTCGACGCCGTGTCCGAGGACTACCGGCGCAAGAGCCGGCGCCTGATCGACCTGCTCTCCATCTACTGGGGCGGCGGCGACATGCTCTCGATGCTGCAGCAGGCCATCACCCTGCTGGTCTGCACGCTGCTGGCCATCCGCGGCGAGATCACCGTGGGCAGCCTCGTGCTCTTCACCAGCTACGTCAGCCAGCTGCTCTGGCCCATCCGGCAATTGGGCCGCACCCTCTCCGAGACCGGCAAGAGCGTGGTCGCCATGGAGCGCATCCGGACGATCCTGGACGCGCCCGAGGAGCCGCCGGAGCCCGACGCCCTGAAGCCGGACCTCTCCGGGGACATCGTCTTCGACCACGTCTCCTTCGCCTATCCCGACGACGGCGTGCCGGTCCTGAAGGACGTCTCCTTCACGATCCCCGCGGGAAAGACCGTCGCGGTGCTCGGCGCCACCGGCAGCGGCAAGTCCACGCTGATGCTCCTGCTTCAGCGCCTCTATGAGCCCACCGGCGGCATGATCTCCATCGGCGGCGTGCCTCTGGACCACATCGACCGCGCCTGGCTGCGCAGCCGGGTGGGGCTCGTCCTGCAGGAGCCCTTCCTCTACAGCCGCACGATCCGCGAGAACGTGGGCATCGTCCAGAAGCACCCGAGCGAGGAGAGCATCGAGCGCGCCGTGAACATCGCCTCCGCCGCGGGCTTCATCAAGCGCGCGGAGAAGGGCTACGAGACCGTCGTCGGCGAGCGGGGCGTGACCCTCTCCGGCGGCCAGAAGCAGCGTTTCGGCCATCGCCCGGACCCTGGCGCAGGATACACCCATCATGATCTTCGACGATTCCCTCTCCGCTGTGGATACGGAGACGGATGCGAAGATCCGCCGCTCCCTGGAGGAGCGCTTCGGCAGCGCCAGCATTATCCTGATCTCACACCGCATCACCACCCTGTCCAAAGCGGACCTGATCATCGTGATGGAAAAAGGAAGGATCGTTCAGGCGGGAACACACGGGGAACTGATCCGGAAGGAAGGCGTCTACCGGCAGATCTACAAGATCCAGTCCGGAAACGGAAAGGAGGACGCTCATGAGTAAAAAAGATCCCGAGCACGTCTCCCTGCCGTTGTTCGGCATTCCGAAACTGCTGCCCTACATTCACGGCTACGGAAAGATC
>JAFWQU010000013.1 GCA_017508975.1 Clostridia bacterium | reverse complement strand
TGCTGGTGCAGGAAAGGAATCCGACCGGCTGTCCCATGCCACCATATACGGGAATACCGATACGCGTATGGCGCGGTGGAGCCGCGGGATGGGAACAGTTTCTTTCTCGTTCTCCCGTACTGCAATACAGACTGTATGAACGTATTCCTGGCTGATTTGGCCAAGGCATACCCAAACGACCAAATTGTGCTGGTCTGTGATGGAGCTATGTGGCATAAATCCAATTCACTGGAAATTCCGGATCGAATCACGCTGACCTTTATCCCACCCTATACGCCGGAGATGAATCCCATTGAACAAATCTGGAAGGAAATCCGAAAGCGGGGCTTTCGAAATGAGGTTTTCAAAACCTTGGATCATGTTGTTGACCGCCTCTGTTCCGTCATTAATGATTTGCCTGCCAGCGTCATTCACAGTATCACTGGCAGGCAATGGATTGTGTCTATGTTTTAGATGGGAAATAGTATTATCTCTCCGTCTCTTCCTCCCCCGACGCCAGGAAAAGCAGCAGGCCCTCCCGGAAGGAGAGGCGGGCGGCATCGGCGCGCCACTCGTTGCTGACGCCCAGGGGGACGCGGCTGTGGAGCTCCGCGTCGGTCAGCTCCCACTCGGTGCCGCGGAGGGTGACGCCGCGCACATGCTCGCTGAAGGCCAGCAGGGAGAGCTTGCGGTCCGGCATCCGGGGCAGGATGTACTCGCCGGGGGCCAGCACGGTGACACGGTTCAGGGTGTCGCACAGCCACAGGGACTCGCCGCGCAGGGCGCAGTCCGCCGCCAGCTGCAGATTCGCGAGGGTGTGGTCCAGCCGCCCGCCCAGGCCGCCGCCCACGCGGAAATGCCGGTAGCCGCGGGCGCGGCCCTCCTGCACGCACAGGGCGGTATCCGTGTCGTCCTTGTGGGCTGGAACCGTCCGACGCGGTCCCTGCACCTCTGTCCCGAGCGGCAGCGAGTCCCAGTCGCCGATCGTCAGCGCGGGCGTCCAGCCGAAAGCGCGCGCCCGGACATAGCCCGCGTCCGCGCACAGCAGCAGATCGCCCTCCCCGGGGGAGAGGAACGCCGCCTCCTCGCCCTGCCAGCGGGCGGCCAGAATCACACACTTTCCGGACTGCACAGTCATCGCATTCTCCTCACGCAAACAAGGCCCCTGGTTTTTTCAGGGGCCCTGTGAGCGAACTCGTTCTCAGGCCTCGGGCTCGGCGGGCGCCTCGGGAGCGGCTTCCGCGGTTTCCACGGGCTCGGCGGCGGGCTCATCCACCGGCAGATCCAGCGCGGCTTCGTCCATCGCCTCGTCCTCCAGCGCCTGCCGGATGGACAGCGAGATGCGCTTCTGGGCGGGATCCACAGAGAGCACCTTCACATGCACTTCCTGGCCGACCTGGACGGCGTCCTCGACCTTGGCGATCTTGTTCGGCGCGCACTGGGAGATGTGCACCAGACCGTCCAGGCCGCGCTCCAGCTCCACAAAGCAGCCGAAATCGGTGATGCGGACCACCTTGCCGGCCACGATGGAGTCCACGGGATAGCGCTCCTCGACATTGTCCCAGGGCTGGGGCAGCAGCTGCTTGTAGCCCAGGGAGATACGGCCGCGGGCGGGATCCAGCTTCAGCACCTTCACCTGGATGCGCTGGCCGGGCTTGACCACCTCGCTGGCTTCCTTCACGCGGCTCCAGCTCAGGTCGGTGATATGGATCAGGCCGTCCACGCCGCCGACGTCGACGAAGGCGCCGAATTCCACCAGACGGCGGACTTCGCCGGTGATGACCATGCCCTCCTCCAGGCGGTCCCAGGCTTCCTTCTTGCGGGCCTCGTTCTCTTCCTTGATGGCCTCGCGGCGGCTGGCGACCACGCGCTTTTTCTTCTCATCGACCTCGATGATCTTCAGGCGCATGTCCTTGCCGACGAACTCGCCGATCTTCTCAACGTAGTGGTTGGCCAGATGGCTGGCGGGGACAAAAGCACGCACACCGCCGACATCCGCCAACAGACCGCCTCTGACGACCTCCTTGCCAACGCCGTCGACGATCTCGCCGGCATTGTACTTCGCCATCAGCGCCTCCCACGCCTTGCGGTTCACCACATTGCGCTGGGAGAGGACCACGTTGCCCTCGCCATCGTTCACGCGGACGATCTCAACCTCGATCTCGTCGCCTTCCTTCACACCTTCCTCGGTGCAGTCAGCGACCTTCAGCAAGCCGTCGGACTTGCCGCCGATGTTGACGATGATGATCTCCGGGCCAACAGAAATCACCGTGCCGGTGACCGTCTGGCCGGTCCGGTAGCGACGCATCGTGGATTCGATTCCCGCTTCGAACTCACTCTGGGTCGTCTCCTCGGGGGTAACGGGGTTCATGTTCTCGTTGTCAGTCATGGCAGTGACAACCTCCTTCAGTGTCCCGTCGGGCGTGGATGCTCCGGCGGTCATTCCGATCCTGTCGGAATGTATATTTGCAAAGGCAGGCGGAATCTCCGCCGCGCACTCTACCAAAATGGTTCGCGGGCACAGAGCCCTGCAGGATTCATAGAGCTTCCGGGTGTTCGCGCTGTGCCGGCCGCCCACGACGATCATGGCGTCCGAGCGCGCCGCCAGCTCCCGCGCCTCCTGCTGGCGCTGATGGGTGGCGGAACAGATGGTGTTCTGCCGGGCGAGGTGCTTCACGCGGGTCTCCAGCACCCGGAGAATCTCCTCCCACCGGTCCGGGGGAAAGGTGGTCTGGGCGCAGACCGTGGCCTCGTCCATCTCCGGCAGCGCGGCCGCCTCCTCCGCCGTGGCAACCACCCAGGCCGGGCCCTGTGCCCAGCCGACGGTCCCCACAACCTCGGGATGCGCGCGCTCCCCGACGACGATGACCGGCTTGCCGCCGGCGGTGGCCTCCGCCACAATCCGGTGCAGCCGATCCACGAAGGGGCAGGTCAGGTCCTGGACCTTGCAGCCCAGCGCCTCGAGCTCCCGCAGCACCTGCGGCGCGACGCCGTGGCTGCGGATCAGCACCTGCCGTCCGGCGGCCTCCGAGGGCTCCCCGATCGGCGGCATGCCCCGGCGGCGCAGCTCCTCCACCACCTGGGGATTGTGGATCAGCTCCCCCAGCGTACAGGAGGGGGTGCCGGACTCACAGATCACCTGGGCGGCGTCCACAGCCCGCCGCACGCCCATGCAGAAGCCCGCGTGGGGCGCGATTTCCAGCGGCATAGCCAGCCTCCTCCGGTGCCTGATACCCTAATGAATCAACCTTCTGTTTTCGCCGTAACTTTTAGAATTCCTTCTAAAATTTTTACGTCTGTAAAATTTTTTTTGAAAGTTTTCGGGTCACCGCTCCTCCCGGAAATACGGCAGGCCGAGGTGCTGCGGCGGCTGCTTCTCGCGCTGGTTGCGCAGGCTGGTGAGGATCAGCACCAGCAGCGTCACCACGTAGGGCGCCATCTTGTACAGCTCCTTCACCGCCAGGTTCGTGCCGGTGGGGATGTACATGTGCAGGATGTACAGGCCTCCGAAGAGGAAGGACGCCAGGACGCCGACGTTCGGCCGCCAGATCGTGAAGATGACCAGCGCGATGGCCAGCCAGCCGCGGTCGCCGAAGGCGTTGTTGGACCAGACGCCGCTGGCGTAGTCCATGACGTAGTACAGGCCGCCCAGACCCGCGATCATCGAGCCGATACAGGTCGCGCCGTACTTGTAACCCGCGACGTGGATGCCCGCGGCGTCCGCCGTGGCCGGGTTCTCGCCGACCGCGCGCAGATGCAGGCCCATGCGCGTCCGCCGCAG
This sequence comes from Clostridia bacterium, assembly GCA_017508975.1. GTDB lineage: Bacteria > Bacillota > Clostridia > Christensenellales > Aristaeellaceae > RUG11272. The sequence goes on along the minus strand of JAFWQU010000013.1, from coordinate 102,801 downwards.
CACATACGAGGCCGCGAGCGCCACCGCGATGGCCAGGTAGGCGAGCCAGCCGTAGGAGAGGAAGACCTTCCCGAAATCCCCCTGCCAGGGCGCGTAGAGGATCGGATTGTGGAAGTAGGCGCTGATATTGGTCAGGGCGATGGAGGGCACCGCGCTGCCCGAGAGCTTGATCAGCGAGCCGCCGAAGAAGTTGCCGATGCCCACGCCGAAGGTGGTCAGCGCGAGGCCCGTCACGTTCTGGTTCGCGCGCAGCGTGACCGTCAGGAAGCAGTACAGGAGGCCCATCAGCAGCGCGCCCAGCAGGCAGGAGAAAAAGGGCACGCAGATGGAGAGCACGGGGTTCAGGCGGCTTATGTACAGCGCGTTGTCGAGCACACCGTCCACCGTGGCGGAAGCGCGCACGCTCTGATCATAGAAGAAGGCGCCGATGACCCCGGAGATGCCGCCGACGTACATGACGCCGGGAATGCCCAGGTTTAGGTTGCCGCTCTTCTCCGTCAGCGTCTCGCCCGTGGAGCCGAACAGCAGCGGGATGCCCTGCACCACCGCGCGGGGAATGAAGGATACCAGCCAGGCCAGAATCTCAGCCAAGATCTTCCCCTCCCTTGTGACGGTGGCGGAGGCTGATCCGGTAGCGGATCAGGAACTCGCTGCCGATGATGAAGAACAGGATGACGCCCGTGAGGATGTCCGAGAAGGACTCGTTGAGGCCGAACTGCGTGGAGATCTCGCCCGCGCCGCGGTCGAGGAAGACCAGCAGGAAGCTCGTCAGGATCATCCACAGCGGGTTGAACTTCGCCAGCCAGGAGACCATCACGGCCGTGAAGCCGCGGCCGTCGATCAGCGTGGTGGTCAGCGTGTGGTCGTTGCCGGCGGTCAGCAGGAAGCCGGTCAGGCCGCACAGCGCGCCGGAGAAGAGCATCGTCCGGATGATGACCCGGCCGACCTTGATGCCCAGGTAGTGCGCGGTACGCTCGCTCTCGCCGACCACGGAGAGCTCAAAGCCGTGCTTGGAGTAGTTCAGGTAGAAGAACATCGCCACGCACAGGGCGGCCACGATCAGGATATTCAGCAGATACTTCTGGCCGCCGGGCATGAGGTTCTGCAGGAAGGGCGGCCACACTTCCGGCAGCCAGCCGACTCCCTCAAAGGGCGCGCGCTGGTTGATGATGCCGATCTGGCCGGAGCCCTTGGGGCTCTCCCATACCACGCAGAAGAAGGCCACCAGCTGCGTCGCGATATAGTTCATCATCAGGGTGAACAGCGTCTCGTTGGTGCTCCAGCGCGCCTTGAAGAACGCCGGGATCATGCCCCACAGCCCGCCCATCAGGATGCTGGCCAGCAGCGAGCAGAGGATGACCATCCCGCTGGACATCTTTCCGCGCAGGAGGATCATGCAGGCCGCCGAGGCCAGGCAGCCCATCAGCGCCTGTCCCTCGCCGCCCACGTTCCAGAAGCGCATCCGGAAGGCGGGCGTCACCGCCAGCGAGATGCACAGGAGGATCGACGTGGAGTGCAGCATGACCCAGGTCTTGCGGGGCGACTTGAAGGAGGCGTCGAACACTGCGCTGCCGATCTGGAGGGGGCTCGTGCCGGTCACCAGCACGCACAGGAGCGCGCAGAACAGCAGCGCCGCCACGATGGCGCCCGCCCGCATGAGCCAGGCCCGCCACCAGGGCAGATTCGTCCTGCGGGAGAGGTGAAACAGGGGTTCCCGTTTTTCCGCGTATGCCGTCATGCTTCCGTCCCTCCCTCCGTCCGTGTCATCATCAGGCCGACCTGCTCCTTGGTCGCACCGCGGCCCGGCACGATGCCGGATACCTTGCCGCCGCAGAGTACGAGAATGCGGTCCGCCAGCTCCAGCAGCACATCCAGGTCCTCGCCTACGTAAACCACCGCCACGCCTTCCTTCTTCTGCTTGTTCAGCAGGTCATAGATGACGTAGGAGGAGTTGATGTCCAGGCCGCGCACGGCGTAGGCGGTCAGCAGCACGCGCGGCGCCGAGGTGATCTCCCGGCCGACCAGCACCTTCTGCACATTGCCGCCGGAGAGGTTCCGGACAGGGGTGGTGAGGCTCGGCGTGGAGACGTCCAGCTCCTTGACCACCTTCTCGGCGATGTGGTGGGGCGTCTTGCGGTCGGTGATCGGCAGGGGACCCATGCGGTAGGTGCGCAGCATCATGTTGTCATTCAGGTCCATGTTGCCCACGAGGCCCATGCCGAGCCGGTCCTCGGGCACGAAGGACAGCGCGACGCCCAGCGCCGCGATCTCCAGCGGATCCTTGCCGAGCAGCTCCTCCGGATTTCCGTTGTCATCGATATAGCAGACGCTGCCGGACTGCACCGGCTGAAGGCCGGCGATGGCCTCGAGCAGCTCCTTCTGTCCGGAGCCCGCGATGCCCGCAATGCCGAGGATCTCGCCGCTGTTGATCGTGAAGGAGACGTTGTCCAGGCGCTTGACGCCCAGCTCGTTGCAGACCGTCAGGCCGTCCACCCGGATGCGGGGCATCGGATTGACCGGCTCCGGGCGCTCGATGTTCAGGCTCACCGCGTGGCCGACCATGCGGTCGGTCATCTCCTGCGCGGTGGTCTGGGCGGTCTCCATGCTGCCCACGTACTCGCCCTTGCGGAGCACCGCCACGCGGTCGGAGATCGAGAGCACCTCGTTCATCTTGTGGGTGATGATGACGATGGCCTTGCCGTCGTCGCGCATGGCGCGCAGCACGGCGAAGAGCTTCTCGGTCTCCTGCGGGGTGAGCACGGCGGTGGGCTCGTCCAGGATCAGGATGTCCGCGCCGCGGTAGAGCACCTTCAGGATCTCCACCGTCTGCTTCTGGGAGACGGACATGTCGTAGACCTTCTGGTCGGGGTCGACGTCAAACCCGTAGCTGGAGGCGATCTCGCGGATCCGCTTCGAGGCCTGGCGCAGGTCCAGCCGGCCGCTCAGGCCCAGCTCGATGTTCTCGGCCGCGGTCAGCACGTCCACGAGCTTGAAATGCTGGTGGATCATGCCGATGCCCAGCTTGATCGCCTTGCCTGGGGAGTCGATGACCACGGGCACGCCGTCGATCTCAATGGACCCGTCGTCCGGGAAATAGATGCCGGAGAGCATGTTCATCAGCGTGGTCTTGCCGCTGCCGTTCTCGCCCAGCAGGGCCAGGACCTCGCCGCGGTAGATGTCCAGATCCACGTGGTGGTTGGCCGCGGTCTCCCCGAAGTATTTCGTGATGTTGCGCAGGCGGACGGCCGGCACGTTCGTCTCCATGGGCTCACCTCCAAGGGCTGTAAGGGGGCTTAAAAGGAAAAAGCGCTGTCCCGGCCGAGAAGACCGGGACAGGCTGAAGAATCGCGGATCAGTTGCCGCTTCCCAGGATGGTGATGCCGTCGATGTCGATGTCGAAGTAGGGCGCGGAACGGAACTTGGACTCCGCAAACACGCCGTCCACGATGACCTCGGTCTCACCCACGAAGTCGCCCATGTCGTCCACGTCGGCCAGGTAGGTGGTCACGGCCTCGCCGCCCTTGGTGAATGCAGCGGTGTTGAAGACCTTGACGGAGCCGTCCAGCAGGCCGGCCTTGACTTCCGCCAGCTTCTCGACGGTGCCGACGGCCGCGGCCTGCTCGTTCACGTCGGAGAGCTCCACGGAGCCGGTCTCGATGGTGCCGGTCCAGTCCACGTCAATGGCCTCGCCCTTCTGCACGCACTCGATCATGTACTTCATGTAGGGCACCCAGTTGATGCGGGAGGACACGATGAAGGTCTTGGGGCAGGCAGCCACGGTGGAGCCGTTGTAGGACACGTTCGGAACCTCGCGGGTCTCGCAGGCGGTGGGGGCGCCCATGGAGTCGGCGTGCTGGGAGATCAGGACGCAGCCGTTGTCCATCAGCTGGTTGGCGCCTTCCTTCTCCAGGGCCTCGTCATACCAGGAGTTGGTGAAGGTCACTTCCATGGTCACGGAGGGGCACACGGAGCGCACGCCCAGGAAGAAGCTGGTGTAGCCGGACTTCACCTCGGCATAGGGATAGGCGCCCACGTAGCCGATCTTGGCCTGCTCGGCCGTGATCTTGCCGGACTCGATCATCTCGTTGAGCTTCAGGCCGGCGGCCACGCCCGCCAGGAAACGGCCTTCGTAGATGGAGGCGAAAGCGTTGTGATAGTTGGCCAGGTTCTCGGTGTGCGCGCGCACGCCGGTGGCATGGCAGAACTGCACCTCGGGGAATTCCTTGGCGGCCTGGATCATGAAGGACTCATGGCCGAAGGAGTCGGCGAAGACCACGTTGCAGCCCTCGTCCACGAGCTCGGCGGCGGTCTGGTAGCAGGCCTCGCCCTCGTCGATGTTGGTCTTGATCACATACTCGACGCCCAGCGCCTCGCAGGCTTCCTTGGCAGCGTTCAGGAAGTTGAGGTCATAGGTGGAGTTCTCGTCGTGCAGGAAGATGAAGCCGACCTTGACGGCCTTCTTCTCGGGCTCGGCGGTGTCGCCGGCCACGGCGGCCACAACACCCTCAACAGCCCCGGTGGCGGCCTCAACGGCGCTCTCGGCGGTCTCGGTCACGGTCTCGGCGACGTCGGCAGCAGCCTCGGTGGCGCCCTCAACGGCGGCCTCAGCGGTCTCGGTCACAGTCTCGACGGCCTCGGTGGCAGTCTCGGTCACGGTCGCGGCAACGTCGGCAACAGCCTCGGTGGCGCCCTCAACGGCACCCTCGACAGCCTCGGTCACGTTCTCGACAGTCTCCTCAACGGCTTCCGCAACGGGAGCGGTGGCAGCCGCGAGATCGGCCTTGGCGGTCTCCAGCTCGGCCTTGACGCCCTCGAGCTCGGCCTTCACGCCGTCCAGCTCGGTGGTCTTGGCGGTGAGATCGGCCGCGGCGGTCTCAGCCTGGGTCTTCAGGTCAGCAATCTGGCTGGTCAGCTCGGTCACTTTGCCGGTCGCCTCGTCCAGCTTCTTCTGCACGTCGCCCTTCTGGACGAAGGAGAAGACGCCGAAAGCCAGCGCGATCACCGCGACGACTGCCAGAACGATAGTCCACTTTTTCATGAATGATCCTCCTTTTTCCCTCTCCAGGAAAGAAACATAGGGGCAGCGCCCCTCCCCGTTCTCCCAAAAACACGAACGTTCTCGAAGAGAACACAAAAATTTTACATCATTTCACCCGGAAAATCAAGGGCAAATCCGGTCAATTTTCGGCTTTCGGCCTTGCCAGATTCGGGAGGCTTCCGGCCATTTCGCACAAGGCTTCCGCACCTTGACAAGTACGGGTGAATACGGCATAATAAAGAAGGTTTCGCAGCCGAAAACCATTGATTTTGCATGGAATCGCAAAGCGCGTTCCAATATGAGTAAGGAGTCGATCACCGATGAGTGGGAAGGGCGGATCTCGTACCCGGCAGCTGATCATGGACGCTCTGATTGTGCTGCTGGCGGCAGCGCTGGTTTTCCTCTACCTTCAAATGAACAAGCAGGATGCCAAACGCATGAGAGAGGCGCAGCAGATCGCCGCCACGGCGACTTTTACGCCAACCCCCGAACCGACGGAGGAACCCACACCGGAGCCCACCGAGGAACCGACCTCCGAACCGACGGAGGAGCCGACTCCCGAGCCCACGGAGGAACCGACCCCCGAGCCGACAGAGGAGCCGACTCCCGAACCGACGGAAGAGCCGACTCCCGAACCCACGGAGGAACCCATACCTGAACCCACTGAGGAAGTGGAATATATTGAAGAAGATGTACTCCTGACCGACGATGAGGTCGAGACGGAGACTGCCGAGGCCACCGAGGAACCGACGCCGGAACCCACCGAGGAGCCCACGCCGGAACCCACGGAAGAGCCGACTCCGGAACCGACCGAAGAGCCGACTCCGGAACCGACCGAAGAGCCAACACCGGAGCCCACCGAGGAACCCACGCCCGAACCCACTCCGGAACCGACTCCCGAACCCACTCCGGAACCCACTCCTGAACCCACTCCGGAACCGACTCGCGAGCCCACTCCGGAGCCGACTCCCGAACCCACACCGGAACCCACTCCAGAGCCGACTCCCGAACCCACTCCGGAACCCACTCCGGAACCGACTCCCGAGCCTACTCCTGAACCCACTCCCGAACCCACACCGGAGCCCACTCCGGAGCCGACTCCCGAGCCCACACCGGAACCGACTCCGGAACCCACTCCGGAGCCGACTCCCGAACCCACTCCGGAACCGACTCCCGAGCCCACGCCTGAGCCCACTCCCGAACCCACTCCGGAGCCGACTCCCGAGCCCACACCGGAACCGACTCCTGAACCCACTCCGGAACCCACCGAAGAACCTGTGGAGACCCCGCAGGTGGTGATCGTACAGGCGATGCCGGTGGAGATGGAGCCCGCGTGGACGCCCGAGGAGATCCCGGCGGAGGAGCGCAAGACCGGCACGCTGCAGGTCACAATCCTGGGTGACTCGCTGAGCGCGCTCCAGGGCGCCGGCGGCGAGACTTACCCCGCGGGGGATGTCCAGATTCCGGCCCACCTGTGGTATTCCCAGCTGCAGAACGCGCGCAAGCAGGTCTCGATCCTGCCCGCCGGCGCCTCCTTCGCGATGGAGGCGGACGATCCGGACGCGCCGTGGTATGAGACCCGTATCCGCACCTTCTCCGCGCCGGACGTGATCCTGGTCCTGGTCGGCGAGGAGGATCCCGGGCTGCAGCAGGGACCGCTGTCCCGCTCCAGCGAGAGCCAGCTGACCCAGCAGCCCGCGTCCGTCGCCCGCGGCGTCGCGCTGACGCTGACCCGGCTGCACCGGATCTGGCCCGACGCGAAGCTGGCGGTGCTGCTCCCGGCCTACGCCCCGGAGAACTACCGCGAGACCGTCCGCCTGCAGGCCAGCATGATGGAAGCCACCACCGTGCTCGACCTGCGCGACAGCTTTGCCGGCGAGGATCCCGAGAGCTTTGCGCTCCCGGACGATGAGAATGTCCCGAACCGCGAGGGCATGCAGCGCTGGGGCGCGTTCGTCAACCAGTGGCTCGAACAGTTCATTCAGAAATAAGGAGGACCTGCGCATGATCGCACTGGCCTGTGACCATACCGGAATCGCGCTCAAGCAGGAGATCATGTCCCTGCTCGACGAGCTGGGACTCGAGTGGGAGGACTTCGGCACCAACGAGCCCGTCAGCTGTGACTACGCCGTCTACGGCTACCGCGCCGCCAAGGCCGTGGCCGACGGGCGCTGCGACCGCGGCATCCTGATCTGCGGCACCGGCGTTGGCATCGGCATCGCCGCCTCCAAGGTGCCCGGCACCCGCGTGTGCACCTGCTCCGACGTCTACACCGCCGAGCTCTCCAAGCGGCACAACAACAGCAATATTCTCACCATGGGCGCCCGCGTCGTGGGCGTGGATCTGGCGAAGATGATCGCCCGGCACTGGCTGACCGCGCCCTTCGAGGGCGGCCGCCACCAGCGGCGCATTGACCAGATCGCAGCCATCGAGCGCGGCGAGGCGCTGTGAGGAGGCATCGGCCATGAGCATCAAGCACCGGATCGCCCTGCTGCTGGGAATCCTGCTGACCGCCCTGACCACGGCGGCGAGCGCGGAGGTCGGCCGGCTGGTCTCCCTCGTCAACGGCGCGGCGTACACCTGGGCGAACGCGGTCCAGCTCGCCAACGGGGAGGAGACCGTTTGGCTGACGGTGGCCTCCTCGCTGGATCACGGCGGGGAGCTCTGGCTGGCGAGTCTGGACGGGTATACCGCGCGCATCACCGGCGCCGAGGAGCTGGGCGGAAGCGGTCTGGCGGTGCTGACGCTCTCCGAGAGCACCTTCCCGTCCGCGGCGTACCCGCTGAGCACGCGCAGTGCGCACCTGACCAGCCGCGAGGTCAGCGGCTATCTCGTGGACGCGAGCTTTATGCGCTCCCCCGTCTCCCGCATGGCCGCGGTCAGCATCCACGGCCGCTCGGGCCTGACATTTGAGGCCGCGGACAAGCTGCTCCCCGGCGCCGCGCTCACCGACGCGCGGGGAAGCCTGACCGGCATCGTCCTGGGCAGCTGGGGCGAGGGCGAGGGCTTCTATGTGGCGGTGGACGCCGCGGGCATCACGGACTCGCTGCAGGCCGCCGACCGCACGCCGATCGTGCTCAACGGGATCACGGACGCCGCGGACGAGGATTTTACCTACGTCACGGAGCTCAATACCCAGGCGGAGAACTGCGTGGTCACCGTGACCTGGGACGCAAAGCCCGACAAATTCTACCGGATCTGGGTCGCCGATCCGGTCAACGACTATTACACGACGCACTTCTTCCCCAGCGGCCAGGCCGGCAGCTGGATGTATGCGGCGGTGCCCGGGAGCACGCCGCGGGTGGTCCTGCGGGAGTACAGCGCCGAGCTCAGCGCAAGCGCCAGCGAGATCGACAGCCGGCTGTTTGAACTGGTCGGCATCCCGGTGGAGGTTCCGAGGACCGACGCGGTCGGGCCGGAGTACGCCTTCAGCCAGGAGTGCTGGATGAGCGTCCAGGATCCGGCGGTGGTGCTCACCGGCCTCGAGGAGCTCGAGCCCGCCGATACAGCCAGCGTGCAGGGCATCCTCGGCGGCACCGAGCGGGTCTGCCTGCAGGTGGTCAACCACTACCGGGTCACCGAGGAGATCCAGGACAACATGATCTTCGTGGTCACCTCGCCGGACGGGATCTACTATACGCAGTTCTCGGGCTTCATCTATATGCCCTCGATCATGGAGCGCGATGTCTGGAACACGGACCTGACGCCGCTGTTCCAGGAGTACGAGATCTACTCCGGCGGCCTGAAGCCCGGAGAGTACAAAATCGCCTACTATATCGGCAGCGCCCTGGCCGGCGAGACCCGGATCACGCTGACCGGGACCGCGGCAGAGCCCGAAACCAAGGCTTTGCCCGGAACGGAGCCCTCCGCGGAGCTCGCCCTGGGGACGCCCGACGGCCGGCTGACCCGCGAGGCCTGCCGCGATGAGCTGCCCATCCTGATTCATCGCGTCAATCCGCCGGAGGAGGCGGAGCAGGCGGAACTGACGCTGGTGCTGGAGACGCCCGACGGCAGCCGCTCCCGCTACCGCGGCACCGTGACGCTGACCCCCGGCGGCGAGGACCGCTGGGCTCTGGACGCCGCCCCGCTTCTGCACAGCTACTGCGAGAATCCCGATGAGCTCCCGGCCGGAATCTACGTCTTCACGCTGCTGGTCGACGGCAGGGTGGAAGCTGCCCTCGAGCTCACGCTGGAGGAAAAGTAAATCTCTCTTTGCGTCTGATCCTGCGATCAGGCGCAATTATCTATTTATCCCAATCTCAGTATCATGCTCTAAATGTCAGCATAGAAATTTCGCGGCCTGCGGGCCGCGACCAGGGCTTTCCGATCGCCCTGGACCTTCGGTCACATGCCGTTTCTTGATTTGTAGTTTTACTTGAAATTCGTATGAACAGGAAGAACCCTCCAGGGAAGGAGAGGGCGCACGAGCGGCTTGAGCGGTTCCGGCTTGAATTGGAGATTTTGGCTTTGCTGTATGCTATCTCCAAGCCACCAAAAGAGGATGCTGCCGAAGGTCCAGGGCGATCGGAAAGCCCTGGTCGCGCCCGCAGGCGCGAAAACCCTCTGTTGAAAACCCATATTGGAAGAATTGTATTACCAAAAGAGGTGAAGCGCATGAAAAAAGCGCTGGCCTTGGCGCTGGCGTTCCTGCTGACGCTGGCCGGGCTGACGGGACTGGCCGAGGAAGCGCGGGTGATCACCCTCGACACCCTGCTCGAGGACCTGCTGGCCGCGTACGAGCAGCCCTCCGACGAGGCGCTCACGCGCATCGACGCTGACACGGCAGCATTGGACAGCGAGCTGGCGGACGCCATCGCGGCGCACTGGAAGAGGATCTACCTGGACCCCGGCTTCAAGCTCCTCCTCCTCGGCACGGACGACCCCGCGCAGCTCCAGATCACCGGCAGACACGCCTTCATCGTGCTCGGCTACCAGCTCCGGGACGGGGAGATGACGCAGGAGCTCTGCCAGCGCTGCGACGCCGCTGCCGCTGCGGCCCGGGCGTTTCCGGAGGCGGTGCTGATCTGCACCGGCGGCGCGACGGGCGGGAACAACCCCGAGCGCCATACGGAGGCCGGCCGGATGCGGGACTATCTGACCGCGCGGCACGGGATCGCCCCGGAGCGGATTTACATCGACGAGCAGGCGATGACCACCGAGGAGAACGCGGTCAACACCTTCCGGATCCTGCAGGACCTGGGGATCGAGTCGATCACGCTCGTCACCTCCGACTATCACCTGCGCTGGGCGGAGACCCTGTACAACGCCCTCGCGGCCATCTCCCGCCAGACGTCAGGGTATTCGGTCACGATCATCGGCAACTTCTGCTGCCCGATCCGTTCCGCCACAGGCTCCACGCGCACAAACGCGCGGACCGCCATCCGGCAGCTGTCCTACATGCTGCGGAGAACGTTGCCGCGGTAGGTTGAAAAAGAAAGAGACACAGAAAAGAGCGCTCCCCCGGATCAGAATCCGGGGGAGCGCTCTTTTGATCAGGAATGCTCAGTTCTGCAGCTGGTTGGCGAAATCCAGCAGTCTGGCGGTGATGCTGGTCATGGAAACCTGAACATAATCCTTGGCGGTACTGATCGTGTTGGAGGTGCCGTAGTCGGAGATCAGACCGGTGAGCGGACCGACAAAGAGATTTTGGTAGCCGCCGGCCTTGAGCGGATAGTAGATATCCACGCAGCTGCCCCAGTCCGCCATGTAGGCGGTGCCGGACAGGTCCAGCTTGTCGATGATGTCCGCACTGTTCACGCAGTCGAACATGTAGCAGACCAGCACAGTCATGCCGGTCATGACCCGGTCACTGTCCGTGGCGGTCATGGAGGCGGACTTCCAGCCCAGCCCCTTGAGGATATCGCTGTTGTATTCCGTCGAGGCGAGGGCGGTGGAGGCGATGCCTATTGCCAGCACCAGAACCAGGGCAAGCGCGACAAACTTCTTCATGAAACAGACTCTCCCTTCATTGTTGAGATCATTCGGCGATAGACGGTATTCGATGGACACAATATAACAAATTTTTTCCAGCCTGTCAAGCGGGCTCAGTCTGCCGGAAACCGTTCGTAGAGCCTCCGGACGGCATCGAGGGCTTCGGTGTCCCGGGTACCGGTGTGCAGGCTTTCGCGGCCGAGGAGAAGCCAGCAGCGCTCCTGCGGGTAGGCGACCCACTCCGGGGCGAGACCCCGCCGGGTGTCGGGATCCCAGGCCAGCAGGCCCAGCGTCTCATCAACGGAATCGAGTGTTTCCGCGAGCGAGGCCAGTTCGTCGGGCAGCGGGGCAAACCAGTCCCGGTAGGTCTCCACGTCGTGCTCGGGGACGAGATAGAGGTCCGCCGCGCGCAGACCCGCGGAGTCCATCATCGCGTAGGTGAAGGGGTGCACCTGCGCCATGCGGATGCCGGAGCCGGCGCCCTCCTCCAGGAGAACCGCCAGCTGCACAGCGCCGGGGACCTCCGCGTCGGCGTAGAGAGTGAGCTTGTTCGCGGCGGGGGCGTCGGTGAGAAAGCCGAAGATCCAGCCCCAGAACATCAGGCTGATGAACGCCCAGGCGATGAACAGCGGCGCGAACCGCCGCACGGCCCTCACGGGAGCACCTCAAAGCCGGTGATATAGCTTCGGGCGACCCGCACACGGACCCGCTCCGCGCCGCGCAGCGCGCCCGCGCAGTCCGCGCGCACGCTCAGGAGCCTCTCGCCCTCGGCGTCGGTCAGCGTCGCCGGCCGCACGGCAATGCTGCGGGGCAGCTGCCGGGTCAGAGGGGAGAGATGGAGCTCCCCCTCCAGCGTCTGCACGGGCTCCTCCCGGATGCCCGTCATGTGGCTCGCCAGGGCGGCCGCCGGCTGACAGACGCCCAGCAGGAGCGCCATCGCCGCCCAGCCCGCCGCGGTGGAGATACCCACGGTCCAGGTCAGCAGACGCTGCGCGTTGCCCGTACGCACCTGCGTACACAGGATCACGCAGGCCGCGAGGCCGCCCAGGATCGCGCCCCATCCGGCCAGGCGGGCGTTCCGCGCCCTTGCCCGGGTCCGGCGGAGCAGGTCCTCGCTGTAAAAGTCGGTCATGGAATCCCTCCGTCAGATTTTGAGATTGACCCAGTTGCCCTGCCGGAAGCGGCGGCCCATGAGCAGGAAGCGGGAGAGCTGGTCCGAGAGGATGCCGAGCCAGACGCCATCCAGCCCGAGGTTGAACACCACGACCAGCAGGAGCGTCATCAGCGTCCGGATACCCGAGACGCTGATCAATGCCGCGACCAGCGTATATTTCACATCGCCCGCCGCGCGCAGGCAGCCGGTGAAGATGATCTGCGAGATCTGCAGGAGCACGATCACCATCGTGTAGCGCGAGATTTTCACGCCCAGCTCCAGAATATCGGGGTCCTCGAAGTAGAGGCCGAAGAACCAGCGGCCGCCGAAGAGCAGCGCCAGCGAGAGCAGCACCGAGATGGCCAGGCCGATGCGCTGGCAGATATGTCCGTAGTCGAGCGCGGTCTGCTTCTGCCCGGCGCCCAGCGCCTCGCCCGCCAGGGCGATCGCCGCGACCTGCATGCCGTCGGCGAAGGAGAAGCCGAGGCCCAGCAGGTTCATGCCGACGTTGTGCGCCGCGAACTCCTCCGTGCCCAGCCGTGCGGCGATCATGGCCGTCGCGAGGAAGCCCACCCGCATCGCGATGTTCTCCAGCGAGGTGCTGGAGGCCAGCTTCCAGATATCCTTGGCGTCCTGCCGACTGTAGCGCATGTGCTTCGCGCGGATCATCGGGAGCTGGATATAGCTGGAGCGCCGCAGCAGCGAGAGCACCGCCATGAGGGCCGCGACCACCGTGCCCAGCACCGTGGCGATCGCCGCGCCGCGGATGCCCCAGGCCGGGAAGCCCAGGTTGCCCTCAATCAGCAAATAGTTGAAGATCACGTTGACCACGCTGCTGGTCAGGTTGGTGGTCATGGAGAGCTTGGTGTTGCCGGAGCCGCGCTGGGCGGAGTTGATCACCATGGTCAGGACGTTGAACACCATGCCGCCCATGATGATCTGGAAATACTCCACCGCGGCCTCGTGGGTGTCGCTGTTGCTGCCGGCCAGGGTCATCATCTGGGGCGACAGCACCACGAAGAGCACGGTGATCACCGCGCACAGGATCAGGGTCAGAACCAGCGAGGTGAGGAAGATCTGGTTGGCGTTCTCGCGCCGCTGCTCGCCCTTGCGCCGGGCCACCAGCGCCGAGACGGCCACGTTGATGCCGAAAAAGAGCGTCAGGCCGATGAACTTCGGCTGCGCGGTCAGGCCCACCGCCGCGACCGCGAAAGGGCCGAGCCGGGAGACCATGATCGTGTCGATCATGCCCGCGAGCGTGACGAAAAAGCTCTCCGCCATCGCCGGCCAGGCCACCGACAGCGCCTTGGCCGTCATGCCTCGTTTGTCCAGCGCTTTCTCAGTCATCGTTTCCGCACTCCCTGCCGCGTCATGCATGATTCGCAAAACAGTATAACACGCCGGCGCCGCAAAGAAAAGCCGTTTCCCGGAACTGTGCGCTGTACCGCCGGTGTTTTTTTCTGCCCACCGGCGTAAATCCCACTGATTCATGCTATACTGTTTCCGACCAAGCCGGAGACCAGAATTCTCCTGCTGAAACAGAAACCTCTCCAAAAAAGTGCATTGCCGAAGGTCCAGGGCGATCGGAAAGCCCTGGCCGCGGCCCGCAGGCCGCGAAACCTCCCTGAATCAGTTCTCATACCAATCTCAAGAAAGAATAGCAAATCCAGCAACAGCATGCGGCCGAAGGTCCAGGGTGATCGGAAAGCCCTGGTCGCGGCCCGCAGGCCGCGAAATCTCCCTGAATCAGTTCTCAAACCAATCTCAAGAAAGAATAGCAAATCCAGCAACAGCATGTGGCCGAAGGTCCAGGGCGATCGGAAAGCCCTGGTCGCGGCCCGCAGGCCGCGAAATCTCCCTGTTGACAATAAGCATTCTAAACTGAGATCAGTATCATATCCAAAAGGAAGACAGTATGAGATATCTTTGGAAATACCTGAAAGCCTGGCGCCTGAAAATCATGCTGGGCATGGGGCTGAAGCTGAGCGCCACGCTGCTGGAGCTGCTGATCCCCTATGTAATGGAGCATCTGCTGGACCATGTGGTTCCGCGCGGGGAGACCGCGCCGGTGCTCCTGTGGGGCGGCGCGATGATCCTCCTGGCCTGCTGCGTCCGCTTCGTCAACGTGACCGCCAACCGCATGGCCGTCCTCATCGCGAAGGAGAACATCCTGCGCATCCGGCGGGATCTTTTTCACGCGTCGCTGAACCTCTCCGGTGGGCAGATGGACACCGTGGGCCTGCCGTCGCTGATCTCGCGCATGACCTCGGACACCTACAACGTGCAGAACTTCATCCGGGCGGTGCAGACGCTGGGCATCCGGGCGCCCATCATGCTGGTGGGCGGCATCGCGATCACGCTGACGATGGACACCGGCCTGGCGATGATTCTCTGCATCATGGCGCCGATCATGATCGCGCTGGTGGTGTTCGTCTCCTCCAAGGGCATCCCGCTCTACGACCGGGTGCAGCAGGGGATGGACAGCCTCGTGCGCATTATGCGGGAGAACATCACGGGCATCCGCGTGGTGAAAGCGCTCTCGAAGGAGCCCTACGAGATGCGGCGCTTCGGCGGGGCGAACAGCGAGACCGCCCGGCGGGACATCAAAGCCAGCGTCACCATGGCGCTGCCCGGGCCGATCGTGACGCTGTTCCTGAACATCGGCCTGACGCTGGTCGTGCTGATCGGAGCGCGGCGGGTGAACGACGGCGCCACGCAGCCGGGCGTGATCCTCGCGTTCCTGACGTATTTCAACATGATCCTGATGGGCGTCATGGGCCTCAACCGGGTGTTCATGATGCTCTCGAAGGCCAACGCCTCCGCCGCCCGCATCGCCGCGGTCGCGGAGATGCCGGAGGACCTGCCGGTCCTGCCGGAGGCGGAGGGCGCGGTCTGTGACCGCGAGGGCTATCTTGTCTTCGACCACGTCTCCTTCAGCTATCCGGCCGGGGAGCGCGCGGAGAAGGCGGACGCGAAAGCCTTTGCGGGCGGCGCGCGGCAGCGGTGCCTGAAGGACATCGATTTCAGCGTCCGCCGGGGCGGCTCCCTGGGCATCATCGGCGCCACCGGCAGCGGCAAAACGACCATCATCAACCTGCTCATGCGCTTCTACGACGCGGACGAGGGGCATGTCTTCGTGGACGGCCGTGACGTGCGCACCTGGGACCCGGATGAATTGCGCCGGCGTTTCGGCGCGGTGTTCCAGAACGACGCGATCTTCGCCGACACGATCCGCGAGAACGTGACCTTCGGGCGGGACGTGGACGAGGCGGGCCTGCGGCAGGCGCTTGAGGACGCGCAGGCGGCGGACTTCGTATACGGCTACGGGGACGGGGCGGACCACGAGGCCGCGATCCACGGCGGGAACTTCTCCGGCGGGCAGAAGCAGCGCCTGCTGATTGCCCGCGCGCTGGCCGACCGTCCCTCGATCCTGATCCTGGACGACGCGTCCTCCGCGCTGGACTACCGGACCGACGCGGAACTGCGCCGCGCGATCCGGGAACACCATGCGGACGCCACCCTGATTGTGATCGCCCAGCGGGTCTCCTCCATCATGGGTCTGGACGAGATCATCGTCCTGGACGAGGGCGAGATGATCGGCCGGGGCACCCACGAGAAGCTGCTGCGCACGTGCCCCGTCTACCGGGAGATCCGCGACACGCAGATGGGGGAGGTGGAGTAGATGGCGCGCCGGGACTCCATCATGACTAAGCCCAAGGACTCCAGGGGCGCCTTCCGCCGCCTGCTCCGGTATCTGGGCGCGTTCAGGCTGCCGATCCTGCTGGTGGCGCTGCTCTGCGCGGTCAGCAATATTCTGGCGCTGCTGGGGCCGAGCCTCGCGGGCAGCGCGATCAACGAGGCCGCCGCGGGCGCGGGGAAGGTCAACTTCGACCGCGTGACGTATTTCGCCGTGCGGATGCTCGCGGTCTACGCGGGCTCGTCGGTCCTGACGATTCTGATCCATATGATCATGGTCAACGTGTCCAAGCGCGTGGCGAGGCGCATGCGGCAGGACGTGTTCGACAAGCTGATGCGCCTGCCGGTGGGTTTCTTCGACCGCAATCCCGCCGGCGACATCATCAGCCGTGCCTCCTACGACGTGGACGTGATCAGCACCTGCATGTCCACGGACGTGGTTTCGATCCTGACCAGCACCATCACCGTGATCGGCGCGCTGATCATGATGGTGCGGATCTCGCCGGTGCTCTCGCTGGTCGCGCTGGTGACGGTCCCCGCGTCGATCACCTACACCGCCCACATGCGCAAGCGGACCCAGCCGCGCTTCGTCAAGCGCTCGAAAGCCTACGGCGCGATGAACGGCTTTGTGGAGGAGATGCTCTCCGGGCAGAAGACGATCCTCGCCTACGCCCACGAGGACCAGGTGGACGCGCGCTACGGCGGCATCAACCAAAACGCCGCGGACGCCTACTACGACGCGGAGTACCTCGGCGTCACCATCGGCCCGACGATGAGCTTCATCAACAATATCTGCCTGAGCCTGATCGCGCTGCTCGGCTCGGTGCTGTACATGAACGGCGCCATTGGCCTGGGGAATATCTCGTCCTTCGTGCTCTACTCCCGCAAGTTCTCGGGTCCTATCAACGAGGTCGCCAACATCATCAACGAGCTCTTCTCCGCGCTGGCCGCGGCGGAGCGCGTGTTCGGCCTGCTCGACCAGCCGGAGGAGCTGACCGACGCGCCGGACGCGGTGGAGCTCCGGGAGGTCCGGGGCGACGTGGCGCTGGAGGCTGTTTCCTTCGGGTACGAGCCCGGGAAGACGGTCATCCACGACCTCTCGCTGCGGGCCGACGCCGGCCGCCTGATCGCCATCGTCGGCCCCACCGGCGCCGGAAAGACCACGATCATCAACCTGCTGATGCGCTTCTACGACGTGGATGCCGGCCGCGTGACCGTGGACGGGCACGACATCCGCGCGCTGACCCGCCGGAGCCTGCGCGGCGCCTACGCGATGGTCCTGCAGGACACCTGGGTGTTCCGCGGCACAATCTTCGAGAACATCGCCTACGGGAAAGAAAACGCCACCCTCGACGAGGTGGTCGCCGCCGCGAAGGCCGCGCGGATTCATCCGTTTATCATGCGCCTGCCGGAGGGCTACGAGACGGTCATCAGCGAGGACGGCGGGAATATCTCCAAGGGACAGAAGCAGCTGCTGACCATCGCCCGGGCGATGCTCTACAACTCCCCGATGCTGATCCTGGACGAGGCCACCAGCAACGTCGACACCTCCACCGAGCGCGAGATCCAGCGCGCCATGCGGGAGCTGATGCGGGGCAGGACCTGCTTCGTGATCGCCCACCGCCTCTCCACGATCCGCAATGCCGACCGGATCCTGGTCGTGAATCAGGGCGACGTGGTGGAGCAGGGCACCCACGAGGAGCTCATGCGCCGCCAGGGCTTCTACTACCGGCTTTACCGGGCGCAGTTTGAGTGAATGAGAAACAGAGAAGGGAGAGATTCCATGGACAATCGGATGGAGCTGATCCGGGCGCGCCACAGCGTGCGCCAGTATACCGGGCAGGAGATCCCGGGGGAGGTCCGCGCGGAGTTGGACGCCTGCGCGGAGGAGCTGAACTGCCGCGGGGACTTGCACATCCAGATCTTTTATGAGGAGCCCGACTGCTTCGCCAGCCGCCTCGCCCACTACGGGCGTTTCGAGAACTGCCGCAACTATATCGTGATGGCGGGGAAGAAAGCCCCCGATCTCGAGGAGCGCTGCGGCTATTTCGGGGAGCTGCTCGTGCTGAAGGCGCAGGAGCTCGGGCTGAACACCTGCTGGGCCGCGCTGACCCACGGGAAGAGCAGGGCGGTCCTCGCGGAGGGCGAGACGGAGGTCATCGTCATCGCGCTCGGGTACGGGAAAACCCAGGGCAGCCCGCGGAAGAGCAAGACCGCGGCCGATGTGAGCAACCTGAGCGGCGGTTCCCCGGAGTGGTTCCGGCAGGGGATCGAGGCCGCGCTGCTCGCCCCGACCGCCGTCAACCAGCAGAAGTTCCGCTTCACGCTCGCGGGAAACAAGGTCTCCGTGAAGCCGGGACTCATCGGCGCCTGCCTGCGGATCGACCTCGGCATCGTCAAATGCCATTTCGAGATCGGTGCGGGGAAAGAGCATTTCGAGTGGGCGTAATATCATGCTCCGATCCGCAGCCAGGCCCCTTTACAGCGCCATCCGTATATGGTAAAATTATTCACAAGACCTGATCAGGTTCGCGCACGCCAGCAAGACGGTCCGCAGCATGATCGGGGAGGGCGAGTCCACGAAGAAGGTCCGCACCTACATCGTCTCCACGAAGTTCCGGACCGTCACCGGCGACAGGAACCTGACCGAGGCGCAGGCGCTGAAGATCGCGGAGCTGCTGGACGAGGTCAGCCCCAAGAGCGTGTTCAAGGAGCTGGACGCCGAGCTCCGCAGGATGAGCGGCAAGAAAAAGTAAACCCGTTCCTTGGATTCCCATTAGAAAAACCTAAGATTTTCCCGACTTCCATCCGCCCCCTTTCATTCCGGGGACGGTTTTGCTATAATTCAGACAAAAGCTTTCATCCTTTTCTGAAGGAAGATTGCAAATCAAGCGAGGGATACGCCCGAAGGTCCAGGGCGATCGGAAAGCCGCCAGTCCGGCTGCGGACCTGGTCGCGCCCGCAGGCGCAAAATTCCCCTGCCGCGGATTTGAAGTCTTCACCTGGAGAGGATCATACGGAGGAGGGGCGCGGCATGAGCCGGATCCTGATTGTGGAGGACGAGAAGAAGATCGCGCGGTTCCTGGCGCTGGAGCTGCAACACGAGGGCTACGAGGTGGAGACCGCGGGGGACGGGCGCACAGGGCTGGAGCGCGCGCTGGAGAGCGATCCGGACCTGCTGATCCTCGACCTGATGCTCCCGGAGCTCAGCGGCATCGAGGTCTGCCGCCGGCTGCGGCATCAGAGCGACGTGCCGATCATCATGCTCACGGCCAAGGACGACGTCTCCGACAAGGTGATGGGGCTGGACATGGGCGCGGACGACTACATGACCAAGCCCTTCGCCATCGAGGAGCTGCTGGCGCGGATCCGCGTGGCACTGCGCAAGCCCCGGCAGGGCGCGGCGGAGCCCGCGGCCCCGGAGGGCGTGCTGACCGCGGGCGAACTGTGCCTGGACCCGGCGCGCTTTACCGTGACCTTCGGCAGCGAGGAGATCGCGCTGACGAAGAAGGAGTTTGACCTGTTGAAATACCTGATGGAGCGCCATGGCAAGGCCGTCACCCGCGACGACCTGCTGCGCGACGTCTGGGGATACGACTACGCCGGCGACACGAATGTCGTGGACGTCTATATCCGCTACCTGCGGCACAAGATTGACGACCGCTTCGGCATCAAGACGATCCAGACGATCCGCTCGGTCGGCTATAAATTCCAGTATGAGGGATAAGAGACACGATGAAAAAGCCTGCAGAGAAAACTGAAAACGAGCCGCTGCAGGGGTTCAACCGCCTGTCGGAGAACACCCACCGGAAAGTGCTCGCGGCGGGCTCGCACGTGCGGCTCTCGCTGACGCTGCGGATCGCGGCGCACTACTGCGTGCAGCTGATGCGCAGCTTTCTGCTGGCCGTGCTGATTCTCGCGCTGGGGACAGGCGTGTCGGTGCTCTTTGAGATGCACGAGGTCAGCGGCCGGCTGGCGGGACAGGCGCCGGATCTCCCGGACGCGGCCTACAGCCAGGCGTTGATCCAGGACACCCGGGTGAGCGCGTGGCGCGGCGTGGCGCCGGAGGCGGGCACGGCGGAGGAGACGCTCTGGAAGCAGCGCGTGAAAGCCCTGTTCCGCGAGTTCCCGGCTCGGGCCGTGTGGATCACCGAGACGCCGGATGGACCGCTGTTTCTGCAGCTGAACCTGCACACCGTCTGGCGGAACGCGCTGTTTCTCCTGGCCGCCTTTGTGCTGGCGGACATTGTGCGGATGCTGTACTTCCTGCGCCACCGGCACCGGCTCGACAAACGCGTGCTCGCCCCGATCCGCGACATGACGGAGATGGCGCAGACGCTCTCCGCCGCGAACCTCTCCAACCGGCTCAACGTCGCCGGCACGAAGAACGAGCTGAAGGATCTGGCGGTCGTGATCAACTCGATGCTCGACCGGATCGAGCGCAGCTACAACAGCCAGAAGCAGTTTGTCTCCGACGCTTCCCACGAGCTGCGCACGCCCATCGCCGTGATCCAGGGCTATGCGGACATGCTCCGGCGCTGGGGAAAGGACGACCCGGAGGTGCTCGAGGAATCCCTCGAGGCGATCTCCCAGGAGACCCATGGCATGAAGGACCTGGTGGAGAGTCTGCTGTTCCTCGCGCGGCACGACAAGAAGACCCTGATGATGGAGAAGACCTCCTTCGACGCGCTGGAGCTCGCCCGCGAGGTACAGCGCGAGGCCGCGATGGTCACCCCGGCGGACACCTTCACCCTGGATCCCGAGGAGCCGGCTTCGCTGACGGCCGACCGCGGGATGGTCAAGCAGGTGCTGCGCATCCTGGTGGACAACGCGGTGAAGTACTCCCCGGAGGGCAGCGAGATCACCCTCGGCGTGCGTCCCGCGGGAGGCGGCTGTATCTACCTGGTCCGCGACCGCGGCATCGGGATTCCCCAGGACGAGCTGCCGAAGATCTTCGAGCGCTTCTACCGCGCCGACGCCGCGCGGCACTCCGAGACCGGCGGCCACGGCCTGGGGCTCTCCATCGCGCGGATCATCGTGGTCTCCCACGGCGGCAAGATCCGCGTCCGCTCCAAGCCCGGCGAGGGCACGACCTTCGAGATCGAGTTCCCCGGCCCCAGCGCTCCCGCCGTCCAGCCCGCGCAGCAGCCGGCCCCCAATCCCCGCCGCCGGCTTTCCCGCAAAAAGAAAAAGGCGGCGTAATCGGATCTCAAGTAATATCAATCTCAAGTAAAACCACAAATCAAGCAACGGCATGTATCCGAAGGTCCAGGGCGATCGGAAAGCCCTGGTCGCGCCCGCAGGCGCGAAATCTCGCTGCTGACATTTCATACATGATTCTGATACTGATCTCAAGTAAAAACTGCAAATCAAGCAACAGCATGCATCCGAAGGTCCAGGGCGATCGGAAAGCCCTGGTCGCGGCCCGCAGGCCGCGAAATCTCACTGTTGGCAATATGCATTCTAAACTGAGATTGGTATGAGATCAGCATAAAGACAAGAATCCCCCGCTTTCCTGCTCCGTGGGTTGGAGAGGAGGGCGGGGGATTATTCGTCGAACAGATCGCTGTGGGTTCCGGTCCGGGAAGCGGTCAGGATCAGCTGGCCCCGGTCAACCGCGTAGATCAGCAGCCAGTCAGGCAGGATATGGCATTCCCGGAAGCCGACATAGGGCCCCGCCAGCGCGTGGTCGCGATGCCGGGGATCCAGCGGCTTCTCCGCGAGAAGATCGTCAATCACGCGCTCGAGAAGGGACAGGTTTCTGCCCTGCTTCTGCATGCGCTTGAAGTCTTTTTTGAACTGGGTGGTCACCTTCAGCGTCAGCATGACGGCTCATCCTCCAGCTCACGGAAAAGCTCCCGGGCAGAACCGTAGGATTTGGCCGGCACCTTGCCGTCAAGGATTTCCCGGGCTTCCTGCATGGCGGCTTCCGTCTGACGGTTGTAGCGGGGCAGACGGACGCTGAAAGGCAGTCCTCCGGCGAGCAGGGAACTCTCAAAGAAAATGTTCACCGCCTCCGGCAGCGTCATGCCAAGGCTTCCGAAGAGTGACTCCAGATCGGCCTTTTTCTGCCGGTTCATGCGCATATTGAAATTGGTATCTTTCACAAGCGCGTTGGCCATTTGTATCCCTCCTTTGTCTTGATCTTAGCACAAAAGGGATGCAAACGCAAGCAAATGTTTTACTTTTGCGTTGATCGGAATGCCTCGCACGGCTCCCTCCGGCCGGATGGGAAGGCCGTTGGGTCAGGGAAAATGCTGCGCTCCGCCGTCCTCGAGCTCCAACTGGCAGATCCGGTAGTGCCGGAGGGAATCGGGGGAGAGGGTCTCCGGGTCCGCGTAGCGGACGAAGGCGGCCCTGCTCTGGGCGGCGGAGGCGGAGTGGGTCATCGCGCACAGCTCATAGAGCCGGAGTGCGCGCGGGAAGTCCGGAGTCACGTCGATGCCTCCGAAATAGGCGTTTGCGAGGTAGAACGCGTGGTCGTAGTTGCCGAGATTCGCGGCGTCTCTGAGGTAGCGGATAGCCTGCTCGTCGCTGGGCCTGCGGCGGATTACCGTGCCGTTGACGGTGACGCTGCCCTTCACGTAGAGCAGGCCCAGCAGGCTGCAGGCCGCACCGTCCCGCTCCTCGGCGCTTTTTTTCAGTCGCCGGAATTCCTCCGCGGCCGCGCCGGTCTGCATCCGTATCACCTCCTCGGGCAGAACCCGCGGCTCCCCATCCGGCACTCTCAGGATACGCGGCCCGGGGGCGCAGCCGTAATTCGGATTCACGGAGGTGATGGTTTTTCTGGGCGGCTGAGGTTTTGATGGAGGCACCTTTGGCGGCGTTTGGTGTTCAATGAGGGACTGCCCCTCTGCCGCTGCGCGGCATCTCCCCAGCAAGCTGGGGCGACTGAAGAGAGGTTCCGCGCCTGCGGGCGCGGCCAGAGGGCTTTCCGATCGCCCTCTGGACTCCTTCGGGGATGCACCTTTTTGGAGTGATCGGGTCAGCTTTGTCCAGTAACCTGTGCCGCCCCAGCTTGCTGGGGAGGTGCCCGAAGGGCGGAGGGGCCGTTCCTGCTGTCCCCGAACCTCCCAAAGAGGATGCTGCCGAAGGTCCAGGGCGATCGGAAAGCCGCCAGTCCGGCTGCGGACCTGGTCGCGGCCCGCAGGCGCGAAATCTCGTGTCAAACCACGTTCCGGAGCAGCCAGCGGGCGACGCCGTCGTCCTCGTTGCTCCCGATGATGCCTGTGGCGGCGGCTTTCAGCTCTTCCACCGCATTGGCCACGGCGTAGCACTCGTCGGAGAGCGCGAACATCGGCAGATCGTTGACGGCATCCCCGAAGGAAACGACCCGCGAACAGCCCCAGATGGCCTTCAGCTTCTGGATCGCGTGGGCTTTGGAGGCCCGGGCGGGCATGATCTCACACCAGTATTCCGGCCGATAGAGCTCCTGCTGCAGGGTGCACCGGAAGCGGGCGTCCCTGGAGAAGACGTCGTAGACTGGCAGCAGTTCGTCCTGTTCCCCGATACAGGTATAGTAGAAGACATCACCCTGATAGAGCGTCTCCGGGGCGCCGACAGTCCGGAAGCGCCGGTCGCCCGGACGTTGGCTCAGATAGCGGCGGATGCCCTCGTTGTCATAGAGAGGCATCCGGGAGACCTTTTCGACGCCGTTGATCAGGGCGTAGACGAGGGGATGGATCCCGTGCTGTTCCAGGACCTCCCGGACCTGGGCCTGCTCTTCTTCCGAGAATAGTTCCCTGGAGAGGACCTCGCCGGTGGAGGGCTGAAGAATAAATGCGCCGTTGTAGGCGATGACGGGGATTCGTGTGCTCAGTCCCTGCGTGACCCTGGATGCGGAGACCAGGGAGCGGGCGGTGGCGTAGGTGAACAGCATACCCCGGTCCACCAGGCCGTTGATGGCTTCGATGCTGAAGGGACTGATCCGGTCCTGTCGGTTCAGCAGGGTTCCGTCCAGATCGGTGACATACAGTGTTTTTTCCATGTGGCGCCTCTTCATTGGAAAAAAGGAGTCTTACAGTTTCCGGCAGATATACAGCAGGTGGTTTGTGGCGCCCAGGAGCTCGCGCTTCTCGGAGAAGGCGAGATACCAGTCCACAAAGGCCGGGAAGTCCGCGTCGGGGATCGTGAAATCGGGACGGTCCTCAACGGACTCCAGCATCCCGTCGGTGCCGGTGGTTGTGATCCACTGCACCGGCTTGCCCTCGAACAGCCGCTCGAAATCCGGGACGTCATAGCCGGTGAACAGCTGCTCCTTGAAATGCCGGACCCGATAATCCGCCGTGAAGTTCTCCTCCTGCCCCGCGGCCCAGTTCCCGGTGAGGTAGTTCGCGTACATGATGCCGAACACCGAGATGAACGCGAACAGGAGCGTGCCGCCCTTTCGGGTCACACGGATGGCCTCGTCGATCGCCCGGTGCACGTCCGCCTCCTCGTACAGGTGGTACAGCGGCCCCAGCACGAGGGTCCCGTCGAAGGAGGCGTCCGCGAAGCGGCTCAGGTCCGTGGCGTCCCCCTGGAAGGCCTGGAGCCGGTCCAGTCCCCGGCTGTTCTGCCGCAGCACGTCGAGATGGCTCTCGACCAGTTCCACCGCGGTCACGTCCATGCCCTCCTTCGCCAGCGCGATGGAGTAGCGGCCGGTGCCCGCGCCCACCTCCAGCACGCGGGCGCCGGGGGAGAGAAACCGATGGATATAGTGCAGGGTGACCGCGCATTCAAGCTGTCCGTGGCGTGAGCGGCGCAGGCGGCTGTCCTCGTCGGCCTGATCGTAGAATTGCCGCACAATCTCCGTTCTGGTGCACATGGGTATTCCTCCCGTATTGCTATACTGATCTCAGTATCGTTCGCTAAATGTCAAAAGAAAGATTTCGCGGCCTGCGGGCCGCGACCAGGGCTTTCCGATCGCCCTGGACCTTCGGAGACATGTCGTTTCTCGGTTTGCAGTTTAATTGAGCTTACGTGGTCACATCGGTGTCGAAGAGCATCTTCCTGCAGTCCGCGCAGAAATAGGACTCGATCGTGAAGGTGGTCAGCGTGTGCTTTGCGGCGGTCACTGTGCCCGTGCCGACGATCCTGTCCATCAGCGGGGCTTTCCGGTCGCCCTCTTTCCAGGTGACCGCGCTCCTGCCGTCGCCGGAGAGAATTCCTTTCCGCATCTCTTTTCCGCAAAATGGACAAATCATTTATGATTCCTCGCTTTCTAAACCAATCTCAGATAAGAGTCGTAAATCCAGTAACAGCATGCATCCGAAGGTCCAGGGCGATCGGAAAGCCCTGGTCGCGCCCGCAGGCGCGAAATCTCCTACCAGAATCAGATATGCATGCTCGTTCACGCCAAAGTGATCCGGATCCGGCAGACGGGGTCGCTCTGCTTGACGCTGCTGAGCAGTTCCGCGCGGACCTCCCGGTCGAAGATGAAACCGAACATCCGCCGGGTGTATCCGAGTGTGCAATAGCACCAGGTCCGGGGCAGCGGCTCCGGAATCCGCTTGACGAAGGAGCAGTAGCACTGCGGGTACACCAGAAAATAGGAGGTTCCGTCGTACTCCAGCGTAAACCCGAGATCCAGCCGGTTGGTTTTCTCCACAAAGTCGAGCGGACCGGCGGCTTCCCGGTAAAGCGCCCGGATGCGCGCGTAGGTGCTGCGCCCCGGACCGCAGGCGCAGTCGCCCCGGATGGCCTGCGTTTTTTCGTCCTCGCAGGAGGTCTCCAGAAAGGCGCAGAGGTCCTTCGCCCACTCGAACTTCTTCTGGGCGCCGGCCGAGCGGGAGAGCGGGTGCGCTTCGGCGAACCGCTCGCCCGCCGCCTGTTCGCCGTGGTTCTTCATGCTGTCCAGAAAGCGGAGCGCATGGGGATTGTCGTTTTTTGGCATGGATTTGTCTCCTTGTGATGGATTGGCGGCTTTTGATCGAACGGGGATTGGAAACCAGTCAGGCGGCAGGATTTTCTGGAGCATGTATTCGGCATAGCGTCCGGCGAGCGCCGGATCGTAGACGGGGTCGGCGCTTTCGGCATATTCCCGCAGGGCATTCCGGAGCAGCGGATGGTATTCCGCGGGGAGGCGGCGGAGAGCCCACTCGCCGCCCTCCTTCTTCGAGAGGACGAGGCCTTCCTCCCGCCAGGCCAGCACCCGGGCCAGGTTCAGCGTCAGGTACATGGGATTCCCGGCGATCTCCTCCGCGGCGTCCGCGACGTCGTACAGGAGGGCGTCCAGGTAGTCGCGGGCCGGGACCTCCGCGAAGACCTCCCGGACAGGCGCGCCGGCCAGGCAGACGCCTCGCGCGCGGAGAACCGTGAAATGCGCCGCGAGGTCCTTGTCGGTGCCGTTCATCCGGCGGATATAGTCCTCGGGATCCTCCCGGTACCAGGCCAGATGCGCCACGGAGAAATGCAACTCAAAGGGCGTGGGGTAGACAAAGGGACGGCAGACCTCCCGCAGAACGACGCTCATCTCGATGCCCTTCGCGGGGGCTTCCGCGTTCAGCGTCACCACGCTGTCCATAAGTGCCCGCTTTTCGGCGTCGGACAGAGGCCGCTCCGCCACGACGATCAGGTCCAGGTCGCTCTTCGCGGGGTTGAAGCAGCCCATCACGGCGGAGCCGTGCAGATAGACGCCCGTCAGACAGTCCCGCAGAACGCTCTTTGCCTGTTCAACGAACGCGCGGAGCAGCGGCTCTGCCGGCAGCGCCGGGGATTCCGTCACCTGTGTCAGCCTCCTTGTAATACGAATCTCAAGTAAAAACTACAAATTAAGCAACAGCATGTATCCGAAGGTCCAGGGCGATCGGAAAGCCCTGGTCGCGCCCGCAGGCGCGAAATATCCCTGTTGACATTTAGCACACGATACTGAGATTGGTATAAAACGGGAGCGGTTCGTCCTTGCATCGGATCCAAGCAAAGGATAGTATAGCAAAAAGGCGTGAAAAAACAAGGACGCAGTGCCCGCCGGTCCGGGAAAGCCGCGTCCTTGCCGTGATTGCCGGGGGTTACTCCACCGAGAGATCGCCGCTGACGGAGTCCATCTGGACACTGCAGGGGGCGGCCGGGTCGTTGGTGACGCCGTTCAGCGAGACGTCGCCGGAGACCGTGTGGGCGTGCAGGGCGATGGTCCGGAGCCCCTCGGGCAGCGTCAGCTCCAGATCGCCGGAGACAGCCTTCATCCGGACCTGCGTGCAGGCCGGGTCCTCCAGGGTGAGCTCCTGGTCGCCGCTGACGGTGGACAAGCTGGCCTGCCGGAGCGCGCCGGTGACGGTCAGGTCGCCGTTGGTCGCGCTGCAGGTCAGGCGCTCGCCGTGGATGTTCGCGTCCACGTCGCCGTTGACCGTCTGCAGCTGCCAGACGGAGGCGCTGCCGTTCGCGTCCAGATCGCCGTTGGTCGTCGCGAGGAGCACGCGGCCGGGGCACGCGGTCTTCGGCAGCTCAAGCTCGATGTCTCCGGAGGTGGTGTGCAGCTCGAGGTTCCCCGCGGCGGTCTCCCAGTGGATGTCTCCGCTGCGCGTCGTGACCACGGCGTCCGGGGAGAGATCTTCCGGCAGGACAAGCTCCACATGGCACTCGTCGTCCGGGAGGAAGCTGAACTGCAGCCACTGCAGCAGCCCCTGCCGGGCGGGCTGCGACGCCTGCTGCTTCACCTGCCGCAGGACCAGGGTCGTGCCCTCCATGGCGCATTCGATGCGGCTGCGGTCGCCGTTTTTGAGATTCATGTCAAAGCGGCTGCCCCGGAGCACGTCCACGTCGGCGCTCGTCAGCTCCATGCGGATCTGGCGGATCTGCGCGGGGTCGAAGGAGAAGGGCATCGCGCCGGAGAACGGCGATTTCTCGAAGGCCTCGCTCCCGAAATCCGGCTGTGCCGGCTGTCCGGAGCGGACCAGCTCCTCGATCCCCTTCAGGCTCTGCACCACCGCCTCGGTGGCCTCGTCCGGGGTCTTGCCCTGGGCGATCAGATCCTCATAGTGCGCCTGGCAGTTGGCCAGCACTTCCTCTTTCAGTTCCTCCATCTCCTGGGTGGGCGCCGCGCTGGCAAAGGCCAGCTCCACAATCCGCGCGATGGTCGCGTTCATGCCTCTTCCTCCTCCTGTCTCTGCGCTGCCGCCTCCTGCAGCAGGGTATCCAGTATCCGCCGGGTATCCGTCCAGGTCTCGCACTCGGCGCGGAGCCGCGCGCGGCCCTGGTCGGTCAGCTCATAGTACCGTCGGCGCGCGCCGCGCTCCTCGTCGCCCCACCAGGAGCGGATCGCGCCGGAGCCCTCCAGCCTCCGGAAGGCCGTGTAGAGCGTGGCCTCCTTCAGTTCCAGCGCGCCGCCCGAGAGCTCCCGGACCTCCTGGCTGATCCGGTATCCGTAGCTCGGCCCGTCCGCCAGGCGCCGCAGCAGGATGGTATCCGTGTAACCGCGGAGAATGTCCGCTGAGATCATAGCTGCTCCCTCCCGTTCTGCTGCCGCAGCCAGCCGTTGGCCTCCAGTATCAGAATCTCTGACCGCCGGAACGTCTCCGGCTGCCGGCGCTCCCGCCAGATCCGGGGTTTCGTGATGTAACTGCGCATACCAGTCATCTCCTTTCGAGGCATATCATAGCACAACATACATCATGTGTCAAGGTACTTAAATGAGAAATATATTAAAATGGGGGAGGGGTTAAGAGAAATTCGGAATTCGGAATGCGGAATTCGGAATTGTCAGGGAGACAGACGATCAAAGAATTCCGGTTCTTTTGATTTCAGTGAGTTTCGCGCCCGCAGGTGCGACCAGAGGTCCGCAGCCGGACTGGCAGCTTTCCGGTCGCCTCTGGACTCTTCGGGTGCACTCTTTTGGTGGAGTTTGGGCATTATCGGTATGAGAACCCTCCCCCGCCCCTCCCTACCGAGGGAGGGGAGAAGGCGCACGGGCAGCTTGAAGTGATTCCAGCTGGAATTGAAGTCCTTACGGTTGAAGACCTGATCGCGATTTTTTCTCTTGATGAAATCCTGATGCTGTCTGTAAACCCGGACAGCAGGGCTTGCGGCACACCCCTCCCTCGGTAGGGAGGGGCTGGGGGAGGGTTCTCACGTCAAAGGCCAAATCCTCCAAAAAGGTGCACTCCCGAAGGTCCAGGGCGATCGGAAAGCCCTGGTCGCGCCCGCAGGCGCGAAATCCCCTTGCTGACAGATAAGTCTTCTAATTTGAGGTCAGCTTCATACTCACGCCTCCGTCGATTGCGGCACAGCCGGTTATATGGTATACTTGCCGTGCGCAAACAGGAACATCGGTGGAGGCGGATCGGATGGCGCTCAATGATCAGAAGGCGGTCGAGGAGCAGTATCGCTCCGCGGAAAAGCTGAAGACCCGGATCTCGATCCATGAAAAGTATTCCACAAACCGTCAGGGGTTTGGTAATTGGATTGTTTCCCACTATCAGATCCGGAGCGGCATGCGCGTGCTGGAACTCGGCTGCGGGACCGGGGCCATGTGGCAGGGAAAAGAGGAGCTGATCGCAAAATGCTCGAAGCTGATCCTGTCCGATCTCTCGGAGGGGATGCTCCGGGAGGCGGAGAGCAGACTGGCCGGCATCGGGAACATCGAGTACAGAATCATCGATATTCAGAGCATTCCCTGTGAAGATCAGTCGTTTGACGCTGTGATCGCCAACATGATGCTCTACCATGTGCCGGATCTGGAGAGAGGTCTCTCGGAGGTCAGAAGAGTGCTGAAAAAAGACGGCGCGTTCTATTGCGCCACCTACGGTGAGCACGGCATCATGGCGTATCTTTGCGGCCTCTTCGGTCCATACGGCGTCACGGATCCGACCAGCCGTTCATTCACGCTGCAAAACGGAGAGAAGCAGCTTTCCCGGTTCTTCGCGAATGTGCGGCGCCTCGACTACGAGGACGCGCTGGCGGTGACGAACCCGGAGGATCTGGCGGACTATATGCTCTCCCTGGCGGGAATGTCGGAACTGCGGAAGCTCCCGCGGGAGACGCTGATCGCCGTGCTGAGAGAGAACGCGAGAGACGGCGTTCTGCATGTTCCGAAAGAGTACGGGATGTTCATATGCGGATAGACGGGGGAGCATTCCGGGAAGCATTTACCGGAGGATTTCGCGTTAGGCCGGATCGCCGGGACAGAAAGGCGGTATCTGATATGAAAAAAGTTCTGGCATGGCTGCTGGCATTCCTGCTGCTGGGCGGAGCGGCGGCGCTGGGGGAGGCGGAGGAGACCCCGATCCCCATCCGGGTGCTGCTGCTGCCGAAGTTTGAGGTGGGCGAGCTGTCCGGGGACTTCCCGGGCGAGGCGCAGTACTACTACGAGGCGTACCTCGCGGGCGGCGAGGCTTACGAGGTTCCGGGTGCGGGAACGCTGTACGTGAAGGACGGCGTGGCGCTGTGCCTGACGGGCATGGGCAAGGTGAACGCGGCGATCACCACCGCGGCGGTGCTCACGGACAGGCGCTTCGACTTCTCGGCCGCCTATGTGATCTCCACGGGCTGCGCGGGCTCCGCGATGGGGACCACCGTTATGGGCGACGTGTTTGTCATCAGCGAGGCGGTGGACTATGACCTGGGGCACCGGGTGGACAGCCGGGAGCTGAAGGACCCGGAGGGGACGACCTGGTTCCGGGATCCGAGCTTCGACGACGCGGCGGTGGTGCGGCTGGACCCGGCCCTGACGGAGGCGGTCTACGCGCTGGTCCGGGATGTGCCGCTGGAGACGACCGAGCGGACCCGCGCCTTCATGGCCGCGGCCTTTGACGGGGCGGCGTGGGCTGTGCGGGACCCCCGGGTGCTGCGCGGCACGACGGTCACCGGCGACAACTACTGGAAGGGTATCCATGGCCACAACAGTGCGGCGCAGATCGTGGAGAGCTACGGCTGTGCGGACCCCTACGCCCTCACGGAGATGGAGGACGTGGCCGTCGGACGCACGCTGCAGCGCCTGGGCATGGCGGACCGCTATATCATCATCCGGGACAGTGTGAATATCGACGTGTTCATGGCCGGGGAGACCCCGGAGCACCTCTGGGGGCCGGACAGCGGGGACCAGCTGTCCTCGGAGGAGAGCGTTGAGTCCGCGGACATCTTCGAGACCGCGAGGAAGAACAATTTCGCGGTCGGCAGCGCGGTGATCGACGCAATCCTCCGCGGGGAGCTGGGCACGCCGGATCCGGCGCTCCGTCCCGGGACATGATTCATACCAATCTCAAGTAAGAATTGCAAATCCAACAACAGCATGTGGCCGAAGGTCCAGGGCGATCGGAAAGCCCTGGTCGCGGCCCGCAGGCCGCGAAATCCCGCTGTTGACAATCAGCATACGAAACTGAGATCAGTATCACTTTACATACTGGACATTTGTTGGACTTTTTGTGGTATAATAACCGGGCCGGAGCGATCCGGCAGGAATCAAACAGGAGGAAAACACGATATGAAAAGAATTTGCATGATTCTGATCGCGCTGATGCTGGTCTGCACTGCGTCTCTGTCCCTGGGTGAGAGCAAGCTGAACGAACTGCTGGCGCGGATCGGAAACGAGGAGAACCCGGTGGCCTTCACCCTCGCCAACACGGAGTACGGGGTCCTGGAGCCCATGGAGGGCTATATGGCAATCTTCCCGGAGCTGCTGGCCCGGGCGGAGCTGACGCCCGCCGACGCGAGCGAGGCCCCGGAGGGCGAGTACGTGGTGCTCAATTTCACCGAGGAGAACATCCGCTTTGACTTCTTCTACGGGGACGAGACCTGCCTCCGCCAGGTGAACCCCGACGGGAGCGAGGAGTACTTCCGGGTGCAGATGCCCGAGAACCTGTCTTCCGCGGTGATGATCATGGAGGCCGAGCTGGACGCGCTGGCGGACATGCACGGCCTGGTGCCGCCGGTCGAGGCGGTCATGCCCGAGGAGGGCTGGGTGCTGGACAGCGTGAACGGCGCCGTCTGGCAGAGTGACCGGGCTTCCCTGCGGGTTTTCCTGGAGGACACGGAGAACTACAAGGTGCAGATCCTCTGGGGCAGCAGCGCCTTCGAGACCAGAGAGTGGGTCTATGGCTGCGAATACGACGCGGAGACGCAGACCCTGAACGCCGCCTATGTCGTCTGCGACGACCTGACCTACGACAAGAACGGCGAGGAGACCCGGACGAACGTCTATGAGGCGGAGAGCGAGGCCGTCTTCGCGCTGAACGAGGAGGGTGGTCTGGTCCTGCGGAACGCCGGCGACGAGCAGCTGGAGGGCAAGACCTTCGAGATGACGGAGATCCAGGGCGGCACGCGCATGACCGGCGGCATCGAGGACGGCTGCTACCTCCTGCTGGTGGAGACGGAGGACGAGGACACCGGCTGGAGCGTGCTGGATCCCGACGAGGAGGACCCGGTGATCAAGGTCACCGAGGCGGTCTATCGCGAGGACGGCTTCTATGTCCGCTGCGAGGCGGGCAAGGACGGCACGGGCACCCTCACGCTGGTGCACGACAACGACGACATGATCACGGATCAGGTGTGCACCTTTGACCTGGTGGTCCGCGACGGCGCGATCGAGGAGTGCGTCGGCGGCTCCAGCGTGTCCTCCCCCGAGGACGAGGAGCTTGAGGAGGTTCTCTGCGGCGAGTGGACCGAGGCCGAGACTCAGTTCACCCGGATGACGATCACCCGGAACCCGGACAGCGGCTTCGACGTCAGGATCGTCTCCCCGGTCTCCCATGAGGCCTATGTCTTCACGGCGACAGTCGGCTACGACTGCTATATGGAGGCCCTTGTGTACCACAATGGCGCCTTCTATCCGGCGCCGATCGAGAACACCGACGAGCTGGGCGATCCGGAGATCGTCAACGAGACGGGCATGATCCATTTCGCGGCGGACAGCGAGGAAAACCTGAGCCTGGTCTGGACCAACGAATTCTACCGCGTGATGACGGTTGCCTTCGTTCCGGTGGAGTAATTTCAAACAGCAAAAAGCCTTCCCCGTGCACAGTGCGCGGGGAAGGCTTTTTCGCCGGGAAAATTACTCCGCCTGATCGAACACCTCCGGGTGTTCTGCGAGGTAGGCGTCGGCGTTCTGGATAAAGTGCAGGGTCGTGACGTGGTTGAGGCGGACGCGGCTGAGCTGCTCCAGGGTGTGGATGCGCACGCCGCCCGCGTCCTCGGGGTGGGGATGGGGAACCTGGTGGTCAAAGGCCGCCACAAAGTAGGTGACGTGCTTGCGGACGCCGCCGGAGAGATCGTACTCGGTCTCCTGCACGGGGGCGCCGGGCACCAGGCGGGCGCGGACGCCGGCCTCCTCCCAGATCTCCCGCAGCGCGGCCTCCGCCAGGGTCTCGCCGGGCTCCTGATGGCCCTTGGGGAGCCCCAGCGCGCTGTTGACGCACTCCTCGACCAGCACATAATAGCGCCGCCCGTCCTGCCGGGTGACCAGCACCGCTCCGGCGGACTGTTCAAGCTTAAAGCGCTGTTCCATCGTTCTTTCCCCCTCGTGCGCGCAGCAGGGCGTCCACCCGCCGGACGGCCTCCTGCAGGCGCTCGTGATAGTCGCCGTGAATCTCCACCAGCCGATCCCCGAAGCCGAACTCCCGGTACATGTCCTTCAGCCGCCGGTCCAGCGATTCGCGCCGGGCCTGGTCGCCGTTGAGGCGCTGCCCGTCCGGCACCCAGCGGACGTCCGGCTCCAGGTACAGGAGAATGTCGTACTTCTCCGGGTTGATGAAGCTCTCCACGCGGCTGTTCCGGTGGCCCATGTAGAGCTCGGAGTAGTAGTCCGTCACCACCGCGTCGGTGTCGAAAAAGCAGACCTTGTTGGCGGTGCGCAGGGCGCGGTAGTCCTGCTCCGCCTGCAGGTAGGCCATGCGGGCGAAATCCTCGTCCGTGTAGATGGACTCGTCCCCGCCCAGGTACTCCCGGGCGTAGTAGCGGCCCACCTCCTCCGACCAGGAGGTGTTGTACAGCTTCGCCAGGCACTTGGTCAGCGTGGTCTTGCCGCAGGACTCGGTGCCCGCGATGAGCACCTTGCGGGCGAAGAAGGGACGCGCCGGACCCAGGATATAGTGCCAGTTGCCCAGGATGTCCCGCCGGATCTCCGTGGCGGAGATCGGGAAGCGGGTGCGCGTGGGGTCGAACAGCTCTACGCGGCTCTCCGGGAAATAGTCCCGCAGCGGCGCGTCGTAGTCCCGGTCGCCCACGAAGAACGCATCGATCGGCTCCGGCACCACGCGGCGCATGGCCTCCGCCCACTGCGGCCAGCCGTCCGGATAGGGCGGCAGGTCCGTCTCGTCCAGCACGCGGACCTCGATGTGCGGCATGTCCTGCACCTGCTGGGCGATCCACTGCTTGCGCAGCTGGTAGGTGATGGTGGGCAGCCCCGCCTCGCGGCAGATCGCCTCAGTCTGCGTCCGGCTGTCGGAGATGACCACGATCAGCTTCTCGCAGCGCGTCGAGGCGTCGATGATCTGGTACAGATGCCCGCGGTGGGGCGGGCAGAAGCGTCCGAAATAGATACAGGTGCCAAACATGTTATCCCTCCACGCCGATCCGGGGACAGAGATCCCGCAGGCAGCAGTCCCCGCAGCGCGGCTTTGTGCGCGCGCTGCACACCGCCCGTCCGTGGTCCACCATGCGATGGCAGAAATCGTTGCTCTCCTCCGACGGGATCAGCGGCCGCAGCTGCGCCTCCACCTTCGCCGGGTCCGTCGAGTCCGCGAGACCCATCCGGTTGGAGAGCCGGATGCAGTGCGTGTCCGCGACGATCGCCGGCTGGCCGAAGATGTCGCCCAGGACCAGGTTCGCGGACTTGCGCCCGACGCCCGGGAGCGTCAGCAGCGCGTCCATGTCCGCCGGCACATGGCCGTCGAAGCGGTCCCGCAGCGCGCGCATGCAGGCGATGATGTCCCGCGCCTTGGCGCGCCAGAAGCCGCAGGAGCGCACCAGCTCGCCCAGCTCCGCCTCGCTTGCCTCCGCCAGCGCATCAGCGCTGGGGTAGCGGTCGAAGATCGCCGGGGTGACCTGGTTGACGCGCTCGTCGGTGCACTGCGCCGCGAGCCGCACCGAGACCAGCAGTTTCCAGGCCTCGTCATAGTCCAGGGTGCACTGGGTCGCGGGGTAGGCCTCCTTCAGCCGCTCCACGATCTTCCGTGCCCGTTCTGCGCGCTCCATGGTTTCCCTCCTGTCTATTATACGCCCGGCGCAGGGTTTCGCAAGCGCTTTGTCAAATTTTGCGGCGATGCTCGCGGAAAGCCCAGTATTTGCTCGCGAGGAAATTCAGCGGCACGCTGACCAGCAGGGCGCAGGCGCTGGCCAGCCAGGCGGGGAAGCCGAAGGTTCCCGCCAGCCAGAGTTTGATGAGATAGCTGATTACGAGGCTCGCCAGCACGCTGGAGGCTGCGAGCTTGAGGAAGGTCCGCCAGGGGCTGCACTGCTTCTCCTTGAAGACGAAGCGGCTGTTGAGCAGATAGGAGTTCACGACCCCCGCCAGGAAGCCCAGCGCGGAGCAGAGCGCCCACTTGACGTCCGGCCACGGCCAGTCCCAGCTGCCCAGCGAGAGGGAGCCCTCCCGCATCACGCCGGCGAGGAGCCCATAGAGGCAGAGCATCTCCACCGCGTAGGAGACCAGGGTGTTGCCGAGCCCCACAAAGCCGAACTTGATGAACTGCCACCAGCGGGCGGGCACCCGCAGGCGGCCGATGCGCAGCTCTCCCTCGCCATCTGCCATGCGCGCACCTCCTTTTGTAAAAACCCCGGGAGGCCGCTCCCGGGGGTCGGATTTACTTGTAGGTGACAGACCGGTCGAGATCCTTGATGATGCTCGGCTTTTTGTTGGTGGCGGTGTGAATCTGCCGCTCCGTGGCCGGAAACATCACGATCATCGTGCGGCCGCGCTGCAGCGGCATCTCATGCCCGTCAGGCCCGTAGAACACCGTGCGGCTGTACATGTTTTCCCGCTTCCAGTAGCCCTCGACATGCACGCCGTTCATGAAGTAGTCCGCGTTGCCCTGCGCCACGAAGTTGCCGGTGGAGTAGCGCTTGAAGAAGGGCGCGTCGCCGACATTGCGGGTCACCGGGGCGTCCTTGACCACCCAGTCCACGTCGGTGAACTGGATAATCACGTTGGCAAAGGTGACGGACTCGCCGGTGTCCAGGTCCTTGTAGACCTGCTCCTTCTTGCCGTTGACGATGTAGCGCGTGTAGGCGTCCAGGCTCTCGGAGTAGCGGAAGAGGGAGACGTACTTGCCCCAGTCCAGCTTGACCTCGATGCCGCTGTCGCCCATGGCGGTCTCGTCCGTGAAGAGGAAGGTGTGGTTCGGGGGGATGATGTCCGTCGGAATCAGTCCCTGGATGGAGGCCACGTCGGCGCCCTTGTCATGCGGCGCCTTGAGGCCCTTGCGGGCGTAGTAGAATTCCTTCCAGTCCTTCATGCCCGCGGTGCCGGAGAAGAGCACGCCGCGCTTGGTCGCGCTCAGGCGGGTGAACTCATCCAGCACGTTGGTCAGCGGGTACTCCTGCTGGCCGTAGTAGAGGAAGCCGGCGTCCCACTCCTCGCGCAGCCACACATGGCCCAGGCGGGCGGAGCGGATCGGCCCCACGTCGTCGGGGATCAGGTCGGAGAAGAGGAACGAGAT
Organism: Clostridia bacterium; assembly: GCA_017508975.1. GTDB lineage: Bacteria > Bacillota > Clostridia > Christensenellales > Aristaeellaceae > RUG11272. Next base: position 66,419 of record JAFWQU010000013.1, on the reverse strand, counting down.
GCGGGTCTCGCCCTCCTCGCGCAGGGGGGACTCGTAGACGATGTCCGCGTAGTTGACGCCCCAGGGCGCGCGCTTGTTCAGACCGTTATCCGTGTTGTCGATCTGCACGAGCATCGGCTGGTAGCGGCCGTTCACCGCCAGGCCGGAGAATCCGTCGCTGCCGGGCTTCAGGCTCGACAGCAGCCGACCGGTGGTGGGGCTCTCATAATCGATGATCGGGTTGAGCCCGACCTCCTTCAGCTTGAACTTCCGGTTTTCCGTGGGATTAATCTTTGTATCCGCCACAGCCAGTCCGCTGACAGTCAGCATCAGCGCCAGGAGCAGCAGGAATCCTCTCTTCATGCGCACCGAGCACACTTCCTTTCCGGGATTTCTTCAAAATATATGATACCCGCCTTTCCCGGGATTGTCAATCAGGTTTTACAATTGTGCCGGGCGGACAAAACTGCCGTACCTGTATTTCCCGTGCATTTTCCGCCGGAAACGGTTGACAGGGGCGGGGTTTCCGGGTAAGACTAATATCGATCTCAGTATTGTGTGCTAAATGACAGCAGAAAGATTTCGCGCCTGCGGGCGCGACCAGGTCCGCAGCCGGACTGGCGGCTTTCCGATCGCCCTGGACCTTCGGCAGCATCCTCTTTGGGAGGTTCGGGGACAGCAGGAACGGCCCCTCCGCCCTTCGGGCACCTCCCCAGCAAGCTGGGGCGGCCCAGGTTACTGGACAAAGCTGACCCGATCACTCCAAAAAGGTGCATCCCCGAAGGAGTCCAGAGGGCGATCGGAAAGCCCTCTGGCCGCGCCCGCAGGCGCGGAACCTTCTGTAAAAAGAGAGCATAATATCCATGGAAAGAAGGATTCATATGGACGGAAAGATCGTCATCCTCGGAGCGGGCCATGTGGGCTCCCATGTGGGACAGGCGCTGGCCGCGGGCGAGATCGGCCGGGAGATCGTGCTGGTGGACATCGTGCCTGGAAAGGCCGAGGCGCAGGCCATGGACATCGCGGACGCGCTGTCGTTCCCCGACCGCGGACGGACCGTGCGCGCCGGAACCTGCGCGGACTGCGCCGATGCGGACGTGACCGTCGTGGCGATCGGCAAGCCCCGGGAGCCCGGTCAGACGCGGCTGGATCTGCTGGCGGACTCCACGCGGATGATCGCGGACCTCGCGGAGTCCTTGAAGAAGACGGGCGTCGGCGGCCCGGTGGTGAGCATCACCAACCCCTGCGACATCATAGCGGACTGCCTGGGGCGGCTCTTGGGGCTGGACCGATTCCGGGTGTTCGGCACCGGAACGCTGCTGGACACGGCGCGGCTGCTGCGTACGCTGAGCGAGCAGACCGGCGTGGCGCGCTCCCGGATCACCGCCTGGGTGCTCGGCGAGCATGGGGACTCCTCGATGATCCCCTTTTCCGCCCTGCGGATCGCCGGGAAAAGCCCCCGGGAGGTGCCGGACTTTGACGCGGAGGCAGCGCTGCGCCGCACCCATGAGATCGGCATGGACATCATCAACGGCAAGGGTTCCACGGAGTTCGGCATCGGTCAGGCAGCGGCCTTTCTGATCCGGAACATCCTGGAGGACAGCCATGCCGTGCTGCCGCTGTCCGTGCGGCTGGCGGGCGAGTACGGCCTGCATGTCCAGTGCGGCGTTCCCTGCGCCGTCGGGAAGAACGGCATCGAGCGGATCGTGGAGCTTCCGCTGACAGCCGAGGAGCGGCAGGCGCTGGCTCACAGCGCGGAGATTCTGCAAAAACACACCCGGCTGGCGGAGGAAATCCTCGCCGGCCGGGCGTGAACCAATCATCATTCCGAAATCCAGATTCCCCTACAGCTTCCTCCTGTACCCCAGCACAATCAGCGCAGCGACGCCGACGAGGACCGGGAGGAAGATCGCGGCCAGGAGGCCGGGGAAGGTGGAGCGCGGCGAGAGCTGGGGCCGCAGGGCGGTCTTGGCGACTATGCCCAGGTCCATGGACTCGCCCTTGCGCAGGAAGGACATCACGCGCACGATGAACTCCTGCGCGTCGGTCATGGCGTAGACGTCGCCGGAGGTCAGCAGGCTCGAGCAGCCGAGAACGAAGGCGCGGGAGATGTTCCCGGAGGCGGTGGCGCGCCAGGCCATGAGCGCCAGCGCGAACGGCCCGCCCGCGTCGTTCTCCTGCCGCTCGAGGGAGAGCCGGCCGTCGTTGAGATCCCGCAGATAGGCCTTGTCGCTGGAGCGCAGCACCACATCCGTGGTCAGCCCGGCGTCCGCCGTCTGCGGGATTTCAAATCCCCGGCTGCCCGGCAGGAGCAGGGTGTCGGTCTGGTTCTGCAGCATGGGCTGCGTGATCTCCGTGGCCTCCATGGCGGGGATCAGGTACATGCGGTTGTTCTGATAGCAGGTGGCGGGCTCCTCGGCGGAGGCGATGACCACGCCCTCCAGCGGCAGAAAACCGTAATAGCGCATCAGAGCCTTCCAGTTGGCCATCTGCGCCAGCCGGTCGGTGAAATCGCAGGTGAGCAGGAGGCTTCCGCCCGCGTCGGCGAAGACCATGAGCTGCGAGAGCTCCTCGTCGGTCAGGTCGCGCTGGGGCGAGAGAACCGCCACCACGTCGTCGGGCTGTAGGTTCGCCTCGCTGGTGCGCAGAGTGAAGCCGTAGACGTCCAGCCCGTTGGCGCCGAGCAGGGAGGTCAGGGCTCCGGTGGCGCTCTCGTCCAGTTCGCCGTGCCCCGCGAGCATCATGACGCGGGTGGAGCCCCCGGCGGTGACGCTGCGCACGGCGGCGGTGATCGGACCCTCGTAGTTCAGGCTGCTGAAAGTGTATTCGCCGTCCTCCGCGCTGTAGGAGGAGCCGAGAAAGCGGTCGTAGGTCAGGACCTTCCAGCGGTCCGTGGCCTCGCACCAGACCACCAGGCAGTTGCTGGTGATGGTCTCCTCCTCGGTGGCGGCGCGGAAGCGCGTGAGCAGCCCCGGGTTGAGGCTCGGGTCGATCTGCTCCCAGGTGAAGAGCGGGCTCGCGGCCGCGTAGCGGGTGAGGAGCTCCAGCAGCGGGCCGTCCTCCTGCCCGCGGGGGAAGAGCGCGTAGACGTGCACCGGGTACGGCAGCTCCCGGAGCACCTCGCGGGTGACCTCGCTCTGGGTGGTCACGCCGTTAAAGGAGGCGTCCACCCGCCAGGCATAGCGCCGCTCGAGGGTGTCGGCCAGCAGATTCAGTCCCACCAGCGCGGCCAGGACCACGGCTAGGACCGCTGTGGAGAGCGCGCCGTAGCGGCGGCGCTGTTTTTTTGCCTGCATGCGCTCACCTCCAGCGGCGGCGGTCCAGCACGTGGATCGCCAGGGCCAGCGAGGCGCCGATCACCGTGAGGTCGTACAGCACGCTCGCGAAGGAAAGCTGCCCCATCAGGAAGGGCTCGTTGCGGGAGTAGAGGCTCAGGAACGAGAGAACCCCGGAGAGCCAGCCCGGGGCGGTGTCCGCCACCAGGTCCATCATCCACAGCGAGAAATTCACGCCCAGCGCCGCGACGGCGGCCGTCACCGGGCCGCGGCAGAGGGTGGAGACCAGGAGATCCACCGCCACGAAGGCGCAGCCCTGCAGCACGAACCCCAGATAGCCCGTGGCCGCCTCGCCGGGCCACAGTGCCCCGTAGGCGGCGATGACCAGCGCGTAGACGGTCGTCGCCAGCACGGTGGCCAGCAGCACCGTCACCGCGGCCAGATACTTGCCCCCGACGAGGCCCGCCAGGGAGACGGGACTCGTGAGCAGCAGCTGGTCGGTGCGCTTCTGCCGGTCCTCCGCCATGAGCCGCATGGTCAGGACGGGACAGAGCAGCATCCACAGATAGCTCATCAGGCTGATCAGCGTCAGGATGTCCGAGGAGCGCTGCTGGAGGATCTGCAGATGAAAAAGAATCGAGGAGAGGGCGATAAACACGCCCATATAGACATAGCCGACCGGCGTGAAGAAATACGCCTGCAGCTCCCTGCGCCAGATCGCGGTCATCTCAGGGCGCCTCCTTTCCCGCGGTGAGCCGGAGGAAGATCTCCTCGAGGCTGTCGCGCTCCGGGGCCAGCAGCCGGATCGGCGCGTCCAGCGCGCACAATAGCCGGAACAGCGCCTCGCTGATCTCGGCCTTCTCTTCGCACTCCAGGAGGACGGCGGTCACCCCGGCTTCGCCCGTCTCCTGGGGCAGCACGCGCTGTACGCCCGGGAGTCCGCGCAGCGCCGGGAGCAGCTTCTCCGGCGCGCCCAGGGCTTCGAGCCGCAGCCGGCGGCTGCCGCCCTGCAGCTCCTCGAGGCTCCCCTCGCGGACGAGCCGCCCCTGGTGCAGGATGGCCACCCGGGTGCACAGCTGCTGCACCTCCGGCAGCAGGTGCGAGGAGAAGACCACGGTGTGCGTCTCGCCGAGGGTGCGGATCAGGGAGCGGATCTCCACCACCTGCCGGGGGTCGAGTCCCACGGTGGGCTCGTCGAGAATCAGCGTCGGCGGGTCGCCGCACAGGGCGGAGGCGATGCCCACGCGCTGCCGGTAGCCCTTGGAGAGCTTCCCCACGGGCCGCCCGGCGACCTCCTCCAGGCCGCACAGCCCGCAGATATCCTTCACATGCCCGGGGATGTCCCTGTCCTTCACCTCCCGCAGGCGGCTGACGAAGGTGAGAAAGCCCGCCACCGACATCTCGTCGTACAGCGGCGGCTGCTCGGGCAGGTAGCCGATGCGCCGCTTGCAGGCGCGCGGCTGGGTCAGCATGTCCATGCCGTCCACCCGGACACTGCCCGAGGTCGGCGGGAAGTAGCCGGTCATCAGGTTCAGCGCCGTGGTTTTGCCCGCGCCGTTGACGCCCAGGAGCCCCAGCACGCAGCCCTCCGGGATCCGGAGATCCACCGCGTGCAGGGCCTCCTTGGGCCCGTAGCGCTTGGTCGCCTGGCACAGCTCAATCACGGATGCTCACCCCCCTGTCTTCCCCTCTATTATACCCGCCCCGGCGGTCGGATGTGTGAATAAAGTGTGAAAGCTGACAGATACGTCTGTATCGTGTGCTAAATGTCAGCAGAGAGATTTCGCGGCCTGCGGACCGCGACCAGGTCCGCAGCCGGACTGGCGGCTTTCTGATCGCCCTGGACCTTCGGCAGCATCCTCTTTTGGAGGCTCGGAGACTTCGACAAGGACGGCCCCTCCGCCCTTCGGGTACCTCCCCAGCAAGCTGGGGAGGCACAGGTTACTGGACAATGCTAACCCATATGCTCCAAAAGGTGCACCCGAAGGAGTCCAGAGGGCGATCGGAAAGCCCTCTGGTCAGTGCGAAGCACTGACAGCTTTCTTGATGTTTTAGAAGGCATTCAGTATTACTTGAGATGAAAAAGGGATGCCCCTCTCGGAGCATCCCCGGAATCCTGGTCAATCATACAGCGTGTGATTGACTGCGACCATTGAGAAAGGATTACTGGGCCGCAGCGACCTTGGCGTCGACTTCCGCCTGATAGATGGCGACGTCATACTCGTACAGCTGCTCATAGCCGAAGCCGTCCATCTTCTCGACCATCTTGTCCCACAGGGCCTCGAAGTCCTCGTCGGTCTCGCAGAAGATCAGCTGCCAGGTGTAGGTGCACAGCTGCTTGTTGACATCCACACGGATGGGCGCGATGTCGTTGGTGTCGGAGGCGGGCGTGAAGTCCACGCTCGGGCTGGCCAGCAGCTGGCCGTTCTTCTTCATGTAGTCCACCGGATCCTCAGCACCGAAGCGCTCCTGCCACTCGCGCTTCATCTCGGTCATGGTCATGTCCTTGTAGGACTGCCAGAACTTGATGGCGTAGCGCTCGCCGGTCAGCGGGTTCACGCAGATGGAGGAGACGATCCACTGGTTGATGGCGTTGTTGCCGTCGTTGTAGCCGCCGCCGCCGTACTCTTCGGGCACGGGCAGGTTGTTCATCAGAGCGTCGTCATGGAAGGGCACGAACTTGCCGTCCTCGCCGACGGTGTAGTTCAGGCCTTCGATGCCGGCATGCTGGAAGGTCACTCCCTCGGGACCGGCGTACCAGTCGAGGAAGGCCATGATGCGGTCGTACTTCTCGCCCTCAACCTTGGAGCCGATGCCGAACATACGGTCGGAGCCGTAGTAGCGGTCCGCGTCCGCGTAGTAGAGCTGATCGCCCACGGGGATGAAGATGAAGGCGGTGCCGTCGCTCAGACGGTCCACACTGTTCCAGAATCCGGTCTCCCAGCTGTACCACATGAGGTCGGCGCGGCCGGTCTGCAGCTTGTTCATGACGGAGTTCCAGTCCTGCTCGCCGGACTCGGGATCCACCAGACCCATCTGATAGGCCTTGTTGAGCCACTTGGTGATCTTGTAGTACGCGCCGTCGCGGTCATAGATCTTGATGAAGGTGTTGTCGGGCTTCAGGATGGCGCTCTGCTTGATCTTCTCGCCGTACCAGGTGGTGAGCTGCACCACGTTGGCGATGCCGATCATGTTGTCGTTGCCGTCCCAGTCTCTCCACAGCGTGAAGGGATAGGCGGGATCGCCTTCCGCGTTCTTGGGATGGATCTCATGGATCTGCGCCAGCACGTCCAGCAGGCCGTCCAGGTCCTTGATCTCCGGCCGGCCGATCTGGGAGTACAGGTCCCAGCGCAGCATCGGGGAGGAGTAGATCACGTCGTCGGTCAGGGTTGTCGGAGAGGTGTCGGTCATCTCGGACGGGATGCCGTAGTACACGCCTTCCTGACCGGTCAGGCCCTGATTGTACACGTCGATCTGGGTCTTGAACCGCATGATGTTCTCGCACTCGGGCAGCTTGTCGCTGATGTCGCGCACCAGGCCGGCCGTCAGCAGGTCCGAGAAGTCCTTCTTGTCCACGATGATGATGTCACCCAGGTTGCCTTCCTCGGCGCGGGTGGCGTAGAGGTCGTTGCCCGCAACCTGGGGCGCGATGATGTTGAGCTCGATGTTGAAGCGGTCCTTGACCACCTTGGCAAACCAGCCGATCTGGACGCCGTGGTAGTTCGCGGCCGCGTCGTAGATGTCGATGGTGAGGGGTGCTTCCTCAGCCACCGCGCTGAAAATGCCCATGGACAGAAGCATGCAGCAGATCAGCAGTGCAGACAGAAACCGTTTCATGATAACCCTCCTTTTCTCTATGATGCAAGGCCTTGCCGGCCTTCATCTCGGAAACATCAGCCCTTCACCGCGCCGATCATGATGCCCTTGGTGAAGAAGCGCTGGAAGAACGGATAGACCATCAGCACCGGCAGCACCACGACGATGGTCACGGTCATGCGGATGGAGGTCTGGGTGGCGGCGTGCGCGAGGCTCGCGGCCAGCTGCGACGAGCTGGTGGTGCTGTTGATCAGCGCCTTGAGGCTGCTCGCCTGGTTGATATACTGGAAGAGGATGAACTGCAGGGTGTAGAGCTTCTGGTCCTTCATCAGGATCAGGGTGTCCTGGAAGGAGTTCCACTGGTTCACGGCCGCGAAGATCGCGATGGTCGCCAGGATCGGCTTGATGACCGGCAGCATGATCGAGAAGAAGATGCGCAGCGTGCCCGCGCCGTCGATCTCCGCCGCGTCCTGCAGCGCCTGCGGGACCGACTCGCAGTAGGTCTTGCACAGGATGATGTAGAACGGCTGGATAATGGTGGGGAAGATGTAGCCCCAGAAGTTGTTCGTCAGCCCCAGCGTCTTCATCGTGAGGTACCAGGGGATGACGCCGGCGTTGAAGTACATGGTGATCGCCACGAAGCGGTACCAGAACTTGCGCTTCCACATCGTCTCCCGGGTGAACATGTAGCCCAGGAAGGCGGCCACGACCACGGTCAGGATGGTGCCGATCACCGTGCGGAGCACGGAGATCTTGGCGGCGTCCAGCAGGCCCGGGATCTGCGCCACGGAGGCGTAGTTCTTGAAGTGCACCTCCATCGGGTACAGGATGATCTTGCCGCGCTCGCTCAGGTTGTTGGCGCTGATGGAGTTGATGAAGATATAGTAGAAGGGGTAGACGCACACGAAGGCGAACAGGGCGTAGACAATGTAAGTGACGACGCTGATGATGATGTCGCCCGTGTCGCGGTGCATGTGGTGCCGCTTGACCGGCTCCTTGGATAAACTCACGCCGCAGCCCTCCTCTCTCCGTCAAATGAAGCCCTCGCCACGGACCAGCTTGGAGAAGCCGTTGGCTCCCGCCAGGAGGATCACGCTGACGATGCTCTTCAGCATGCTCAGTGCGGTGGACAGAGGATAGTTCCCCGTGCCTGAGGTGGCGTAGTTGTAGACGTACAGGTCCAATACCTCTATGAAATCCCGGTTGAAGTCATTCTGGAACACGTAGTACTGCTCCATGCCGTTGGAGAGGAAGCTGGCGATGTTCAGCATGACGATGACGAAGTAGGTGGGCAGGATGCTGGGGATTGTGATGTTCCAGATGATCTGCATGCGGGTCGCGCCGTCCACCTTGGCGGCCTCGATCATCTGCTCGTCGATGCCGGCGATGGCGGCCAGGTACATGATGGCGGCCCAGCCGGCGTTCTTCCAGGTCAGCCACAGCCACATCTTGAACCAGATGTGCTCCGAAGATTTCATGAAGGAGATCGGCTTGGTGATCCAGCCCATGTCCATCATGACGCTGTTGACCGCGCCGAAGGAGCCGAACACGTTGAAGGCGATGGAGTACACCAGCACCCAGGAGATGAAGTTCGGCAGCGTGGTCACGGTCTGGACGAACTTCTGGTAGGGGCGGCATTTGATCTCGTTGAGGAACACCGCGAACACCATCGGGAACCAGGAGAACAGGAGCGAGATGCCGCTCATGGCGAAGGTGTTTCGGAGCACGCGCAGCACGTCGTTCGCGCGGACGCGGTTGGAAAAGACGTAGGTGAACCACTTGAAGCCGACGAAGGTCTCGCTGCTGATCGGGAAGGGCGGACGGTAGTCATGAAAAGCGTACACCCAGCCGTACAGCGGGAAATAGGAGAACAGGCCGACCAGGAGCAGGAAGGGCAGAATGTACAGGAATTCCATGTACGAGCGCCGTCTCCGGTAGTTGATGGCCGGCTTGGCCCGCTGCTTCTCCAAGCTCCGCACCCCCTTATTGCCCAATAAGGGCCATTATTTGCATTCCGGAAGATTTCCGCTGATTGTATTATAGACCGTGACAGGAGGTGAATCAACGCCATTTCATGTTCAAACAGGGACAAAATTCGCCAAACAGTAAAAACACATTCTCAAAATACGGAAAATCTGCTACAATTCGAAAGAGACAGAAACTGCGATCCGGAGGTGTGCCATGAAAGCGTTCTATGAAATGAGAAACGAGCCGCATTTCATCGGACTGATGACGGAATACCCCTTCCCCCTGCACGTGCACGAGATCGTGGAGACTGTGCTGATTCTGGAGGGCGGGTGCACCATCCATCTGGACAGCCGGATTTACAATCTGCGGGCGGGGGACGCGGCCATCTTCTTCCCGATGACGCCCCACAGCTTCGACGTCATCGAGCCGGGCTGCCGGGGCTTTGCCGCGTTTTTCCCGGCGGACACGATCCCGGAGTACGCCACCACGTTCCGCACCCTGGTGCCGGACGAGCCCGTGGTGCGGGACGCCCGAAGCATCGGGGATATCGCCTTCGCGACGGAGCGGATGCTGGCCGTCTCCCGGGAGGGGGACGACGCCTCGCCGATGCGGCTGGCCTATCTGCACCTGTACCTGGCGCATCTGCTGGGCGCCATGAGCTACCACGCCGCCGGGGAGCTCCGGGAGCGGGACCTGGGCGCGCGCATCATCCGGTATGTGTACGACCATGCCTGCGAGAACATCAGCCTGAGCAGCACCGCCCGGGATCTGGGCATCAGCGAGTCGCATCTGTCCCACCTCTTCGCGCAGCAGTTCAAGGTCAATTTCCGCCGCTTCATCAACGCCATCCGCATTGAAAAAGCCGCGAAGCTCATGCTGGATCCCGGCCTGACGCTGACGCAGATCAGCGACCAGTGCGGATTTGAAAACACCCGCACGTTCCGGCGGGCGTTCGTGCGGGAGACAGGCTCGCTGCCCACCGCCTATATGCGCTCCACCCGGACGGGAAACCGGTAGCCAAAAACCGGCTTCCCGCCCGGGCGGCGGAATCTTCTAAACTTTCAACTTAATACTGATCTCAGTTTGTATGCGTATTGTCAACAGGGGGATTTCGCGGCCTGCGGGCCGCGACCAGGGCTTTCCGATCGCCCTGGACCTTCGGCCGCATACTGTTACTGAATTTGCAGTTTTTACTTGAGATTGGTATGAGGTGCGTCCCCGAAGGGTCCAGGGGCGATCGGGAAGCCCCTGGCCGTGCCCGCAGGCACGGAACCCCTCTCGGGAAAAGGAATCACCAGAGCGGTTTGAATGCATCCTCCGTGTCGGCAAAGGGGCCGGGCAGAGTGCGAAGCCCGCGGTGGCTTCCGAAGTAGTCGCGGTCGAAGGTGATGGCGGAGCCGTCGGGATTCTCGAAGCGCTGCTCCGGCTCGAAGGCGCAGCCGAGGATGTCGCTGGTGATGATCCCGCGGCGGCAGTCTCCCAGGCGCTCATAGAGATCCGTGGCGAGGCAGGGCTTTCCGTCCTTCTCGGTGAGCGTCACGGACACGGCATCGCCTTCGTCCTTCCAGGCGTCGGTCTCATGCTTGCAGACGGTGGCGCCGTTGAAGTAGGCGTTGCCGCCGACCCACACCGGCAGGTGCCCGAAGTGGTAGGTCGCCAGGGCGCCCATGTTCGGCTCCTGCCCCATCATGAAGTGCGAGATCCACTCCTCGTAGGTGGGGAAGATGTCGAAGGGCGCGGTACCGACGGTCTGATAGTCGCTGTTCGTGGGCTGCTTCTCCGGGTCCGCCGGATACTGCTGGACAAAGATATTGTTGTAGATCCGGTCGTCGCCGTGGAGGATCGTCATGAAGCCGGCGACCTCGGTGCGGTGGCGGATGTGGTAGGGCGTGTAGCGCGGCTCCCGCTGCCCGTTGACGATGCTGTCCACGCCGGAGTTGATCAGGCTGAAGCCGCCGAGCACCAGGTTGTGGACCACCGCGATGCCCTCGCTGGGGATCGTGATGGATACCGGGGAGAGCAGGAGGTTGTTGTCGATCAGTGTCGGGCCGTGGCCGACCTCGATGAACACGTCGGTGGAGAACATCGCGCCCTGGGCGTGGGGGCGGCCCTGCGGCGGCCAGTTGTCGTGCATCAGGTTCTGCGTGATGCGCGCGCCCTGGGCCTGCCAGTCGCACCAGACGCCCATGATGCAGTGGTGGATGTGATTTCGGCGGATGGTCACGTCGATCGCGGCGTGCAGCTTGATGCCTGCGGTCTCCGCGCCGCCCAGCTGCTGGGAGTTGCAGATGTGGTGGATGTGGCAGTCCTCGATGGTGGAGAACACGCCGCCCATGCGCCCGACGATGCCGGTCTGCTCGCAGTGGTGGACGTGGCAGCGGCGGATGATGTGCCCGCCGACCTGCTCCTTGAGCCAGCCGTGGTACTGGCCGCGGCAGACGGCGTCGCGCTCCATCTGGGTCGGGGACTTGACATGCTTCCGGTAGAAGTACATGTCGTTCTCCGGGTCGAGATACTTGCCCAGGGAGATGCCGCAGCAGCGGCTGCCCCAGACCTCGCAGTCCTCGATGATCCAGCCGCGGGACCAGTGCGGGCCGATCATGCCGTCCTGGTAGGCCGCCGGGGGCGCCCAGGTGGTGGCCGCCTTCTGAATATTGAAGCCGGAGACCGTGATATAGCCGATGCCGGTCGCCTCGGGCATGAAGCAGTTGCGGCGGACGGTGATCTCGACCTTCTCCTTGTTGGGGTCGAACTCCCGGAAGTTGGCGTAGAGAACGGTCTCGTCCCCGTCCTGCTCGGTGAACCAGAGGTAGCTCGCCTCCTCCTGGTTCCAGGCGCAGGGATCCGGCTCGCCCTTCAGGCACTCCTCCAGGCTCACGGTCTCGTACATCATGCGGTCGTTGAGGAAAACCGAGCCGGTATGCCGCACGGTCGGGGCGAAATACCAGTCGCCGCAGACAAACGTGGTATAGGGGTTGTAGGCGCCGAAAACGCCGTTGGGCACCCGGTTGACCCAGACCGTGCCCTCGTAGGGCTGCCAGCCGGTCAGCTCCTCCGCGCCGGTGATCACCGCGCCCAGCGGCTCCTCCGAGCGGTAGACGATGCGCTGCGTCTCGGTGCCGGCGTTGCGGGGGTTCACATACTCGCGGTAGATGCCGGGCGCGACGAGAACCTCGTCCCCCGGCCGCGCGACCTGTGCGGCGTCGTTGATGCGGCGGAAAGGCATCTCCCGGCTGCCGTTGCCGTCGCGGGAGGCGCCTGCGCGGACATAGTAAATCATGGCGTGTCTCCTTTCAGTTTTCACACGGATGGGAACGGGCGGGACCGGTCCGGAAAACGCGGCCCTGATGGCCTCATCATAGGGGTCTTTCCGCGGCCTGTCAAGGCGTCGGAAAGATTTCACCCTGTTCTCGAAAATTTTTGTCTTTTTTTCTGTAACGAAACGCCGGGTTCCGCGTCCAATCTGCGGAAACCGATCCGGAGGGAGGTGAGGATGCGTGGACAGGGAAGCCTGTGAGAAGATGTACGAGGCGTACTACATGCGCGTGTACTCCTATGCGGTGACGATCTCCGGCAGCACGCAGCTGGCGGAGGAGATCACGCAGGAGACCTTCACCCGGGCGATGAGCAAATCCGCTTCTTTCCGCGGGGAGGCGGACGAGGTCACCTGGCTGTGCTCGATCGCCAAGAACCTCTTCTTCGACGAAAAGCGCCGGGAGAAGCGCACCGAGCCGATGCCCGAGGAGCTCGAGGCGCAGGGCCGGAGCGTGGAGCAGACGGTGGCCGACCGGGACACCACGTTCCGGATTCACCTGGCGCTGCATGCGCTGGAGGAGCCCTACCGGGAGGTTTTCCAGCTCCGGGTATTCGGGGAGCTGAACTTCAAAGAGATCGGCATGATCTTCAGCAAGACGGAAAACTGGGCCCGGGTCACCTACCATCGGGCCCGGCTGAAACTGCAGGAAAGGATGAGAATGGATGAAAACCAGCTGCGGCGTGATCCGTGATCTGCTGCCGCTGTACGCGGACGACGCGTGCAGCGAGGAGAGCCGGACGCTCGTGGAGGAGCATCTGGCGGAATGCCCGGCCTGCGCCGAGGAACTGGCGCAGCTCCGGGAGAGTGAGATTGAGACCCATCTGACGGCGGAGAAGGGGGAAGTTATCCGCTATCAGAAAAAGAAGTTCGGCCGCCGGTCGGCGGCGGTGGGATCCGTGATCGCCTGGATCTTTATGATCCCGGTGGTGATCTGCCTGTTCGTGAACCGGGCGCAGGGCGGCGCGCTGGACTGGTTCTTCGTGGTCGTGGCCGCGCTGGGGGTAGCCGCCTCGCTGGTGGTCGTGCCGCTGATGGCGCCGGAGGACAAGCTGTTCTGGACGTTCTGCTCGTTCTGCGGGAGCCTGATGGTGCTGCTGGCCGTGACCTGCCTGTATTCGGGCGGCGACTGGTTCCTGGTGGCCGCGAGCGCGTCGCTGTTCGGCCTGGCGGTGATCTTCCTGCCGTTTGTGATCAAGGCGAAGCCGATCCGGCGCTTTGTCCCGGAGAAGCGGGCGGTGACGGTGGTCGCTGTGGATGTGGCGCTCTTCGCGCTGATGATGGAGTGCATCCGCATCCGCAATTACGGCCTGGGCTTCTGGCGCGGCGCGGCGCTGATCGCGATTCTGGCCGCCCTGGCCGCGGGCGTGGTGATTCCGCAGTTGAAAAAGAGGGGGATTCTGAAATGAAAAAGCTGTTGACGGCACTGGTGATCATGATTCTGTGCGCGGGTCTTCTGTGCGGCTGTTTCGCCGCGGCAGGCTGGCGGGACGAGGACTATCGGAAGGGCTCCGGAACTGTGAGCGAGCCCATTGAGAACCTGGAGATCGACTGGACCAGCGGGGAGATCCGGATCGCGTACCACAGCGGGAACACCGTGCTCCTCGAGGAGGAGTGCCGGGGGAGCCTTCCGGAGGATCAGAAGATGCGCTGGAAGGTCGAGAACAAGACCCTGAAGGTGTATTACAGCAAGCCCGTCCTGTTCAGCTTCGGCAGCAAGGCCAAGAAGCTGACCGTGACGCTGCCGGAGGGGATCGCGCTCAAGCAGGTGTCGCTCCAGGGCACCAGCGCAGACCTGTTCGTGCCGGCGCTCAAGGCGGACGAGATCCGGCTCGGGAGCACCAGCGGCGACGTGCAGGCGACGGTGGCGGCTCCGACGGTGAGCGTGGACTCGACCTCCGGGGATATCACGCTGCGGCTCACGGAGAAGGCCGGGCAGGTGCGGATGACGGGCACCTCCGGCATCATGAATCTCACGGCGGATCAGGCGGACCAGGTGACGATCAGTACGACCTCCGGCGGGATCGGGCTGGATATCGGGCAGGTGAAGAAGGCCAAGATCGACAGCACCAGCGGGGTGGTCGTCGTGAAGGTTGCGCAGTTCGGCGAGCTGGGGATCCATGTGACCTCCGGCAATGTCGAGGCGGCACTGTCCGCGGTTCCGGGATTCACGGGAAAGTTCTCCGTCACCAGCGGCAGGGTGGACACGCAGATGCCCCTCGCCAAGTCGGGCGATACCTACACCTGTGGCGACGGCAGCGGAAAGCTGACCATCTCCACCACCTCCGGGAATATCCTGGTGAAGGAGATTCCGTAAGGCGGTCAGCACAAAAAGGACGCGGACAGGGAGTGCCGCGTTCTTTTTATTGCTGTTTATTTGTTGCAATACGGGAATTCTAACAAGTGGATTTCGCGGCCTGCGGGCCGCGACCAGGGCTTTCCGATCGCCCTGGACCTTCGGCAGCATCCTCTTTTGGAGGCTTTGGAAGATTCGGCACAGGAGAACCCTCCCCCGACCCCTCCCTACCGAGGGAGGGGTGTGCCGCCGCCCTGCTGTCCGGGCTTACAGACAGTATTCGAATTCATTAAGAAAACAAAATCATGAACCGGTCTTCAACCGTAAGGGCTTCCAATTTTAGCTGGAACCGCTCAAGCAGCCCGTGCGCCCTCTCCCCTCCCTCGGTAGGGAGGGGCGGGGGAGGGTTCTCACGCAAGAAATCCCGACCTGCTCCCAAAGAGAGCACCCGAAGAGTCCAGAGGCGATCGGAAAGCTGCCAGTCCGGCTGCGGACCTCTGGCCGCGCCCGCAGGCGCGGAACCTCTCTTCAGTCGCCCCAGCTTGCTGGGGAGATGCCGCGTCAGCGGCAGAGGGGCGATCTTGAATTCGGAATGATGAATGCGGAATTCGGAATCAGAGCCGCACACGCCCTCAATTCCGAATTCCGAATTAATTCTCCCCTCACCGGATCTTCAGCGCGTTGGCGCAGAAGGTCGGGAGCCGGTCGGGGAGCGAGACGAGGAGCACGCCGAACTCCTGGCGGAAGGGGACCGGGCCGCAGCCGAGCAGTTCCACGGAGTGGACCTCCTGTCCGGCGAAGCTGCGCAGGGTGAGGGTGTCGCCGCCGGCGGCGCCCATGAGGAAGGCGTAGACCGCGCCGTCCTTCTGGACGAAGCGGAAATCGTTCCGGTTCCACTGGGTCTTGTCCTCGCGGAAGCCCTCGATCCGGACGAAGGTATCGCCCTCGCTGAACACGCGCCAGGGGCGGGTGCCGTAGACCGCCTCGCCGCAGACCGCGAACCATTCGCCGAGCTTCCGCAGGATGAAATCCGCCTCCTCGTCGATGGTGCCGTCCGGCCGCTGGAGGATGTTGAGCAGCATCACGCCGTTCTTGGAGATGATGTCCACCAGCATCTCGATGATTTGGTCCGGGTGCTTGTAGGGGTCGCGCACGTCGTAGAACCAGTTGCCGATGCAGGTGTCGGTGTGCCAGGGCTCGGGCATGATGCCGGGCAGCTGGCTCTTCTCGATGTCCAGGACGCCCACGCTGTAGATCTCGGGGCGGCGGTCCTTCTGCAGGTAGACCGCGCGGTTCTCGCCGTACTGGGCGACGGAGGTGTTGTACAGCCGCGCCACCGCCTGAAGGCCGTGGCTGTAGGCGGCGGTGTCCGGGGCCTCCGCCTGCCTGCCCATCCAGTGCTCGCCGAAGGGCAGCGCGCCGTCGGTGTAGAGCAGCTCCGGCTGGAAGCGGTCGATCATCTCGCTGACACAGCGCAGCCAGTAGTCCCGGAAGGCCGGGTTCGGGGTGTACCAGGGGGAGATGTCGCCCGGGTTGTCCGTGCCATGCTCCTGATTGGCGTGGTAGAAGTCCTGCCAGGCGGGGTCGCTGCCGTCGTAGGGGACGCCCGCGTAGGGGCCGAACTTGTCGCAGCCCTTGTTGACCCGCCACCAGGAGAAGGAGGCGCCCAGGTGCTCGCTGATGCCGAAGGGCAGACCGTACTTCTTCGCCGCGGTCTTCCACAGCGCCAGGATGTCCTTGTGCGGACCGACCTTTACGCTGTTCATCCGGTTGATGGCCGAATCATAGTTGAAGAAGTGGTCGTGGTGCGTGCCCTGGGTCATGAGATAGCGCGCGCCGGCCTTATAGTATTTCTTGACCAGGGCGTCCGGGTCGAAGTTCTCCGCTTTCCACAGGGCGCAGATGTCCTTGTAGCCGAATTTGGACGGGTGGCCGTAGTGGCGCAGGTGGTACTCGTACTGCGGGGTGCCCTCGATGTACATGTTCCGGGCATACCAGTCGCCGAACATGGGGACGCTCTGAGGGCCCCAGTGGCTCCAGATGCCGAATTTCGCGTCGCGGAACCATTCGGGGGCGGAGTACTCCCGCAGGGACTCAAAGGTGGGTTCAAAATGCTGGGCCATGGTGGTTCTCCTTTCTCAGCGCATCTCTCAGCGCAGGGGGGTCATGCCGTCGGCTGTCTGCTGCAGGAGCGCCTCGCAGTCGTCCGGGCGGACGTAGCGCGGGTCCTCGATCATGCACATCAGCATGACATTGCCGTTGTGTTCGATGTAGTACCGCCGCTCGGGGGAGCCGGAGTATTGGGTAAAGCCCCGCAGCATGCGCACGCCGTGGGGGTTGACGTACACCTCCATGTCCGTCATCCAGTCGCAGACCGCCAGCACGTCCTCGACGGTGTTGTAGCGGTTTGTGTTCTCGTCCACGATCTCCGCGTCCAGGATCAGCGAGCCGGCCTGCCGATCCTTCGCGGTGTATTTCCAGACGCTGTAGCGGCTGTCGGAGTAGGTGCAGGTGAAGCCGTCGGGGATGCTGACCCGCAGGCCGATGAGACTGCGGGTCCTGTCGGGCGTCATGCTGCCGAAGGCCAGATAGACCCCGGCCAGAATCAGCAGCAGGATTCCCGGGAGCAGAAAGGGCTGAAGCTTTTTTCGTCTGTTCAGGGCGGCATCCCTCCCGAAGCGTTTTCATGTGTCCACAGCATAGCATATCTCGCATGGACCCGCAAGCGAAGAAACGGACAGAATTTGCCCATGTGCATTGCCTTTCGGGCTTTTTGGCGTATAATGGGGACAGAGAAAACCCATCGAAGAACGGAGGGTGAAATGATGAGAAAACGGGAGATTGCTTTTTTGCTGGCGGTGATGCTGCTGGCGTCGGCCGTCTGCGGCGGCTGGAGCGCCTCGGCGGAGGAGGAGTACACCCTGGAGCGGGAGCCCGGCTGCCGGCAGCTGACGCTCTACTGGAACAGCCCGGACACGGACTATGAGCACTGCGACGTGTGGCTCTGGTTCCCGGGGAAGGACGGCAGCGGACATCTCTTCCATCCCTGCGCCTACGGCGTCAAGTGTGTGATCAATGTTCCCGAGAGTGTGAGTGAGGTGGGCTTCATCGTGCGGCGGAACTGTTCGGACCCGGGCGGAAAATCCTGGGGCGAGGCGACCAAGGACTATCCGGATGACCGCTTCGCGGTGATGACCGGCGCGGATACGGAGATCTATCTGCAGCCGGGGGACGGCATGCAGTACACCAGCCCGGACGGCGGCGCGACGCTGAATCCGATCCGGATCTTCCAGCTGGCGGGCATTATCGCGCCGACGCAGATCCGCTACTTCATCCGCCCGGCGGAACGCCTGGGCCTGGAGCAGATCCACGTGCGGCAGGGGGAGCGCGAGATCGCGGTCGAGAAGCTCTCCAGCCTGAACAACAGCGTGGTCACGGGCGTCATCACGACTGCGGAGGAGCTGGACGCGGCGCTGCCCTACACGGTGGCGATCGACGGCTACGGCGAGGTGCCGGCCGTGCCGACCGAGATCTTTGACTCCCCGGACTTCATCGCGCGCTACACCTACGACGGGGACGACCTGGGCGCGGTGACCGACGGGGAGCGCACGGTGTTCAAGGTCTGGGCGCCGACCGCCTCCGCGGTGACGCTGAACCTGTTCGAGGCCGGCGACGGCGGCGAGGCGTACGAGACCCTCGCCATGACCCGCGGGGACCAGGGCGTCTGGAGCGCGGAGGCCGCCTGCGGGCACGGCACCTACTATACCTACAGCGTGACCACCGCCCTGGGCACGCAGGAGGCGGTGGACCCCTACGCCCGCTCGGCCGGCGTCAACGGCGACCGGGGCATGGTGATCGACCTGGCGCGGACGGAGCCGGAGGGCTTCCGGGAGACGCCCTGCTTTACCGCGCTGGAGAGCTACCAGGACGCGGTGATCTGGGAGGTGCACGTGCGGGACTTCTCCAACATGCTGGCCGCCTCGAAGTATCCGGGCAAGTACCTGGCCTTCACCGAGACCGGGCTGACCAACAGCGCGGGCGAGCCCGCGGGCGTGGACTACCTGCGGAACCTGGGCGTGACGCATGTGCACCTGCAGCCCGTGTACGACTTTGCCACCGTGGACGAGCGCGGCGGGGAGCCGCAGTTCAACTGGGGCTACGACCCGAAGAACTACAACGTCCCCGAGGGCAGCTACGCCACCGACCCCTATGACGGCGCGGTGCGCGTCCGGGAGTTCAAGCAGATGGTGCAGGGTCTGCACGCGGCGGGCATCGGCGTGGTGATGGACGTGGTGTACAACCACACCTACGCCCCAGATTCCAACCTGAACCGGATCGTGCCCTATTACTACTACCGCTTCAACTACGACGGCACCCCGGCCAACGGCAGCGGCTGCGGCAACGAGACCGCCTCCAACCGGGTGATGTTCCGCAAATACATGGTGGACAGCGTGCGCTACTGGGCGCAGGAGTATCAGCTGGACGGCTTCCGCTTTGACCTGATGGCGCTGCACGATGTGCAGACCATGCAGGCGGTGGAGGCGGCGGTCCACGCGGTGAACCCGAAGGCGCTGATCTACGGCGAGGGCTGGACCGGCGGCGAGTCGGCGCTGCGGGAGAATTTCCGCGCCAGCCAGGCGAACATCCGCCAGATCAAGCCCGCGGAGGGCGCGATCGGCGCCGTGGCCGTCTTCAACGACGCGATCCGCGACGGCCTCAAGGGCAGCGTTTTCGACCGCAAGGGCAGCGGCTATGTCAACGGCTCGGCCACGCGCTCCAACGCCCAGAAGGTTATCTTCGGCATCCAGGGCGGCGTGCGCGCCACTGGCGCCAACTGGTTCGTGAACAACGCCATGGTCGTCAACTATGTCTCCTCCCACGACAATAACACGCTCTGGGACAAGCTCCTGGCGACCTGCCCGGACGCGGCGCGGGATGATCTGCTGGCCATGAACCGGCTCTGCGCCGCGGTGGTGCTGCTCAGCCGGGGCATGCCCTTCTTCCTGGCCGGCGAGGAGATGCTGCGCACCAAGGACGGCGACAGCAACAGCTACGCCTCCTCGGACGCGGTCAACAATCTCGACTGGGAGGCCCTGACGGCGGACAGCGACGCGCTGCGCATGGCGGAGTTCTACCGCGGGCTGATCGCGCTGCGCCGGGACAAGTTCGTCCGTGAGGATTCCCCGACCCGCTTCCTGACGGAGATCCAGCCGACGGCGGAGCTCCTGGCGGACAACCGGATCGGCATCACCTGGACGGACGGCGAGACGCCCGTGGCCTATGCGGTGGTCAATCCCACGAAGGCGGAGGCGCAGATCGAGCCCCCGGAGGGTCTGAGCTCCTACCGGATCACGGTTCAGGGCGAGCAGATTACTCCGGACGCGGAGCCCGTCGAGGGCGCCTTCACCGTGCCCGCGATCGGCCTGACGCTGATTGTAAAGTAAAGAAACGCCAGAGGGCTTTCCGATCGTCCTCTCCTGGAATGGTAATTCGGAATTCGGAATGCGGAATTCGGAATTTGAAGTGCGTGCAGCTTTGATTCCGAATTCCGCATTCATCATTCCGAAATGAAGACAGCCCCTCTGCCGCTGCGCGGCATCTCCCCAGCAAGCTGGGGCGACTGAAGAAAGGTTCCGCGCCTGCGGGCGCGGCCAGAGGTCCGCAGCCGGACTGGCAGCTTTCCGATCGCCTCTGGACTCTTCGGTGCGACCTTTTGGGAGAGGTTTGGATTTTCGGTGTGGGAACCCTCCCCCGGCCCCTCCCTACCGAGGGAGGGGAGAAGGCGCACGGGCAGCTGAAGCGATTCCAGTTGAAATTGGAATCCTTACGGTTGAAGACCAGATCGCGATTTGTTTCTCTTGAAAAAATCCGGATGCTGTCCGTAACTCCGGACAGCAGGGCTGCGGCACACCCCTCCCTCGGTAGGGAGGGGTCAGGGGGAGGGTTCTCCTGCGCCGACTTTCCCCGAACCTCCAAAAGAGGATGCTGCCGAAGGTCCAGGGCGATCGGAAAGCCCTGGTCGCGGCCCGCAGGCCGCGAAATCCTCCTGCGAAAAGGTTATATCCAACAAAACAGCAATTTCTGACTTGCCGATCCCTTGCACTTTAGCTGTTCAGACAATTGACAAAGCCGGCAGGATACGGTATACCATTCCTGCCGGCATCTTTTCTTTTTCTTTTCATCTGCAATTCTTTTCATACCGCCGGCGAAGACCAGGAGGGATGATATGACCGAGAACACCCCTGTCACCCCGATCACGCGGTTCGAGGACACGCCGGAGTACGCGGCTTTCCAGGCCCGCTATAAGGCACTGATCGGGAGCGACAACCCATATTTCATCGTCCACGACTCGCCGCTGACGGACCGCAGCCTGATGGACGGAAAATGGGTGCTGAACTTCGGCAGCTACAACTATGTGGGCATGTCCGGACGGCCGGAGGTGTCCGAGGCGGCGATCGAGGCGATCCGGCGCTATGGCACCTCCGCCTCCGGCAGCCGCCTGCTGGCCGGGGAGAAGAGCCTGACGCAGCAGCTGGAGCGCGAGCTGGCCGACTGGAAGCACGCGGAGGCCGCCCTGGTGCTGGTTGGCGGACACTCCACCAACGTGACCTTCGTGGGCAACTTCGTGGGCCCCGGCGATCTGGTGCTCTATGACAGCTACATCCACAACTCCGTGGCCGAGGGCTGCAAGCTCTCCCACGCCACGGCGCGCCCCTTCCCGCACAACGACCCGGAGGCCCTTGACCGCATCCTGGCAAGCCGGCGCAGCCGCTTCGCGAAGGTGCTGATCTGCATTGAGGGCGTCTACTCCATGGACGGCGACATCGCGCCGGTGCCGGACTTCATCCGGGTCAAGGAGAAGTACGGCTGCTTCCTGATGGTGGACGAGGCGCACTCGACCTGCGTCATCGGCCAGACCGGCGGCGGCATGGACGAGTACTTCGGCCTGAAGGGCGACGAGATCGACATCAAGATGGGCACCCTGTCCAAGGGCCTCGGCGCCTGCGGCGGCTACCTGTGCGGCAAGCGGTCGCTGATCGAGTACCTGCGCTACAGCCTGCCGGGCTTCGTCTTCTCGGTGGGCATGTCCCCGCCCCTGGCGGCGGCGGCGCTCAAGAGCATTCAGCTCATGCGCAGCGATCCCTCGATCATGGAGAACATGCGGCGCAACGTCGCCTGCTTCATGGAGGAGGCGGCGAAGCATCACCTGAATACCTGCCTGGCGGGCAAGACCGCGATCCTGCCGGTGCTGGTCGGACCCGACGAGGACGCGGCGGCACTCTCCAACGCCCTGCGCGAGGAAGGCGTCTTCGTGCCCCCGGCCATCTACCCCGCGGTGCCCCGCGGACAGGCACGGCTGCGCTTCTGCGTGACCGCCGCGCACAAGCCCGAGCAGATTGTAGAAGCGCTGAACAAGCTCGCCGCCTGCGCGGAGCGGCTCGGCATCAAGCTTCCGGAACCGAACTGACCGAATTCGAAAAGGACTGCGAACCAGATTGTGTGCTGGGCGCAGTCCTTTTTCGCGGCAGGAGCGATCCGCCGCTGCCCGGGACAAATGGGGCCGCAGGGGCGACAATTGGGCGATTATCCCTTCTCTCAAGGGCCGGAAAATGCTATCCTGCAGTCACAGCGAAAACGCTGGAAAGGAGGAATCCCCATGAAGAGGGAACTGTGCTATCGTCATCTGCCGCTCCGCATGATGAGCAAAAACGACCTGAAGGAGCAGCTGCGCGTGAACCGCGGCCGGCTGCGGTGCCGCCTGATCATCGGCGGGCTGCTGACCATCGCGACGCTCGCCTACAGCCCTCGGATTGGGCTGATTCCCCTGGTGATCGTCGCCCTGACCAGCTACTGGCTCTGGGAGAATAACCGCGCGCTGGAGACGGAGATCGCGCTCCGGTGAGACAAAAGAAAACGGTCCCGGCGGGAGAGTGATCTGCCGGGACTGTTTTGGTGGGGATATACGGAATTGTGGTGTGCTGAAAAGCGGGACGACTCCTTATTCTTTGTTTATTTGTTTTTGATGAGTTCTTGAATTTGCTCTCTCCGCTCTATTAGATCGGCTTTGACATGATCGTTATTTGATAGGCAGCTTATCCCTGCTTCAACAACGGATAATTCTTCTTCAAGTAGACTGTATTTGCGAAGAAGAGATGCCGCTTCTATGTATAGTTCAGGAGCGTCAAATCTCTTACCAATTGCAATAAAGAACATAAACAGGGCTTCTTTATCTTTACCTAGTGCTTTATAGTCAAGACCTTTTGATTCCTCGATATAACCATTTCCTTCTGAGCAGATTCCTTGACTGATGAGCCCCTTATTGGCCAGAAGGTATTTCCTTACTCTTTCGCCTTTGGCAGAAAGGTCTTCCGGCGTGATACGCTCCTTTGATATATCCTCTATCGGTGAACTGGCTATGTCAACGCCAAAACGTTCTTTCTCAATTTCTCCAACAATCCTTCGCCAGTCTTTGGCATTGCCATCTGGAAATAACTTGTTGATTTCCCATACATTAAAAGGTTCTCCAAACGTATGGCTTTCTATGGTCGCCAATTTGTGCCTGTGCATATATGGGACATAACCATTGTCAGCCAATTCATCTTTTCCGAGATCAGTTAAAACATACTTTATAGCATAGGATGGAACGTTAAGTTTGTTTTCAGGGATTTTTATAATGATTCGTTTTATAAGATCTGACTTTTTCCCCGAAACGGGCAGAATGTTATTCTTCAAAATGATTTTTAGTTCATCTACATTCAAGTTATATAAACTTTCGGACTTTGATTGCCATCTGATAAACCCACGTTTTTCCAATGATTCCAATGCATGCCCAACATCGCGTATGCCATATTCGAACCACCAAAACCCAGGGTAGCCGAACGTAGGTTTCGGATACTTCCCTTTGCTGCAATATTCCAAAAGTATTATCTCTCCGACATATAGACCTCTTGATGACGGATAGGAAATTTGTTTTCGTTCCTCAAATGTAACAATCCTTTTCTGAAATATCGTCCCGGGATAAGAGTAGTATGTATAATAAGTATCGGGCCGATAGAAACATCGTTCATCAGGGTCTATTGTACTGGGAACAACGAATGAAAATGGATCAATACCTGTTGGAGCAGAAACAAGAGATAGAATACTTGAATCTGTTTTGTCATGGTTAACTGGTTCTTGAATTTCTTTGGAAGGGTCAAACAAGCACATATATGAACCCCCATCATTTATCCCAAACAACAGGATTTATGGGTTGCAGTTTCTGCAAGGTCTGTATCCTGCTTCCTCGGCTTCCTGCTTTGATGTGAATTCGACTTTATTCTTTTCTTTCATTTCTCGAACTGAATCACAATCAAAGCGATGATAGACTTTTGAATTTTGATTACCAATGAATGCTCCTTGAGTGATATCATGATTCTTAACTCGATATGTGATTGTTGAGATCCAGAATGGATTCAAAGTCTCTTCTCCGGAAACAGAAGCTTTGATTAACTGTAGACCATTATAGTTAAACCTGCCCGACAGAAAACGGCCTTCTTTATATTCCCCGATTTCTATTGATCCATTGCTCCAATAAGTCGAACCCTGACCTGACATCAGGCCATCTTTCCATTCACCAATGTAATGGCAATTTGTGCCATCAGGACTCTGCGCTTCAAAGATGCCAAAGCCTTGAGGAATACCACCCTGGATCTCCCCGGTATAGAGCCCGTCAATGTATGCATCCTTAAAAGAAAGCCGATACTCCATACGAGTTACAGATTCTGCATAGGCAATGGAGAAGAGTAAAGCAACAAATAGCAGTAAAGCGAAAGCCCTCTTCATAGCAACAATCCTCCATTTGCTAATAGGGATCGCCGCTCGCCGCCAGATTATTGACTATATGGCGTTCAGATTCCAAGCTTTGTTCCCAGCTAACGTTGATTATCTCACAAAACATGCAAATTGAAAAGGGATTCCGCATCAGCAGGCCGCGAAATCCCCTTGCTGTTTTCCCAATGTGAATCAGCTTCACGCCATCCCGTCGCTCATCTGCTTGCCGCCGAGGACGTGGAAGTGCAGGTGCTGCACGCTCTGGCAGGCGTCGGGACCGCAGTTGGAGACGACGCGGAAGCCGTTGGTGAGGCCCTCCTGGGCGGCGATCTTCGCGCAGGCGCGCAGGCAGGCGGCCAGCACGGCGTCCGTGGCGCTCCCGGCCTCCGCCAGGGAGGCGAGGTGCGTGCGCGGCACAACCAGCACATGGGTGGGCGCCATGGGATGGATGTCGCGGAAGGCGAAGACCTGCTCATCCTCGTAGACTTTCGTCGAGGGGATCTCGCCGGCGATGATCTTGCAGAACAGACAGTCAGACATGGGGAATCCTCCTTTTTATACTTTTTACAGTTATGAGTGCAGGATTTTGACAAGGAGATTTCGCGGCCTGCGGGCCGCGACCAGGTCCGCAGCCGGACTGGCGGCTTTCCGATCGCCCTGGACCTTCGGGTGATTCCCCTTGCCTGGAATGCTGCTCTTACGCAGAATTATTCGGGGACAATCTCGCCCAGCATGCCCTCCTCGGTGAGGGCGGTCAGGCGGACGGTGACGAGGCTTCCGGCGGGGGCCGCGGACTCCGGCGGGAGCTGAACGGGAATGTAGGCGGGCGTGTAGCCGCCGGCGTGGTCCTCGACGAGCACCGTGTCCGTGCGGCCGAGCCAGCGGGTGCGCCAGAGACGGCCCACCTCGCGCCCGATGCGGATCAGCTCGCGGGCGCGGGCCTCCTTCTCACCGCGGGACAACTGCCCGGGCATGGTGGCGGCTGGCGTGCCCTCGCGGGGCGAATAGGGGAAGACGTGGATCCGCGCGAAGGCCAGCTCCCGCACGGCCTCGCAGGTCTCCCGGAACTCCGCCTCGGTCTCCCCGGGGAAGCCTGTGAGGATGTCCGTGGTCAGCGCGCAGTCCGGGAAAGCCTCCCGCAGCCGCGCGGCGGCCTCGCGGTACATCCGCATGTTGTAGCGCCGGGCCATGCGCCGCAGCACGGAATCGCTGCCGGACTGCAGCGCCAGGTGGAACTGCGGACAGACCTTCGGCATCGCCGCGAGGCCTTCCACAAAGGCGGCGCTGGCGACGTTCGGCTCCAGGCTTCCCAGCCGGATGCGCCGGAGTTCCGGGAGCCCGTGGATCGCGCGCAGGGCGTCCAGCAGCCCGATGTCCCGGCCCAGGTCGCGGCCGTAGCTGGTCAGATGGATGCCGGTGAGCACCAGCTCCGGGAACCCGGCCTCGGTCAGCGCGCGGGCCTCCCGGGCGATATCCTCCGGCGGCCGGGAGCGGATCGGCCCGCGGACGCTGGGGATCACGCAGTAGGTGCAGCGGTTGTTGCAGCCCTCCTGGATTTTGAGTGTGGCGCGGGTGTGCTCCTCCTGGCCGTGGATGCGCAGGGGCTCGTAGGGGAGCCCTTCGCGCAGCGGCTCGACGGCGCACAGCGGCTTGCCCTCCGTCCGCACGTGCTCCAGGAGCGGCACGATCTGCGCCCGCGCTTGGGTCCCGAGAACGAGGGAGGCGCCCTCCGCGAGCAGCTCCTCGCCCCGGCGCTGCGCGAGGCAGCCGCAGAGCACCAGCGCGCTCTCCGGATGCTCCCGCCGGACGCGGCGGGCGAGCTGCAGGGATTTCTTGTCCCCGACGCCGGTCACCGTGCAGGTGTTGATCACATAGACGTCCGCGGGGCCGTCGAAGGGGACCGCCTGGTAGCCCGCGGCGCGGAAAAGCTCCAGCATGGCCTGGGAGTCGTACTGATTGACCTTGCAGCCCAGGGTGTGAAAGGCAACGGTTCTGCTCACGCTTCCATCTCCCCCCACAGCGCCATCAGGGCGGCGAGGCTGGCCAGCCCCGCGGTCTCCGTGCGCAGAATGCGCGGCCCCAGGGTCACGGGCAGCGCGCCCGCCTCCCGCAGGACGTCGATCTCCCTGGGCGCGATGCCGCCCTCGGGGCCAATGACCACGGCCAGGCGCCGCACTTCGGGGTGCTCCGCGCGGAAGCGGGGGAGACTCAGCCCCTGCGCCTCCTCCCAGGGCACCACCGCGGCCTCGAAGCTCCGGAGCTCTGCGCAGAGCGCGCCGAGCGTCAGGGGCAGGCCGACCGCGGGCTCCTCACAGCGCCCGGACTGCTTGCAGGCCTCCCGGGCGATGCGCTGCCAGCGCTCCTGCCGGCGCGCGGCGTCCTTGCGGTCCAGCTTCACCACGCAGCGCTCCATCGCCACCGGGACGACGGCCGCCGCGCCGAGCTCCACTGCCTTCTGCACGATCCAGTCCATCTTGTCCGCCTTGGGCAGCCCCTGGA
Source organism: Clostridia bacterium (assembly GCA_017508975.1). Taxonomy (GTDB): domain Bacteria; phylum Bacillota; class Clostridia; order Christensenellales; family Aristaeellaceae; genus RUG11272. The sequence continues at coordinate 39,463 of JAFWQU010000013.1, read as the reverse complement.
AGAGCGTGACCCGCAGCGCGGGCTCGGTGGAGGGCAGCGGCTCCAGCACGCGGAAGACAGCCTCCTTCGGACCGATCGAAACCGCCTCCGCGAGGAAACGCGCGCCGCCCGAGAGCAGTTCCGCCGTCTCCCCGGGCTGCATGCGCAGGACCTGGCAGGCGTGGTGCGCGTCCTCAGGGGTCAGCGGCACCTCCGCGCCGGGCTGCGGCGCGGTCTCCAGAAAAAAGCGGTGCATTATTCACCCCTCCGGCTGCGGATGGCCACCCACTCGCCCCGGCGGCGGATGTCGGTGATCCGGTAGCCGGTCTCCTCCAGCCGCCGGACGACCTCCTCCTCGCGGGCCAGCAGGATCCCGGAGCAGATGAACCAGCCGCCGGGCGCGATGTGCTGCCGCAGCGGCTCCGCGAAGGCGCAGATCACGTCGGCGATGATGTTCGCGACGCAGACCTCGCAGACGGCGTCCTGCTTGTCCAGCAGATTGCCCCGGACGACCCGGACCCGGTCCTGCAGGCCATTGTGCGCGACGTTCTCCTCCGCCACGCGCACGGCGTCGGGGTCGATGTCGATGGCCAGGACGTCCCGCGCGCCCAGCAGCGCCGCGCCGATGGCGAGGATACCGCTGCCGGTGCCCACGTCGATCACAGCCTCGCCGCCCTGCAGCGTCTCCTCGAGGAGCGCCAGGCACAGGCCGGTCGTCTCATGGGTGCCGCTGCCGAAGGCCATGCCCGGGTCCAGCTCGATGACCCTGTCGCCGGGCTGCGCGTCCCAGGTCTCCCAGGTGGGCTTGACCACGAGGGTTTTGCCGGCGCGGAAGGGCTTGTAGAACTGCTTCCAGACCTCCGACCAGTCCTGGTCGTGCACCTGCAGGGTGTCCACGGCGAGGGTGCCGGGGTCGCAGGCGATCCGGCCGCGCAGCTGCTCCAGGTCCGCCTTGAGAGCCGCGAGCGTGTCCGGAAGCTCCGGCCCGGGCTCGAACCAGCCGTGGACGAGCACGTCCTCGGGCATCGCCTCGATCAGCGCGGGGTCGATGATCTCCCAGTAGCCGTTGGGGTGTTCGGGGTCGGGGATGTCTGCCCGGTCCTCGACCATGGTGCCGGTGCTGCCGGCGCGGATCAGCAGGTCGCTGACGGCGTCCGCCGCCGCGGTGGTGGTGTGCACTACCCACTCCATCCAGTCCATCGGGTGAGCCTTCTTTCTATAGGTCTGTGCGGTTATGGATTCAGGGCCTGAAGGATTCGATGCCGCGCAGGAGCTCCAGCTCCCGTACGTCGCGGGCGGTGGTGTACATCAGGCGGGTCAGCACCGTGCCGCCCCGGTAGAACAGGCAGACGAAGGGGCAGTCGTCCGCGTACTGCTGCTGAATCTCCATCAGCGTGTCGCGGTAGGGCCCGTACTGCTCGCTGGTACGCAGCTTCTTGAACAGGTCGCCCATGGCGCTGGAGCGGTAGCGGCCGTAGTTGCCCGTGTTGCCGGACATGAGCATGAAGCCCGGGTCCGGGCAGACGTCCATGGCGAAGGAGCACAGCGCCAGGTGGAACGATCCGGCGCCGAGCTTGGTCAGGGCGCCGTTGTAGGTCTCGGTGACGATCTCCACCTCGATGCCGATGGCCGCCAGCTCCTCCTGGATGATCGCGGCGGCGGCGAAGCGGACGTCGTTGTCCGGCTCCTCATAGACCAGCAGGCGCAGCTTGAGTTCGAGCACCTGTTCGTCCTCGCCGAGCTTGTCGAGAATGCCGTCCTCGTTGCTGTCGCCCCAGCCGTCCTCGACGAGCAGCTGGCGGGAGAGCTCCGGGTCGTAGTAGAATTCCGCGGCGGCCGCGTCGTTATACATCCAGGTGCCGGCGATCATCGGCGTGTCCGTGCGGTGCACCATGCCGTAGTAGGCGTGGGAGGCGATGTAGTCCGGGTCGACGGCGTGCATGATCGCCTGGCGCACCTTGAGGCTCTTGAGCTTGTTGTAGGACTGGTTCATCAGGAGAACTTCCAGCTGGTTGGTCCGGTAGTCGAGGGACAGCGAGCTGGAGCCGGACTTGTACTGCGCCGCGGCGATGGAGCGGGTGAAGATCGTCTTCACGCGGCCGTACTCATAGCTCTCCATGACCGCCTGCTGGGTGTTGTGGCAGACGAAGTTGATCTCCTGCACCGTCGGCATGCTCTTCCACCAGTTGGGATTCGCGTCCAGGTAGATGGCGTTGGTGGGGTCGAAATCAGAGAGAATATAGGGGCCGGTGCCCAGGGGGTTGATCTGGGAGACCTCCGTCTCGGGGAGGATCGGGAAGGTCATCGCGTAGAGCAGGCCGTAGCCCGTGCGGCCGCTGGCGGCGCGGACCACCACGGTGTGGTCGTCGGTGGCGGTGATGCGGTCGATGAAGTACTTCAGGTTGCTGTAATACCCCTTGACGGCGGAGACCTCGTCCTTGGCGCGCTCGAGGATGTAGTTTGCGGTGGCGACCACGTCGCTGGCGGTCATCGGGGAGCCGTCGGAGAAGGTGACGCCCCGGCGGATGTTGAAGGTCCAGGTGCGGCCGTTGCCGGTGGGGATCCAGCTCTCGGCCAGGCAGGGCTGGGGCATGTATTCGTCGTCGATATAGACCAGCGGTTCGTAGATCAGCCGGTAGATCGACTGGATGTCGCGCTCCAGGGGATCCAGCGGGCGGATCTCCATGGTCTTGACCGACTGGATGCCCACGGTCAGGCTCGAGCCGACGTTGCTCGCCTCAGCGCAGGGCGGGATCCACAATAGCAGTGTCGCCGCGGTTAAAATCGTGCAGATAAAGCGCATCATAGATCGCATAATCGCGCATCACCCTTTCAGCGTATTGGCGGGTGTCCTGGGTGGGAATGGCGCTGAGCGCCAGGGTTTTGCCGTCGGGGGAGACCTCCGGGCGGCTCAGCCAGGCGCGGACGTTGTTCTGCCCGGCGTGGTAGGCGGCGGTGACCGCCACGGGGTCGCCGCGGAACTGCCGGGAGAGATATCCCAGGTACCAGCAGCCGAAGCGGATGTTCGTCTCGGGGTCGTACATCCGCCGGAAAGTATAGCCCTCCTCGTGGAGGTACTGGTCGTTGATCCACTGGGCGGTGTCCTCCATCAGCTGCATCAGGCCGCGGGCGCCCAGCCGGGATTCCGCGGTGGGACTGAAGCTGCTCTCGTTGAGAATGATGGAGGCGACGAAGGCGGTGTGCAGGTTGTTTTTCGCGGCGTACTCGCCGATCCAGCGCTTGATGTCCCCCTCGTAGAAGGGGTGCGCCTCGACGGTGCGCCGGTAGGCCGCCTCTTTCTCGGCCTGGACGCGGGCCAGGTAGCCGCGCATGAGCTGCTCCGCCGCGAAGAGCGCCAGGGAGACGACCAGCACGCCGACCAGGCAGCCGGTGAGCCAGGACGGGACGCGCGGGGCGCGCCGGCGGCGCGGCGCGGGCTCTCCGGGGGCGCGCCGGCTCAGATCGGTGCGCGCGTGCGAACTGCGGCTGATTCCCTCCGGCGGCTGCGCGGCGCGGCGATGGCGCTCAATCGGTGGCTGCATGCGGGTGCTCCTCCCTCTCCAGCTCCCGCGCTACCAGGCCCGGAAGCATGCTGTCAGTGTACCCGATCGGGTGATCTGTGTCAATCACCAGATCCGCCCGGGCAGCCTTCTCCGCCGTGGGCATCTGGCTGCGGATGCGGGCGAGCGCCTCCTCCCGGGAGAAGCCGTCGCGCTCGGCCAGACGCCGGATCTGCACCTCCTCGGGCACGGAGACGCACCAGACCGTGTCGCAGAGGCGGTCCAGCCCCTTCTCATAGAGAAGCGGCATGTCCAGGACGGCCAGAGCCTCGCCCCGGGCGCGGGCGGCGGCCAGCTCCGCGTGGATCAGCTCAAAGAGCGGCGGCTCCATCAGGGTATCCAGCGCCGCCAGGGCCTCCGGGTGGCCGAACACCCGCCGGCCGAGCTCCCGCCGGTTCAACTGCCCGTCCGGCAGAAACACCTCCGGCCCGAAGGCCTCCCGGATCGCGGGCAGCGCCGCGCCGCCTGGGGCGGTCAGCCGCCGGGAGAGCTCGTCCCCGTCGATCACGCACAGGCCCATCCCGCGCAGGCTGGACGAGACGGTGCTTTTCCCGCAGGCGATGCCGCCGGTCAGACCGATGACGCGCATGGAACAGCCTCCTTCCCTCTGTAAAGGAAAAATCCGGACGGCTCGCGGGAGACGTCCGGCAGATACGCTTCTCCCGCTGAAACACAGACATCTTCAACAAGGTGGACCCGAAGGTCCAGGGCGATCGGAAAGCCCTGGTCGCGCCCGCAGGCGCGAAATCTCCCTGTCAAAACCCATGTTCCGGAAGAAAACAGACAGGACAAGCTAAAATCAGGCGTGGGTCTCCAGCAGCTTCTGCCGCAGCTCGTTTTCCATGCGGTAGAGCTGCTTCTCGGCCTCGATGCGCTTGGTGCGGCCCTCGCGCTGGATGCTGAGCACCTCGTTGATGGTGTCGATGAGCGACTGGTTGGTCTCCACCAGCGTCTCGATGTCGATGATGCCGCGCTCGGCCTCGCGGGCGGTCTCGACGGTGCCGATCTTGAGCTTCTCGGCGTTGCGGCGCAGGAGCTCGTTGGTCATGTCGGTCACCGCGGACTGCGCCTTGAGGGCCTCCTCGCTGTGGTGCAGGCCCAGCGCCAGCACCATCTGGCTCTTCCAGAGGGGCAGCGTGTTGGAGAGGGTGGACTGGATGCGCTCCACGAGCATGCTGTCGTTGTTCTGCAGCAGACGGATCTGCGGCGCCATCTGGATGGCCACCTGGCGGGTGAGCTTCAGGTCATAGAGCTTCTTCTCGAGCCGGTCGCACTGGGCGGCCAGGTCGTTGGCCTTCTGGGCGTCCATGGCGTCCCCGCTGCGCGCGGCGGCCTCCTGGAGGTCCTTGAGGGCGGTGCTGCGCACCTGCTGCAGATACTTCTCGCCGGCGATGATGTACAGCGTCAGTTCATGGAAATAGGCGTTGTTCTCGTCGTAGAGCCGCTCGAACATCGCGATGTCCTTGAGCAGCTGCGCCTGGTAGTTCTCCAGGGAGGAGGCGATGCTCTCGACGTTGACGGAGACCTTCGCGTAGCTGGCCTTCATGCGCTCGAGCTGGTCCACGGGCTTGGTGAAGAGGCTGCCCAGCTTCTCCAGCAGGGTGTTGGGCTTGTCGTCGGTGTCCCGGTCGAAGTGCTTGAGCTCCTGCACGAGCTGCACCAGCATATCGCCGACCTCGCCGGTCTCCTGGGTGCGGACCGCCGCCAGGGCGCTGTCCGAGAAGGCCGCGACCTTGCGCTGGGCCTCGGAGCCGAAGAGCAGCACGTGGTCGTTGTTGGTCACGTCGAGCTTGGCGATGAAGGCGTCGATCGCGCGGCGCTCGGCGTCGGTCAGCTGGCTCTCGTCGAAGGTGGGAGCGGGCTCTTCCTCCGGCTGCGCGGGAGCCGGGGCGGTCTCCTGGATGGAGGCGGCGGGCGCCAGGGTGGGGTCGGGCGCCTTGGGGGTCAGGGTCAGCTCCGGAAGATTCATTTCCGTCATGGGAATCGGCTCCTTTCTGTCGGCGGGGGTTTATTGCTGGCTTTTCTGTCTGGTTTGGGCCATGCCGGCGTAGTAGCCCGGCGTGTGGCTGTCGGGAAGCTGGAGGCTCGGGATCTCCCGCCCCGCCAGCTGCGCGGCGGCGGCGGTGCGCGCCTCCTCCTGCAGCTGGCTGATGCCCGCGGCGCTCAGGTCGCTCTCGGTGAAGCCGTCCCGCCGGAGCATCTGCTCCAGCACGTCGATATCCGTCGAGACGTCGAGCATCGTGTCGCGGAAGAGGTTGTCCAGCTGCTTCTGGCAGGCGGTGTTGACCATGTCCAGTCCGCGGTTGAGGCTCTGCCGGTGCTTGGCCAGCTCGGAGGCGGAGATGCCGCGCTCCTGCATGACCTGGTAGCTCTTGAGCATCTTCAGCGTGGTGGGCAGGTAGTAGTTCATGAATTTGCGGATCTGGAAGGCCTGGTCGGGCTTCTCCGACACGGTCTTGAACATCTGGAAGCACTTCTCCTCCAGGAGGTACATCTTGCGCGTCAGCTCGGGATCGGAGATGGCGTCGTTGGCCGCGCGGATCTGCTTAAGCGCCTCCTGACCCTGGGTGATGACGTTGTCCGCCTCCTCGTTCCCCACCGGCGCCAGGTCCTCGAACTGCCGGGGATGGTCCTGCCGGTTGTGGGTCGTCAGGTCGAGCCCGCCGGACATGGTGCCCACCAGTTTTCCGACGCCGAAGGAGGCCGCGGCGATGGCCACGACACCCAGGAACGTGAGTGCGCTGCCGGAGAGAAGCACGAGACCGGCCGCGGTGAGGGCAAAGCCCAGAATGGACGCGCGCTTCTGCTTCGGAGTCTTCTGCTGCTTGTTCTTAGCCACGAAATCACCCTTCTTCTCCTGATCGGCGTCTATTATACACCGTTGGACGGGCCTTGGCAAGCGATGAAGCATGAGAATTCCATGAGATCCGGTTAAAACTCTTCCCAGGGAACGGCGCTGGTCTCGCAGGCCGCGGCGCCCGGCCAGCGGGCCTGCAGGCGGCGGCAGGCGGCCCCGGCGGAAGCCCGGTCCGGGAACACCCCGAAGACCGCGGAGCCGCTGCCGGACATCTGGCTGCACAGCGCGCCGGCCTCCCGCAGCGCCTCGCAGGCGGCGAGGATCTCCGGCTGCCGCGCGATGCTCACGGCCTCCAGGTCGTTGCCCGGGTGCGCGGGGAGCAGGGAGGCGTCCCCGGCGCGGCAGGCGGCCAGCACGGCCTCCGGCTGCGGGGGCGGCCCGGGAGGCGCGGCGTGCCAGGCCCGGAAGATCTCGGCGGTGGAGAGCCCGGCGCAGGGCCGGACGACCACCAGCGGCCAGCGGGGCGCGCAGGACAGCGATGTGAGCTTCTCCCCGATGCCCCCGACGCGGCAAAGTCCGCCCCGCAGGCAGAAGGGCACGTCCGCGCCGAGCCGCAGGGCGAGCGCCTCCAGCGCGGAATCCGGCAGCGAAAGCTCCCAGAGCCGGTTCAGCGCCCAGAGCGCGGCCGCGGCGTCGGCGGAGCCGCCCCCGAGCCCCGCCTGGGAGGGAATGCGTTTCTCAAGGTGAATCGCTGCGCTGCGCACGCAGCCGGTCTCCTCCTGCAGGAGCCGCGCGGCGCGGAAGACAAGATTGCGCTCGTCGGAGGGCAGGTCGCTGCCGCCGCCGGAGACGCGCAGCGAGAGCGTCTCCGCGGGGTCGACCGTCAGCGTGTCGCTGAGGGTGATGGACTGCATCAGCATGTCCAGGAGGTGGTAGCCGTCGGGGCGCTGCCCGGTGACCGCCAGGGTCCAGTTGATCTTGGCATGAACCAGAAGGCGCATGGGGACCTCCTCGCAGCCGCTTTCTTTCCGCGGCGGTATGTGCTATAATCGGGACAGAGGGGGAGAGCTGCATGGACGCAAAACGCGCGATCATCCGCATCCGCACGGAGACGGACGATCCGGCTGCGGCGGCGGAGACCTCGGTGGCAGGGGAGATCACCCGGACGCCGGAGGGGGTGCTGCTGCACTACACGGAATACCTGGAGGAGGACGCCACGCGGGTGCGGCTGCACGCGCGGCCCGGGCGCGCGTTGATGCGGCGCGAGGGGGACTGGTCGACCGTCCTGCGCTTTGACGAGGGCGTCCGGCGGGAGAGCCGCTATCAGACGCCCTTCGGCGCGCTGGCGGTGGCCGTCTGCGCCCGGGAGGTATGGCTGGAGGGCGACGAGGAAGCCGGGACGCTCCGCCTGGACTACGAGCTGCTCCTCGCGGGGAACGAGCCGGACCGCCGCCGCCTGACAATCCGCTGGGAGGCGGCGCCGTGTTGAGCGCGGCGCGGGCGCAGGCGCGTTCGTGGATGGAGGCGCTCCCGGCGGCGCGGCCCCCGGCGCTGCGGCGGGCGGAGGACCCGGACTGGCTGCTGGCCACGGACCTGCCGGGGCTGGTCTCCGCGGAGCACCTCGCACGCTTCCGGGAACAGGCGGAGCGGGCCGGCTGGCGGACGGCGCCTGCCCAGGCGGGCTGGCTGCTGCTGGACGCGCCGCTGACCCCGCCGCCCGTCGAAGTCCCCGAAACGCCGCTGCCGGGGGAGACGGGCGCGCTGCTGTCGCTGCTCCTGCGGCACCCGGACGGCGCGGAGGACCTCCGTGATCTTCGAACACTGCTCAAAGCCGCCGAACAGGGGTCAGCCGCGCTGGAGCGCGTCTGCGCGCAGCTGCACCGGGAGGGGGCTGTCCGCCTGCGGGAGGGCCGGCCGCTGCCCGGCGCGCTGATCCCCTGGCTCTGCGCCGCCATCCGAAGAAATGAACAGGAGGAAAAACGATGATTATCCGCTGCATCGGACACGCGTCCTATCTGATCGAACTGGAGAGCGGGCTGCGCATCGTGACCGACCCGTACGACGCCTCGACCGGCTATCCCGTGCACCATGTGCGCGCGGACGTGGTGACCGTCAGTCACGGACACCATGACCACAGCGCCGCGGAGACCGTGGAGGGCTGGACGCAGCGCATCGACCGGGAGGGCGTGCACACGCTGGCGCCGGAGGTGACGCTGGAGGGCGTTCCCTCCTGGCACGACGACGCGCAGGGCGCCAAGCGCGGACCGAACCTGATCTTCGTCCTGCGGGCGGAGGGCCTCACGGTGGCGCATTTGGGCGACCTGGGGCATCCGCTGACGCCGGAGCAGTGCGCGATCGCGCCGGTGGATGTGGCGCTGATTCCGGTGGGCGGCTTCTTCACGATCGACGCCGCGCAGGCGCTGCGTGCCGCGGAGCAGCTGAAGGCCCGGGTGGTGATCCCGATGCACTACCGGACGCAGTACAACGCCTCCTGGCCGATCGCGCCGCTGGAAGATTTCACGGCGCTCCTGCCGCAGAAGCCGGAGGAGCTCGACCTCCTGCGCGTGACGAAGGGCGACCTCGAGTGTCAGCCCAGGGTGGCGGTGCTGCGGCCGATGCCCTGACCGATCCGGCGCACGAGCTCCTCGGGGGCCAGCGCGTCCTCGCCGAGCTCGGCGGCGCCGCGCAGGGCGGCCTGCACGTGCAGCCAGCAGGCGGCCTGCAGCGGCAGGAGGGCGTCCTCGGCGGGCCGCGTCCGGCGCAGCAGCGCGGTCAGAAGCCCTGTCAGCACGTCGCCGCTGCCGCCCTTGGCTAGCGCGGGGGTGCCGATGGGCTGGATAGCCTCGTGAATCCCGTCGGTCATCAGCGTGCGCGCGCCCTTGAGCAGCACGCGGCAGCCGCAGCGCTCCCGGAGCGCCCGCAGCGCCGCGAGGGGCTCCCGGGTGACCGCCCCGGTGTCCCAGCCCAGCAGCCGCGCGGCCTCGGCGGGGTGCGGGGTGATCACGTGGTGCGCCGGCAGGGGGAGCGCCTCCGGATGGCGCGCCAGCAGGTTCAGCGCGTCGGCGTCCCAGACGACGGGGCACGCTGCCTCCCGGAACACCCGCAGCAGGGGCAGCAGGGATTCCCGCGTGCCCAGACCGCAGCCCACGGCGGCGCGGTCGGCGCTTTCGAGCTGCTGCCGGGCGAGCGCCGCGGCGGCTTCCGGGTCCTCCGGCAGCGCCTGGCAGGTCGCGCCGGGCACCAGCACCTGCAGGACGGGCACCAGCTCCGGTGGGCAGAGGATTTTCGTCAGCCCGCAGCCGCCCCGGATGCAGGCGGCGGCGCACAGGGCGGCGGCGCCCGCCATGCCGGGGGAGCCCACCAGCAGCACGGCCCGGCCCCAGGTGCCCTTGTGGCTGTCCGGGGCGCGGCGGGGCAGAATCTCCGGCAGCTCCTCCGGGGTCAGGAAGCGCAGTCCGGGCACGTCCCCGGCCTGCGGCGGGATCAGGATCGGGTGCACGGTGATCTCCCCGGACACGCGGCAGCCGTCCCGCAGGAGCAGCCCCTGCTTCATCCGGTGGAAGGTGACGGTTTCAGCCGCCTGAACGCAGGGGTCGTAGGCCTCGCCGGTTTCGCCGTTCAGCCCCGAGGGGATGTCGGCGGCGAGCACGGGGACGCCGCTGCCGTTCGCGAGGCGGATCAGCGCCGCGGGGAGCCCCTCCGGCGCCCGGCTGAGCCCGGTGCCGAAGAGCGCGTCCACGATCAGGGCGCAGGGGGGCAGCTGATCCGGCGCGGCCTGCAGCGTCTCCACCGGGACACCCGCCTCCAGCGCGAGGGAACGGACGAGCGCCGCGGTCTCCGAGGCGGGGGCTTTCAGCTCCCAGACGAGGCTCTGCCCGCCCTCCGCCCGCCACAGGCGCGCGGCCGCGTAGCCGTCCCCGCCGTTGTTGCCGGGGCCGCAGAGAAAAAGCACCGGCAGCTCCCGCCCGGCGCACCGCCGGCGGATCGCCGCCGCGAGCCCCAGAGCGGCGTGCTCCATGAGCAGCACGGGCGGAACGCCGCGCTCCCGCATCCAGCCCTGCTCCAGCGCCTGCATGGCCTGAGGGGTGATGGTCTCCCGCATGTCGGACACCTCCGTCGTCTGAAACGTCTTTTGCGTACAGTATAGCGCGTCTGCCCCGGCGGCGCAACCTTGCAATTTGGAGGCGGTTGCGGTATACTGGATACCGGGCTCATGCGACTTTGTATAAGAAGGAGAGTCGGCGATATATGAAACTTGTGATTGCGATCGTACAGGACGAGGACGCCGCGAGGCTGGTATCCTCCCTGATGGAGGAGGGCTTCGGCGTGACCAAGCTGGCCACGACGGGCGGTTTTCTGCGCACCGGCAACACCACGCTGCTCACGGGCGTGGAGGACGGAAAGCTGGACCAGGTGCTCCATGTGATCGACCGGGTCTGCCGCTCCCGCAAACAGATGGCGGCGACGCCCACTCCGATGGGCACCATGGCCGGCAGCGCGTATACCCCCTATCCGATCGAGGTGACGGTGGGCGGCGCGACGGTGTTCGTGCTGACCGTGGATCAGTTTATCAAGGTCTGAGCCCGTGGCGGCGGAGGAGAAGGTCCTGCTGCGCGCGGAGGACTTTGACGGCCAGGAGGCCGCGAGCCGGTTGCTGCGCCAGGTGATTCCGGCCGGCGGCATGCCCCACGCGGTGCTGCTCAGCGGCATCCGGGGCGTGGGCAAGCGGAGCCTGGCGGAGCTGATCAGCCGGACGCTCCTGTGCACCGGAAGGGACAAGCCCTGCGGCGAATGCCCCGCCTGCCGGCAGCTGGCGGCGGACACGCACCCGGACCGGACGGTGATCCGGCCGGGGGAGCCGCTCTCCCCGAAGGGCGAGAAGGGCAAGAAAAACATCCCGGTGGACGACATCCGCGAGGCGGTGCGCATCCTCAGCGCCCACGCCTACGAGGGCGTGGGGCGGGTGCTGGTGATCGAGCAGGCGGAGCAGATGAACGGCAACGCGCAGAACGCGCTGCTCAAAACCCTGGAGGAGCCGCCGCAGGACACGTGGATCCTGCTGCTGAGCGACTCGCCGGGACAGCTGCTGCCGACGATCCGTTCCCGCTGCTGGCTGCTGCGGCTGAACCCGTGGCCGGAGGAGAAGGTCGCGGAGATCCTGCGCCGGCGCGGGGCGGAGCCGGAGAAGATCGCGGAGTGTGCGCGCATCTGCGGCGGCTCGCCGGGGCGCGCGCTGGAGATCGCGGCGGACAGCGAGTACTGGGCGCGGCGCGGCCGCCTGATGAAGGATTTCTTTTCTCTGCGCGCCCGCAGCGAGATCCTCGCCGTCTCCGGCACCTGGAAGGACGATAAGGACCAGGCGGCGGAGATGCTCGACGAGCTCGAGCAGATGGTCAGCCTGCTGATGAAGGTGCGCCTGGGGCAGGCGGATCCCGCGCTGATCCGGGAGTACCCGGAGGAATGGCGGCGTGCCGCGGCGGAGGGGGAGATCCGCGGCTGGATGCGCCTGGCGGACGCGATCACCCGGGCCCGGCTGCTGCGGCAGAACCAGGTCACCTGGCAGGCCGTGGTGGAGCGTCTGCTGCTGGATTTCATGGAGGTCAAGAGTCGATGGTGAATATTGTGGGCGTCCGCTTCCGGAACGCGGGCAAGCTCTATTTCTTTGACCCGGGGCGGAACTGGCCGGTCCCCGGGGATTATGTGGTGGCCGAGACCGCTCACGGCGTGATGCTGGGGGAGACGGTCACGGAGATCCACCAGCTGGAGGAGTCGGAGCTGCGTGAGCCGCTCCAGCCGATCCTGCGGGTGGCCACCCGGCAGGACCTGCAGCACGACGGCGAGAACCGCGAGGTCGAGCAGCGCGCCTTTGAGGTGGGCCGCGAGAAGATCCGCGAGCACAAGCTGGATATGAAGCTGATCGGCGTGGTCAGCACGCTGGACAACGCCCGGCTGATCTACTACTTCTCGGCGGAGAACCGTGTGGACTTCCGCGCGCTGGTGCGCGACCTGGCTGCCTGCTTCCACACCCGCATCGAGATGCGGCAGATCGGCGTGCGCGACGAGGCCCGCATGGTGGGCGGTCTGGGCGTCTGCGGCCGGACGATCTGCTGCGGCGGGTTCCTGGGCGATTTCCAGCCGGTCTCCATCAAGATGGCCAAGGAGCAGAGCCTCTCGCTGAATCCCACCAAGATCAGCGGCATCTGCGGCAAGCTGATGTGCTGCCTGCGCTTCGAGGAGCAGCAGTACGAGCAGACGCGGAAGGGCATGCCGCGCATCGGGCGCGAGATCCAGACCCCGGACGGCCCCGGCAAGGTGACGGACCTGCACATCCTGCGGGAGACCGTGCGCGTCCAGGTCAGCAAGGGCGACAGCTACGAGGTCCACGAGTATCCCATGTCGGCGCTGCGCGCGCTCAACGAGCAGCCCGCCGAGGAGCCGAAGCCCGAGGCGAAATCCGAGGCGAAGCCCGAGCCGCAGGGCAGATCCATGCCGAAGCCGGTCGCCCGAACCGCGCCGAAGAATCCGCCCGCCGCGAAGGCCGAGCCGAAGCCCCAGCCCGCGGCAAAGCCTGAGCCCAAGCCCCAGCCGGCCGCGAAGCCCGAGCCCGCGCCGAAGCCCGAGGGCGCCAAGAGCAAGCCGAACGCGAACGCCTGGCGGGACGCCCTGAACCGCGCCATGAAGGCCGCCGGCGAGGGCGAGAAACCCGCCGAGTAAAGTGAATCCCCGAAGCCTCCCGATCCCGGGAGGTTTTTTTGCCGCAAGGCCCGGAACCCCTTTTTCCGGATGGGAAAAAGTGCTATACTGATTTGGCATAATAATACTAATCTCATTTTGAATGCTTATTGTCAACAGTGAGATTTCGCGGCCTGCGGGCCGCGACCAGGGCTTTCCGATCGCCCTGGACCTTCGGTCACATGCTGTTGCTGGATTTATAATTCTTACTTGAGATTAGTATAAGATGTATGGTCATGAGTTCAATTCAGCGTGATGATTTCCACCGGAGAGATTTCGCGCCTGCGGGCGCGACCAGGTCCGCAGCCGGACTGGCGGCTTTCCGATCGCCCTGGACCTTCGGATGCATACTGCTGCTTGATTTGCAGCTTTTACTTGAGAGCAGTATTCCAGTTTTGCTTGAGATCAGTATAAACAATGGGGATCCGAAGGAGTCCAGAGGGCGATCGGAAAGCCCTCTGGTCAGTGCGAAGCACTGACAGCTTTCTTCATGTTATAGAAGACATTCAGTATAAAAGGACGCGGACAGGGGGGCCTGGCATGGCGGACAGGAACTGGGGCATGAACTTCACCGTCCACGCGGAGGAGCAGTTTTTCGACACCGTGGACGATCCGCTGTTCCACAGCGAGGACCGGAGCCTGATCTACGAGGCGCTGCAGGAGAAGCTGCGCCCGATCCAGTTCGGCGACTACCTGATGCGCTATATCTACGAGAAGGCCGGGCGCACGGATCCCTTTGCGGAGGTGCCGCTGTCCTTCTATCAGCAGGTGATCGCGGAGAACTTCACCCTCACGGGGACGCCGGTCTCCTTCGGGGAGAGCAAGCTGCCGGTCCGCACGATGGCGAAAAACTGGCTGACCCAGCACACGGTCAGCCGGCAGGTGGTGCTGCTGCTGGGCTTCGGCTTGCGCATGACGCCCGAGGAGGTCAACGAGTTCCTGACCAAGGCGCTGCACGAGCACCGGCTGAGCCCCAAGGATCCGCTGGAGGTCGTCTGCCGCTTCTGCTATCAGCACAAGCTGCCCTATGCCCGCTTCCTGCAGCTCTGCCAGGAGAACAGCCGCCTCACGCCGGGCGTGAGCGCCGCGCCCTCCGAGCGGACGGTGCTGCTGGAGGGCATCGTGCGCGGCATGCAGTCCGAACAGGAACTTAAAAACTACCTGCGGGACCTGATCGCCGGCGGCGCGGTCCGCACCCAGGGCGCCACCGCCCGCGCGCACTTCAACGAGCTCTACGCCCGGGCGCAGGAGCTCACGGCGCGCTACTACAACGCGATGGCCTCGGAGGACCTGGACGTCAAGGTGGAGCGCCTGCGGGACGCGCTGGAGCACAGCGACCGCTTCTTCGCCGAGCAGAAGCGCGAGCTCGTCGGCCGCATGCAGCAGCAGAGCCGCTCCCGCGACGCCGCGAGCATCGGTCCCGCGGACATGGAGAAGCTCCTGTGCGCCTCGATTCCGGTGCGCAAGGACGGCAACTACCTGCCGATCAAGGAGTCCCGGCTGTACCGGCAGTTCGAGGGGAAGCGCTTCCACCGCAAGCACATCCACGAGATCTTCGCCGGCCGCGCGCTGGTGACGCGCTTTGACCTGATCACGATGAACTTCTACTGCAGCGCGCTGGACCTGAATCCGGAGCAGAAGATCATCGCGCGCTACGGCGAGTTCGTCCGCAGCACGAACGCGCTGCTGAACGACTCGAGCATGGGCTCGCTGTACCTGGCGAACCCCTATGAGTGCTTTGTGCTGATGTGCATGCTCTCGGAGGACCCGCTGGGCACCTACGCGGACGTGTGGGAGCTGTCCTACGAGGAAGCGCAGCCGGAAACCGAGGCCTGACCGAAGGAGGAACCGTCATGAGCGAGATCGAGAAGAAAGCCCTGGAGTATACCGACGCCGTCGAGCCGGACGAGGAGCAGCCCGAACCCCTGGAGCGCCCCTACCCCGACGGCAGCGCCGTACACGAATGCTGGGCGCAGGACGAGGACCGGTGACGGTTCTCTCTTCGCGGGAAATGACAACGCCCGGATGCGTGGACAGATCTCCGGCGGTGTCCCGCGAAAAAGCTGGATTTTCCGGGAACGCACAGGGGGGAGGCAAGGGGATACAAGGCTCAGGGCGCCCATGGGTGTGAAAAATGTACACACCCGACAGAGGGGATAGAAAGTTTTTTGATAAATCCAGTAATAATGCGGGTTGCAGAACGCGAGAATCAGGAAATTCCAAAAAAGAAACGGAAAAATGCTTGCAATTCTCTTGACCGGTGCTTATAATAGGCCTGCTGTCTGTAAGGGATGAACCTGTAGGTTGCCGTCAGGCCAGACGGGTAATTACGGGGGACCAGCCCGGAAATCGGGCGACGGACTCGAAGGCAAGGCGCTCTGCACCTGCAGTGGAGCGCCCCGGCACACACGAGAACGATCAAGGAGGAACATCAATGGCCAACAAGATCCGCATCAAGCTCAGAGCGTATGAGCACACCCTCGTCGACCAGACCGCGGCTCGCATTGTGGAGACCGCCAAGCGCACAGGCGCCCAGATCTCGGGCCCGATCCCGCTGCCCACCGAACGGGAGATCGTGACCATCCTGCGCGCGCCGCACAAGTACAAGGACAGCCGTGAACAGTTCGAGCGCCGCACCCACAAGCGGCTGATCGACATCATCAATCCCAACCCCAGGACAGTGGACGCCATGACGAAGCTCGAACTTCCTGCTGGTGTCGATATCGAGATGAAGCTGTAAAGGCAGGAGGAACGTAAGATGAAGAAAGCGATCGTGGGAAAGAAGATCGGCATGACGCAGATCTTTGTCAAGGACGGTTCCCTCGTTCCGGTCACCGTGATCGAAGCCGGCCCCTGCACCGTGGTGCAGTGCAAGACGGTGGAGAAGGACGGCTACAGCGCGCTGAAGGTTGCCTTCGGCGGCATGACCGACAAGCAGGCCGAGAAGCTCCTCAACAAGCCTGCCAGAGGCGTTTACAAGAAAGCGAACGTCGCCCCGCACCGGACGCTGCGCGAGCTGCGGCTCGATGACTGCAGCGGCTACGCCGTGGGCAGCGAGATCAAAGTGGACGTGTTCGCCGAGGGAGACCGGATCGACATCACCGGCACCTCCAAGGGCAAGGGCACCCAGGGCCCCGTGGCGCGCTGGAATCAGCACACCGGTCCCATGGAGCACGGCTCCAAGTATCACCGCGGCGTGGGCTCCATGAGCGCCAACTCCGACCCCTCCCGGGTGTTCAAGAACAAGCACATGGCCGGCCGCACCGGCGCCGAGCGCGTCACCGTGCTCAACCTGGAAGTGGTGAGCGTGGACGCGGAGCGGAACCTGCTGCTGGTCAAGGGCGCGGTGCCCGGCCCCAACGGCACGGTGCTCCTGGTCCGCGACAGCGTCAAGGCCTGAGCAAGGAGGACATCAAAATGCCGAAAACTGATCTGTATAATATGGAAGGCAAGGTCGTGGGCCAGGTTGAACTGAGCGACGCGATCTTCGCGGTGGAGCCCAACGTGCCCGCCATGCACCTGGTGGTGCGCTCCTACCTGGCCGCGCAGCGGCAGGGAACCCAGAGTGCCAAGACCCGCGGCGAGGTCCGCGGAGGCGGCCGCAAGATCTACCGCCAGAAGGGCACCGGCAACGCGCGTCACCATGGCAACCGCGCGCCCCAGTTCAAGCACGGCGGCGTGGTCTTCGCGCCCAAGCCCCGGGATTATGTGATCGCGGTTCCGAAGAAGGTCCGCCGCCTGGCGTTCAAGTCCGCGCTGACCACCCGTCTGCAGGACGGCGACATCATCGTGGTCGACGAGCTGAAGCTTGCTGAGGGCAAGACCAAGCTGATGGCCGGCGTGCTCAAGGCCCTGAAGGCGGAGCGCAAGGCGCTGGTCGTGCTGCCCGAGCGGGACGAGAACGTCGTCCGCGCGACCGGCAACCTGGCCGAGGCCGCCACGACCTACGTCAACACGCTGAATGTGTACGATATTCTGAACGCGGGCAAGGTGGTTCTCACCAAGGCGGCGCTTCAGTCGGTGGAGGAGGTTTACGCATAATGAAAGATCCGCATGACATCATCGTGCGCCCCGTCCTCACGGAGAAGGCGTATGAGGGCATTGCCGACAAGCGCTACATCTTCGAGGTGCCGGTGACGGCCACCAAGACGGAGATCAAGCAGGCCGTCGAGGCGGTCTTCGCCAAGGACGGCGTCAAGGTCGACCGGGTCAACACGGTCCGCACCCTGGGCAAGATCAAGCGCCAGGGACTGCACGCCGGCCGCACCCCGGAAGTCAAGAAAGCCTACGTGACCCTGAAGAAGGACTCCAAGCCGATCAAGTTCTTCGAGGGCATGGCTCAGTAAAGCAGGGAGGACAGCAACATGGCGATCAGAAATTACAAGCCGACTTCGCCCGCCCGGCGCTTTATGTCGGTGCTGACCTTTGAGGAAGTCACCCGCAAGCAGCCCGAGAAGAGCCTGACGGAATATCTGAAGAAGAACGCCGGCCGCAACAAGCAGGGCAAGATCACCGTCCGTCATCAGGGCGGCGGCAACAAGCGGAAGTACCGCGTCATCGACTTCAAGCGGGACAAGCTCAACGTGCCGGCCAAGGTTGCGGGCATTGAGTACGACCCGAACCGCTCCGCGTTCATCGCGCTGCTGCACTATGTGGACGGCGAGAAGCGCTACATCCTGGCGCCTCTGGGCCTGAAGACGGGCGACACCGTCGTCTCCGCCGACAACGCCGACATCCAGCCCGGCAACGCGCTGCCACTGAACAGCATCCCGGTGGGCACGCTGATCCACAACCTGGAGATCAAGCCCGGCCGCGGCGGCCAGCTGGTCCGCTCCGCCGGTCTGTCCGCGCAGCTGATGGCCAAGGAGAACGGCTACGCCACCGTGCGTCTGCCCTCCGGCGAGATGCGCAGACTGCCCCTGAACGCGAAGGCCACCATCGGCACCGTCGGCAACACCGACCACGAGAACGTGCGTCTGGGCAAGGCCGGCCGCGTCCGCCACATGGGCATCCGTCCCACCGTGCGCGGCGTCGTGATGAACCCCTGCGATCACCCCCACGGCGGCGGCGAGGGCAAGAGCCCCGTCGGTATGCCTGCTCCTGTGACTCCCTGGGGAAAGCCCGCTCTGGGCTACAAGACCCGGAAGCACAAGAAGTATTCCAACAAGATGATCATCAAGCGCGCCGGCAAGAAGTAAGCCGGTGCATCGGAAGGAGGCAACTGACGAATGAGCCGTTCCAGCAAGAAACGCCCCTTTGTCCAGGAAGTGCTGTACAAGCGCGTCCAGGAGATGAATGCCAGCGGCAAGAAGGCCGTGCTCAAGACCTGGTCCCGGTCTTCCACGATTTATCCGGCCTTTGTGGGACACACGATCGCGGTGCATGACGGACGCAAGCATGTGCCGGTCTACATCACCGAGGCAATGATCGGCCACAAGCTTGGCGAGTTTGCCCCGACCCGCACCTTCCGCGGCCACAGCGGCGACAAGGGCAGCAAGTAAGTCGAGAGGAGTGACACGAAATGGCAACCCGTTCCAAGGAGAAGTCGGCAGCCCGGCGCGAGAACGCCGATCGCCGTCCGCAGGCGCATGCCAAGTACGTCCGCATCTCCCCTCGCAAGGTCAAGATCGTCATTGATCTGATCCGCGGCAAGGATGTGGAAGATGCCCAGGCAATCCTTCAATTTACCCCCAAGGCGGCCTCCCCGCTGGTGCTCAAGGTGCTCAACAGCGCCATCGCCAACGCGGAGAACAATCTGGAGATGAACCGCAAAGACCTCTATGTCGCTGAGGTGTACGCCAATCCTGGCCCCACCTTGAAGCGCTACATCGCCCGCTCCCGCGGCAGCGCTTCCCCCATCCTCAAGCGCACCAGCCACATCAGCGTGGTGCTGGACGAGAAGAAGTAAGGCGAAGGAGGTTTCCGTATGGGTCAGAAAGTAAATCCCCACGGCGCCCGCGTCGGAGTCATCTACGGATGGGATACGCGCTGGTATGCCAATAAGAAGGAATTTGCCAACTATCTTGTGGAGGACTTCAAGCTCCGCGAGATGCTGAAGAACAAGTATTATGCCGCCGGCATCAGCAAGATCGAGATCGACCGCACCGCCAACATGGTCAACGTGGTGATCTGGACCTCCAAGCCGGGCATGATCATCGGCCAGAAGGGCGCCACCATCGACCAGCTGAAAGAGGACATCTCCCTGTTCCTCAAGAAGCCCTGCCATGTGGAAGCCCGTGAGATCAAGAGCCCCGACGCCGACGCGCAGCTGGTCGCAGAGAACATCGCCCAGCAGCTTGAGAAGCGCATCAGCTTCCGCCGCGCGATGAAGAAGGCCATCCAGGGCTCCATGAAGGTCAACACCGTCAAGGGAATCAAGACGGTGGTCTCCGGCCGTCTGGGCGGCGCGGACATCGCCCGCAGCGAGTCCTACCATGAGGGTTCCATCCCGCTGCAGACCCTGCGCGCCAACATCGACTACGGCTTCGCCGAAGCGAAGACCACCTACGGGCGGCTCGGCGTCAAGGTCTGGATCTACAAGGGACAGATCCTGCCCAAGGCGAAGAACGCCCCTGCTGCGAAGGAGGTCAGGTAAACCATGCTGATGCCCAAGAGAGTCAAACACCGCAAGGTGTTTCGCGGCCGCATGAAGGGCGCCGCTCACCGCGGCAACACGCTGGCTTACGGCGAATTCGGCCTGCAGGCGACCGAGCCCTGCTGGGTGACGAGCCAGCAGATTGAGGCTGCCCGTATTGCCCTGACCCGCTACACCAAGCGTGGCGGTCAGGTCTGGATCAAGATTTTCCCCGACAAGCCGGTGACCGAGAAGCCCGCTGAGACCCGCATGGGTTCCGGCAAGGGCAATCCCGAGTACTGGGTGGCGGTGGTCAAGCCCGGCCGCGTGCTGTTCGAGATCGCGGGCGTGCCTGAGGAGACGGCCCGTGAGGCGCTGCGTCTGGCTGCCCACAAGCTGCCCCTCAAGACCAAGATCATTATGAAGCCGATGGATGCGGCTGAGGCGACAAACGAAGCGGGTGGTGAGCAATCATGAAGGCGAGCGAGTTCAAGGATATGTCCCCTCAGCAGCTGACTGAGAAGGTTGCTGAACTGAAGAAGGAGCTCTTCAACCTCCGTTTCCAGCTGGCGACCGGTCAGCTCCAGAACCCGAAGCAGATCACGGTTGTCAAGCGTGATATCGCCCGGGCCAAGACCGTGCTTCGCCTGAAGGAACAGGCGTAAAGACTGAAAGGAGGAGCTGCTTCAATGTCGGAGAGAGGACTTCGCAAAACCCGCATTGGGATTGTTGTGAGCGATAAGATGGACAAGACCTGCGTGATCCAGATCAAGACCCGCATTCGGCATCCGCTGTACGGCAAGATCATGAATCGGACCAGCAAGCTGAAAGTGCACGACGAGAACAACGAGTGCGGGATCGGCGATACCATCCGCGTGATGGAGACCCGCCCGATCAGCCGTGACAAGCGCTGGCGCCTGGTTGAGATCATCGAGAAGGCCAAGTGAGTCCGCTTTATTAGGAGGGAATAGACCATGATTCAGCCGCAAACGCGACTCACTGTCGCTGACAATTCCGGCGCAAAGGAAATCATGTGCATCCGCGTGCTCGGCGGCTCGTTCCGCCGGGATGGCACCGTTGGCGACGTCATCGTGGCCAGCGTAAAGAGCGCGAACCCCGGTGGACAGGTGAAGAAGGGCGACGTGGTCAAGGCCGTGATCGTCCGCGTGCGGAAGAACCGCCGCCGCCGGGATGGCAGCTACATCAAGTTTGACGACAACGCCGCCGTGATCATCAACGATCAGATGCTCCCCAAGGGAACCCGCATCTTTGGACCGGTGGCGCGCGAGCTGCGTGAGAAGAACTTCATGAAGATCGTCTCCCTGGCTCCCGAAGTGCTGTGAGGAGGGAAAAGCGATGCACGTGAAATCCAACGATACGGTCATTGTGATCAGCGGTAAGGACAAGGGCAAGAAGGGCAAGATCATCGCCGCTTTCCCCAAGACCGGCCGCGTTACCGTTGAGGGTGTCGCGATGGCCACCAAACACCAGAAGCCCCGGACGGCCACGCAGCCCGGCGGCATCATCTCCAAGCCCATGCCGATCGACGCCAGCAACGTGATGCTGGTCTGCCCCAAGTGCGGCAAGGCGACCCGTGTCAGCCACAAGGTGGGCACCCAGGTCAATGACGCCGGCAAGACGGTCCGCGCCATGACCCGTGTCTGCAAGAAGTGCGGCGCGGAGATTGACGGATAAGGAGGAATTGTCCTATGGCTACCCGTATTAAGGAAAAGTACCAGGCCGAGGCTGTTCCTGCCCTGACGCAGAAGTTCGGCTACACCAACCCCATGCAGGTTCCGCGCCTGGAGAAGATCGTGATCAACATGGGCCTGGGCGATTGCAAGGACAACGCCAAGGCGCTGGAAGTCGCCCTGAGCGAGCTGGCGACCATCGCCGGCCAGAAGCCCATGGTGACCAAGGCCAAGAAGTCCATCGCGAACTTCAAAGTTCGCGAGGGCCAGAACGTCGGCGCGAAGGTGACCCTGCGGGGCGCCCGCATGGAGGAGTTCATGGACAAGCTGGTCAGCATCGCGCTGCCCCGCGTCCGCGACTTCCACGGCGTTTCCACCAAGGCCTTTGACGGCCGCGGCAACTATGCCCTGGGCATCCAGGAGCAGCTGCTCTTCCCCGAAATCGACTATGATAAGGTCGAGAAGATCCGCGGCATGGAGATGATCTTCGTCACCACCGCCAAGACCGACGAGGAGTGCAAGGAACTGCTGGCCGCGCTGGGCATGCCCTTCGCGAAGGCCTGATAGAAGGAGGAAACGCACGTGGCTAAAACAAGTATGAAAGTCAAGCAGGCAAGGCCCGCGAAGTTCTCCACCCGGGCCTATACGCGCTGCCGTCTGTGCGGCCGTCCCCACTCCGTGCTCCGCCGTTATGGCGTGTGCCGTGTCTGCTTCAGAGAGTTGGCCTACAAGGGTCAGATCCCCGGTGTCCGCAAGGCCAGCTGGTAAGCGGGGAGAAAACGGAAGGAGGTACCATCATGGTAGTGAATGATCCCATCGCCGATATGCTCACCCGCATTCGCAACGCGCAGGTCGCACGGCACGACGCCGTGGTTCTGCCCGCCAGCAATACCAAAAAGGCCATCGCCAAGATTTTGCTCAGCGAGGGCTATGTCAAGGCTGTTGACTTCCAGGACGACGGCGTGCAGGGTTCCATCAAGATCACCCTGAAGTATGCCGGCGCCAATCGCTCCACCCCCGTGATCGCGGGCCTGAAGCGGATCTCGAAGCCGGGCCTGCGTGTGTACGCCCGCTGTGAGGAGCTGCCCAAGGTCCTGGGTGGGCTGGGCATCGCCATCGTCTCCACGTCCAAGGGCTTGATGACCGACAAGGAAGCCCGCAAGCAGGAGATCGGCGGCGAAGTGCTCGCCTACATCTGGTAAGAACCGACACGTTCATGGAGGTGTGAAACTATGTCTCGTATCGGAAAGCTTCCGATCCATGTCCCCGCGGGCGTGACGGTTGAGATCAGCGAGACCAACCTGGTGACCGTCAAGGGCCCCAAGGGGACGCTGACGCAGCAGGTGGATCCCAAGATCACCGTGAAGCAGGAGGCCGGTGTGGTCTCCGTCGAACGCCAGTCCGAGGACAAGCAGCATCGGGCCATGCATGGCCTGTACCGCGCCCTGATCTACAACATGGTCGTGGGCGTGACCGACGGCTTCACCAAGACGCTGGAGATGGTGGGCACCGGCTACAAAGCCAAGGCCGAGAACAACGGCCAGAAGCTCAACATCGCCATCGGCTTCTCCCACCCCGTGGTGCTGGACGCGCCCGCGGGCATCACGTTTGCGACACCCAACGACACCACCATCCAGGTGCAGGGTGCCAACAAGCAGCAGGTGGGCAACCTCGCGGCCGATATCCGTGCCATCCGCAAGCCGGAACCCTATCTGGGCAAGGGCATCAAGTATCAGGGTGAGCACATCCGCCGCAAGGAAGGCAAGACCGGTAAGAAGTAAGAGAGGGAGTGACTGCATATGTTCAAAAAGCGTGACCGCAATGAGATCCGCGAGATTCGCCATGCGCGCGTACGCAAAAAGATCAGCGGCACCCCCGAAATGCCGCGTCTGTCCGTTTATCGCTCCAACCGGCATATTCAGGCCCAGATCATCGATGATGTCAAGCGCGTGACCCTGGTCAGCGCTTCCACCATGGATCCGTCCCTGAAGGGCCAGCTGGATGAGGTGGACAAGAAGGGTGCCGCCAAGCTGGTGGGCAAGCTCCTGGCGGAGCGCGCGCTGCAGGCCGGCATCAAGACCGTGGTGTTTGACCGCGGTGGCTACGTCTACACCGGCCGCGTGGCCGAGGTTGCCGCGGGTGCCCGCGAAGCCGGACTCGAATTCTGAGCAAAGGAGGACACACGCAAATGCCACGTATGGAACAGCAGAGTGAATTCAAGGATCGGCTGGTCGCTGTGAACCGCGTGTCCAAGACCGTGAAGGGCGGCCGCAACTCCCGCTTCTCCGCGCTCGTGGTCGTGGGCGACGAAAACGGCCGTGTTGCCGCCGGTATGGGCAAGGCCGTGGAAATCCCGGAAGCCATCCGCAAGGCCAATGAGGACGCCAAGAAGGCGATGATCAACGTGCCGCTGGCCGGCACGACGATCCCCCACGAGGTGACGGGCTACTACTCCACCGCCAAGGTGGTGCTGATCCCCGCCCCCGAGGGCACCGGCGTGATCGCCGGCGGCGCGGCCCGCGCCGTGCTGGAGATGGCCGGTGTGCGCAACATCCGCACCAAGTCCTTCGGCACCAACAATCCGATCAACATGGTCAAGGCGACTCTGGAAGCGCTCAAGCTTCTGCGCAGCCCGGAGCAGGTGGCCGCGATGCGCGGCAAGGCTGTCGAAGAGCTGCTGGGTTAAGGAGGGGAGACAGATGAAGCTTCAGATTACTCTTGTGAAGTCCCCGATCGCCTCCCTGCCCAAGCACAAGGCGACGGTCGCCGCGCTGGGTCTGAAGAAGGTGGGCCACACTGTGGTCCTGCCCGACAATCCCTGCGTCCGTGGCCAGATCTTTGCCGTGAAGCATCTGGTAAAGGTCGAAGAAGTGAACGAGTAAGGAGGGGTTCCCGATGAAACTGCACGAGCTGCATCCCGCCGAGGGCTCCACAACTGCACCGAAGCGGCTTGGCCGCGGCGTTGGCTCCGGTATTGGCAAGACGTCCGGCAAGGGCCACAAGGGCGCCAAGGCGCGCTCTGGCGGCGGCAAGCGCCCCGGCTTCGAGGGCGGCCAGATGCCTCTGTACCGCCGCGTTCCGAAGAAGGGCTTCACCAATGTCTTCGGCACGGATTATGCCACGGTCAACGTGGAACGCCTGGAAGTCTTCGAGAATGGCGCTGTGGTTGACACGGCCGCTCTCCTGGATGCGGGCATTATCAAGAAGACGCTGGACGGCGTCAAGATTCTGGGCGGCGGTGAGCTGACCAAGAAGCTGACCGTCCGCGCGGCGAAGTTCACTGCCTCTGCCAAGGAAAAGATCGAGGCGCTCGGCGGAACGGCCGAGGAGGTGAACTGAGATGTTGGACAGTCTTCGCAAGATCTGGAAAACCCCGGAACTGCGCAAGAAGATCCTATACACCTTCGCCATGCTGCTTTTGTACCGGCTGGTCAGCGTCATCCCCGCCCCGGGCATCAACCCGACGGCGGTCGCCAACCGGATTGACCTGCCGCTGCTGCAGCTGGTCAACATGATGACCGGTAACGCGCTGAGCAACATGACCATCATGGCCATGGGCATCACGCCTTACATCAACGCGAGCATTATCATGCAGCTGCTCTGCATCGCCATTCCGGCGCTGGAGCGCATGCAGCAGGATGAGACGGGCGCCGGCCGCGAGAAGATCGCGCGCATCACCCGCTATGTGACCGTTGGCCTGGCCGCCGTGCAGGCGATCGGCATCGTGCTCACCATGGGCGCGATCAACCCCACGCCCGCCCGCTGGCTGAACATGATCCTGGTGGGTCTGTCGATGGCAGGCGGCACCGCGCTGGCGATGTGGATCGGTGAGCGCATCACCGACAAGGGCATCGGCAACGGCATCTCCCTGCTGATCTTTGTGGGCATCGTGTCCAACCTGTTCAACGGCATCATCACGAACTTCACCAGCGCCTCCGCGCAGAACACGATGTCCGGCTGGATGAGCGTTCTGATCATCTTCGTGGTGGCGGTCGTGATCACCATCGTGGTGACCTTCGTCGAGCTGGCCGAGCGCAGGATTCCCCTGCAGATCGCCAAGCAGACCAAGGGCCGCCGCGTGTACGGCGGACAGAACACCCGCATGACCCTGAAGGTCGTGTCCGTGGGTGTCATGCCGCTGATCTTCGCCTACTCTTTCCTGGCCTTCCCGGGCACCATCGCGCAGATGGTGGACCGCACGGGCAAGGCGCCCTTCACCCTCTGGTGGCAGGCTAACATGAGCGCCGGCAGCATCCTGTACATCGTGATCTCCGCGCTGCTCATCATCGGCTTCACCTATTTCTATTCCTCCATCAGCTTTGACCCGAAGAAGCAGGCGGAGCAGCTGATCATGCAGGGCGCGACGATCCCCGGCCAGCGCGGCCGCAACATCGCCCGCTACCTGAAGACCGTGACCGGCCGTCTGAACCTCTTCGCGGCTCTCTACCTGGCTATCCTCTCCGCTGTGCCTTCTCTGCTCACCCGTCAGCTGAACATGTCTGTGCCGTTCGCGGCCAGCTCGATCCTGATCGCGGTGTCCGTGGCGCTGGAGACCATCCGCACCATCCAGGGCGAGATGAGTATCCGCGGCATCGAGATGGACGTGGAGAAGGGCGGCTTCATGTGAGACAGGCCTGACCTGTGACGTCTGAGACGAAAGGAGCGACAGGAATGAATATCATCTTTCTGGGACCTCCCGGTGCGGGCAAGGGAACGCAGGCGCAGAAAATCTGCGCGGCGCTGAACATCCCGCAGATTTCCACAGGAGACATGCTCCGGCGTGCGATTGCGGAAAAGACGCCCACCGGTCTCAAGGCCAAGTCCTATATGGACGCTGGCGGCCTGGTGCCGGACGACGTCATCATCGACATCGTCCGGGACCGGCTGCAGGCCGATGACTGCGCCCAGGGCTATATCCTGGACGGTTTCCCCCGCACGGTTCCCCAGGCGGAAGCGCTGGAGGGCATCGCGCAGATTGACAAGGTTGTGGAGATCGCAGTTCCGGACGAGAAGCTGGTGGCCCGCATCAGCGGCCGCCGCGTCTGCCTGAAGTGCGGCGCCACCTACCATGTCAGCATGCTGGACGGCAAGACCACCTGCGATGCCTGCGGGGAGACGCTGATTCAGCGGGACGACGACAAGCCGGAGACGGTGCAGAACCGTCTGGTGGCTTACCACGCCAAGACGGCGCCGCTGGTGGACTTCTACCGGGCGCGCGGCAAGCTGGCAACGATCGACGGGGACGGCGGCATGGAAAAGGTCTTTGCCGACATCCTGGAGGCTCTGAAGGCCTGATGATCACCCTGAAGAACGCGGCGCAGCTCGCAGCGATGCGGGCGGCGGGCGCGGCCCTTTACGAGGTGCTCCAGGGCCTGCGGGAGCGGGTTGTGCCCGGGGTCACCACCCTGGCGCTCAACCGCTGGGCCGAGGAGGCAATCCGGGCCCGCGGCGCAATCCCCTCCTTTCTGGGCTACGAGGGATTCCCGGCGAGCCTGTGCACCTCCGTGGACGACGTGGTGGTGCACGGCATCCCCAGCGAGCGGCAGGCGGTGCAGGAGGGGAGTCTCCTCTCCCTGGACTGCGGGCTGGTGCTGGACGGATGGCAGGCGGACAGTGCGCTGACCGTCGGTGTCGGAGAGATCTCCCCGGAGAAGGAGAGGCTCATGCGGGTCACGGAGGCGTGCTTCTTCGCAGGCGCGCGCCAGGCCGTGCGGGGCCATACCCTCGGGGATATCGGCCACGCGGTGCAGACCCTCGCGGAGCGCTGCGGATACGGAGTGATCCGGGACCTGACGGGCCACGGGATCGGCCGGGAGATGCATGAAGAGCCCGCGGTGTACAACTTCGGGCTGCCGGGACACGGCATGCGCCTCCTGCCGGGCATGACACTGGCCATCGAGCCGATGATCGCGATGGGCGACTGGCATGTGGATGAGGATGACGACGGCTGGGGGGTCCGTACCAGGGACCGCCGCCCCGCCTCCCACTACGAGCACACCCTGGCGATCGGAGAGAACGGGCTGCCTGAGCTATTGACCCTGCCGGGATATTCATGGAAGGAGCGGGAAGATGGAACCGATCCCCTTTGATATCGGCCGGGTCGTAACCTCCAAACAGGGAAGGGACCGCAAGCGCACCTTCGTGGTGATCGGACTTCCCGAGACGGGTTACGTCATGATGGCCGACGGGCAGACACGCAAGCTCGCACACCCTAAGAAGAAAAAGACCATGCATCTCAGACCCCATCCCATCCGCATGGGGAGCTATGAGCAGCTGCTGCGGGAGCGCCGCCTGAAGGACAGCGACCTGCGCAGTTTCCTGGAGGAGAACGGATTCGGGCTTGAGCAGCCGCTGTGCAAGGAGGACTGAAAGTTTGTCCAAGGACGATGTCATCGAAATGGAAGGTAAGGTCGTGGAGGCACTCCCGAACGCCATGTTCCGGGTAGAGCTGCCCAACGGCTATAAAATCATCGCGCATATCTCGGGAAAGATGCGCCAGAATTTCATCCGCATCTACCCCGGTGACAGCGTGCGTGTCGAGCTTTCGCCCTATGATCTGACCCGCGGTCGGATCACCTGGCGCGGCAAGAGCTGATTTCAGAGCAGCAAAGGAGGAAGAGACCATGAAAGTGAGGCCGAGTGTCAAGCCGATCTGCGAGAAGTGCAAGATCATCAAGCGCAAGGGCAAGGTCATGGTGATCTGCGAAAACCCCAAGCATAAGCAGAAGCAGGGCTGACGCCTTTTGAGAAGTCTCTCCGTCGGGGAGACTTTTCTTTTTGCCATTTTGTGGTATGATGGGAGCCGAAGACCGAGTGATACAAATCTCAAGTAAGAATTGCAAATCCAGCAACAGCATGTGGCCGAAGGTCCAGGGCGATCGGAAAGCCCTGGTCGCGGCCCGCAGGCCGCGAAATCTTACTGTTGACAATGAGCATTCTGAACTGAGATCAGTATGAAAACCATTGACTTGTCGGAGGTGATTCGATGCCGCCAGGAGGAGGCCGGGGCGGGAAATTCCTGACCGAGGAGGAACAGAAGAACAGGCCGAAGGTGACGAAGGACCTGCTGCTGCGGGTGCTCAGCTACCTGAAGCCCTACCGGAAACAGCTGCTGCTGGTGCTCCTGTGCATCGCGGTGAGCGCGGTGTGCAGCCTGATGCCGTCGATCCTGACGGGCCGTATCGTGGATGTGCTGACCGGCACGGACCTGGGCGGCTGGATCGGCAGCGGGCTCGCCGCGCTGGTGCGGCTGATCCTGCTCTCGCTGGGGCTGACGCTGATCTCCAGCCTGCTGGGCGTGGGGGAGAGCTACCTCAACAGCTGGATCGCGCAGCACATCTCCTTTGACATGCGCAACCAGATGTACGTCCACCTGCAGAAGATGAGCCAGCGCTTTTTCACGAGCGTGAGCCAGGGCGATATCATCACGCGCATGACCTCGGACATCGCCGGGGTGGAGACGGTGGTCTCCGGCACGTTCTCGAGCATTCTCTCCAACCTGATCACGCTGACAGTGGCGCTGATCGCCATGTTCCAGAAAAACTGGGTGCTGGCGCTGGTTGGGATGGCGATGGTGCCGATCTTCACGATCCCCACGCGCTTCGCGGGGCACACCCGGTGGAAGCTCGCGGGGGAGGCGCAGGCCTGCAACGACGAGATCAACGGCGTGCTCAACGAGACCCTCTCCGTGTCCGGCCAGCTGCTGACGAAGCTCTTCGGCCGCGAGCAGGATGAGGCGGAGCGCTACCGGGACACCAGCCGGCGCATGATGAAGCTCAACATCCGGGAGCGGATGGCGGGCCGCTGGTTCTTCTCGATCCTGACGATCTTCACATCCATCGGGCCGATGCTGCTCTATCTGGTGGGCGGATGGCTGATGATGAAGAAAGGCGCGAACCTGACCGTGGGCGACATCACGGTGCTGGTGGCGCTCCTCGGGCGGCTCTACGGGCCGGTCAACAGCCTGCTCAACATCCAGGTGGACTGGATCCGCTCCATGGCGATGTTCACGCGGATCTTTGCGTACTTCGACATGCCCGTGGAGATCGAGAACCCTGAGCACCCGGTGCTCCCGGGGAAGATCCGCGGCGACGTGCGCTTCGAGCACGTGAATTTCTCCTACGAGCCCGGGCGGCCGATCCTCAAGGACATCAGCTTCACGCTGCAGAGCGGGCGCTCGATCGCGCTGGTGGGGCCCTCCGGCTCCGGCAAGTCGACGATCGTGAACCTGATCCCGCGGCTGTGGGACGTGGACAGCGGCCGCGTGACGGTGGACGGCACCGACGTGCGGGACATGGATCTGCACGCGCTGCGCGGCGCGGTCGGCGTGGTGACGCAGGAGACCTACCTCTTCAATGGTACGATCCGCGAGAACCTGCGCTACGCCAAGCCGGACGCCACCGAGGAGGAGATGTGGGAGGCCTGCCGCCGGGCGAACATCGAGGAGATGATCCGCCGGCAGCCGGAGGGGCTCGACACGATGGTCGGCAACCGCGGCCTGAAGCTCTCCGGCGGCGAGAAGCAGCGGATCTCCATCGCGCGGGTGCTGCTGAAGGACCCGGCGCTGCTGATCTTTGACGAGGCGACATCCGCGCTGGACTCGATCTCCGAGGCGGCGATCCAGGCGGCGATCGATCCCCTGATCGAGGAACGCACCTCGATCCTAATCGCCCACCGTCTGAGCACGATCCTCGCGGCGGACGAGATTCTTGTCATCCGCGACGGCGAGATCACCGAACGCGGCCAGCACCAGGATCTGGTCCACGCCGGCGGCACCTACCAGGAACTCTATGAGACGCAGTTCTCCAAGGCGCTGGAGAATCCGGGGGAGAAGGAAGCCTGATTCTCATCTCAAGGAAAAGCTGAAATCCAGCAAACCGTATGCGCCCGAAGGTCCAGGGCGATCGGAAAGCCCTGGTCGCGCCCGCAGGCGCGAAATCTCACTATTGAGAATAAACATTCTAAACTGGGATCGGTATGAGATTCGTACGAGTCCCTTCCGTGAATATGAAAAGCATACGCTCTGTCGGTAGAAGCCGCAGGGCGTATGCTTTTGTCAACAGAGAGATTTCGCGGCCTGCGGGCCGCGACCAGGGCTTTCCGATCGCCCTGGACCTTCGGTTGCTTGCCTCTTCTTGATTTGCAATTCTTACTAGAGATTGGTATTACTAGAGATTGGTATTACTAGAGATTGGTATCAGTCGATATATTCCACCAGAACATGCTCCCAGGGACCCTTTGCGTTGGGGTCGCCCTCCGCGGCGGCGTTGTCCACGACGATTTCGCCGCACTTCATGGCTTCCACCAGCGCAAGATACTCCTCCTGGGTGAACTGCTCCATGGACCAGGTGTCCAGCGGAAGGCCGACGGCGTCCTCCTGAATTCCCAGGGTGATGAAGTGGTTCAGCTCCGTCCAGCTGCCGTCATAGACCCTCCCAAGCACCTGATAGGTGCCGGAGGTGATGCCCTTGAGGGCGGAGGTGACCACGGCGGCGGACAGGTTCGACTGGTCCACGTCCACGCCGACCACGGCACCGTCGTAGGCCGCGGCGGCCGACGCGATCGAGTCAAACATCGCGCCGCCGCAGGCGAACACGATCTCCGTGCCCGTCTCATACCAGCCGGCGATCATGGCCTGCAGGTCCGGGGACGCGCTGAAGCTCGCGCCGAAGGACCAGCTGAAGCGGATGCGGACGGTCTTGCCCATCTCCCGCGCCGCGTCGTTCGCGCCCTGGATATAGCCGTAGCCGTACCGGCAGCAGGCGGCGTTGGTTCCGCCGCCGCCGCCCGCGAAGCCCAGGGCCTCATAGCCCTCCTTCACCACGGCATAGCCGGCCAGATAGCCGCACTGCTCCTCCCGGAAGGCGAAGCTCAGCACATTGTCCAGACCGACATCCCATCCGTCGTTGAAGATAAAGACAACCTCCGGATGCTCCCGGGCGGCCCGGTCCAGCGCGTTGAACTGCATAAACCCGGCCGCGACCACCACCTTCGCGCCGCCGTCGACCGCGGCGATGATCGCGTTGTAGCGGTCGTCGTCCGTCGCACGGATGCCGTTGGCGGGGATATAGTACTTGTAGGAGACCCCGTGTTCCCTGGCGAAGAGCTTGACCCCGTTCCAGGTTCCCTCGTTGAAGGATTTGTCTTTCAGGTCGCCCACATCGCTGATGAACGCCACCTCGTACACGCCGTTCTCCGCGTTCATAGTGTCCTCGATGGTGTTCGGGTCCACCGTCTCCCCGAGCGCGGAGACGGCAATCAGCGCCAGCAGCAGGGCCAGACACAGGGCTTTTTTCACAGGACTCAGCTCCTTTGCATGAGAGGTTTTGATTGTTTCTCAATGGGGAAATTATAGCAGATTCGGCGGGGGACGTAAAGGGACGGGGTTTCTTTTGGAACCGCCGGGGCAGACGAGGCCGGAACATCTTGACAGAGCGGGCTTTCCAACGTATCATGGCGGTGAGAATCCGGGGGTGAAGACATTGTTTATTGAAGATTTTATCAGCTGTGACCAGCGGGAGACGATCCAGGTCGGCGACGAGCTGATGGGCGGCCACCGGGTGGTCCGGCGGATCGGCTCCGGCGGCTTCGGCACGGTCTGGGAGACGACCCGGGATGTGGCGGGCGCGGCGCTGCGCTCGGCGGTCAAGGTCATCGCGATCCCGGTCGGCGAGCAGGATCTCTTTGAGATGCGCCAGATGGGCATGCAGCCGAGCCAGATCAATATGGAGATCGAGAACAGCGTCGAGGAGGCCGGCCGCGAGATCCAGATGATGGTCCGCCTGAAGGAGCACCCGTCGGTGGTGACCTGCGAGGACTTCCAGGTCATGCGCTATCCTTCCAGCGCCGTGCCGGGTACCTACATGTGGGACGTCATGATCCGCATGGAGCTGCTCACGTCGCTGACGGACTATTACGCCCAGCGGGAGGTCACGGAGCAGGACGCTGTGCGGATGGGCACCGAGATCGGCCAGCTGCTGGAATTCTGCCGCGCGCAGCGGATCGTGCACCGGGACATCAAGCCCTCCAATATCTTTGTGAACCGTTTCGGAAACTTCAAGCTGGGCGACTTCGGCCTGGCGAAGGCGATCACCAGCACCTCGACGGCCTCGGTGCGCGAGATGACCGGCACGCTGAGCTTTATCGCACCGGAGGCCGCGCAGGAGGCGCTCAACGACGCCGAGGCCGGGAGCAAGGCAGACCTCTACGGGCTGGGCATGTCGCTGTACTGGATGCTCAACCAGCGGCGCCTGCCGTTCATCAACGAGGGACACGGCCGGGATGACGCCATCGCCATGCGCCTCGCGGGAAAGCCGCTGCCGGATATCCCCGGCGTCAGCCCGCGGCTGATGGCCGTGATCCGGAAGGTCTGCGAGGCGAACCCCGCCAATCGCTACGCCACGCCCGCCGCCTTCGTCCAGGCCCTGCAGCAGAGTCAGCTGCCCGAGCCGAAGCCGGAGCCCAAGCCCCAGCCGAAACCCAAACCCAAGCCTGAACCCAAGCCGGAGCCGAGGCCTGCGCCGACGCCGCAGCCCAAGCCGGAGCCCAGACCGCAGCCGACGCCCCAGCCCAGGCCGGAGCCGAAACCTCAGCCGGCGCCCCAGCCCAAGCCGCAGCCGAAGCCCGAACCGAAGCCCCAGCCGAAACCGGCGCCCACGCCGACACCGCCCCAAAAGAAAAAACACCCGGTGCGGAAATTCTTTGTCGCGGTTGTGATCCTGCTGCTGCTGGCGGCGGGCGGCCTCGGCGGCTGGTCCTACATGCAGCACGGTGAGTTCAGCCCCAAACTGATGATGGAGGACGTGAAGGGCCTGCTGAACCGGACCGCGGCGGTGCCGATCAATCCGCCGGCGCCCCACGGAGGAAGATGGGTCAAGACCAGCCAGCGGGTAAACCTGCGCCGCAAGCCGGACCGGGGCGAGCGCAGAGTGGCCGTGGTGGAGAAGGGCACCTACCTGGAGCGGATCGGCGAGGCGCAGAACGGATACGTGCCGGTTGCCTACGGATCGGGCACGCTCTGGGTGGAGAGCAGCTCGCTGCGCGCGGCGGAGGAGAAGATCCCCCGGACGAGCGGGGTGTATTCCAAGCAGCCGAAGACGTACTCCGCCCTGGTGAACGGCACGGAGAAGGGCATGCTGGTCAAGGAAAAGAGCTATGAGGCGGCCGGCCCCTTCGACGTGGGCTATCTGAATTGGATGGGAGTGCTCAGCGATGACGGCTGGATCTACTACCAGGCTCCCTGAGCTCCGCGTTCGGCACGCCTGTGTGGAGGATCTGGAGGCGGTGACGGCGCTGGAGCGGGTCTGCTTCCCGCCGGCGGAGGC
Organism: Clostridia bacterium; assembly: GCA_017508975.1. GTDB lineage: Bacteria > Bacillota > Clostridia > Christensenellales > Aristaeellaceae > RUG11272. The sequence goes on along the minus strand of JAFWQU010000013.1, from coordinate 5,807 downwards.
CGCCGACCGGGAGAGTTTCGCGGGCCGCCTGCGGGTCTATCCGGAGTGCTTCTGGCTGCTGGAGGAGGAGAACGGCCGCCTGCTGAGCTTTGTGGACGGCTTCGCCACGGACGAGCCGGACCTGACCGACGAGATGTACGCCCGCCCGGAGATGCATCAACCGGCGGGAAAATGGCAGATGATCTTCGGCGTGAACACGCACCCGGACTATCGGGGACGGGGCTGCGCGACGCGGCTTCTGCGGGCCGCGATCGACGAGGCGCGCGCACGGGGCCGTGCCGGCGTGGTGCTCACCTGCAAGCCGGAGAAACGCTCCTTCTACGCGCGCCTGGGCTTCGCGGACGAGGGCGTGAGCCCGCTTTCGACCCACGGCGGCGCGGTCTGGCACCAGATGCGGCTGCGCTTTGCCGGGGAGGAGACGGATGGCTGAGCGTCTGAAATACATCACTGCGGTGGTGCTCTACGGTACCATCGGCATGTTCCTGCGGCAGATCAGTCTGCCTACGGAGATGGTGGCCATGGCGCGCGGCGCGGTCGGCGCGCTGATGATCGTGACCTGGATGCGCCTCCGGGGAGAGCGGATGGACTGGGGCGCGGTCCGGCGCAATCTGCGCTGGCTGCTGATCTCCGGGGTCTCGCTGGGACTCAACTGGATCTTTCTCTTCGCGGCCTATGTCCGCACCACCGTTGCAATCGCGAGCCTGTGCAACTACCTGGCGCCGGCGCTGGTGGTGCTGACCGCGCCGCTGATTCTGCGGGAGCCGCTGAACCGGCGGAAGCTGCCCTGCGTGTTCGGCGCGCTCCTCGGCGTGGCGCTGGTCTCGGGGATTCTTGAGGGCGCGACGGGGGAGACCGCGGGCGTGCTGCTGGGGCTTGCCGCGGCGGTGGGCTTTATGGTGATCGTGCTGTGCAACCGCCGGCTGGAGGGCATCTCCTCGCTGGACCGCGCGGCGGTGCAGCTTGCGCTCTCCGCGCTGACGATTCTGCCCTATGTGCTCTGGGCCAACCGCGGCGCGGTGATCCAGCCCGGGCTGAAGGATATTCTGCTGACGCTGATGATCTGCGTGGTGCAGACGGGTTTCGCGTACGTGCTCTATTTCAGCGGCATGGCGACGCTGCCGGTGCAGTCCGTGGCGGTGCTGGGCTACCTGGAACCGGCGGTCTCGGTGCTCTGCTCCGCGCTGTTCCTGCACGAACGCATGACCCTCGCCGGCTGGATCGGCGCGCTGCTGATCCTCGCCTCGGCGGTGGTGAGCGAGTGCATTCCGGAGAGGAAGGGGTAACGGCCCCTCTGCCGCGGGCGCGGCATCTCCCCAGCAAGCTGGGCGACTGAGAAAGAGATTTCGCGGCCCGCAGGCCGCGAAATCTCCTTCCAAAATCCCATAATCCAGAAGAAAAAGTACGAACAGGAGGTACACCATGGTTCGCTGCAGCGTCTATGCTCCGCGCAGAGTCTGAGGAGCCTGTGTGGAGCGAACCTGATTCCTCAGACTTTGCTCTTTTCATCGATCAGAAGAAAAAGGAGCAAAGTTTATGGAGAAAAACAATCGTTTGCGGGATTTCTATCTGCTCTGGAGCACCCAGGGCCTGTCGCAGCTGGGGAGTTCTGTCACCGGCTTCGCGCTGACCCTGTGGCTGTATGAAGAGACCGGTTCGGCCCTGAGCACGGCCGCCCTGACGATCTGCACCTACGCGCCGTATGTGCTGATGAGCATCTTCGCCGGGGCGATCTCGGACCGGTACGACAAAAAGAAAACCATGCTGGTCTGCGACGCGCTGGCGGCGCTGACCACTGTGCTGGTGTTTGTCCTGTACAGGACAAACCGGCTCTGCGTCTGGCATCTCTATGCCGTCAACGCGGTCTCCGGCCTGATGAACACCGTCCAGCAGCCTGCCTCGGAGGTTGCGGTCACCCTGCTGGTCCCCAGGGGACAGTATCAGAAGGCGAGTGCCCTCCAGTCGCTGTCCCGGTCGCTGATCGCCATCGGCAATCCGCTGATCGCCTCGGCGCTGTACGGGCTGGCCGGACTGGACATTGTCATCGCCGTGGACCTGGCCACCTTTGCCCTGGCCTTTCTCGTTCTCCTGTTCGGCATCCGGCTGCCGGAGGTCCATTCGGAGGCGGACCGGAAGGAGAAGGTACTGCAGCTGGCCAAAGAGGGCCTGCGCTTTCTGCGGGACCACCGGCTGGTGCTGGACGTGATTCTGTTCATGTCCGGGGTGAACCTGATCGCCTCGGCCTTTGACGCGGTGCTGCCGGCGCTGGTCATCCCTTTGCAGGGCAACAGTGTGCTCGGCGTCGTAACCTCCTGCTCCGGCATCGCCATGGCGCTGGGCAGTCTGCTGACGACCCTGATGCCGAAGCCGAAAAACCGCGTGCGCGTCATCTACCTGACCATGCTGTTCTCCCTGGGCATCGAGAACTTCCTGCTGGCCTTCTCCCGGAGCCCCGTGCTGTGGTGCATCGGCCAGATGATCGGCTGGATTCTGGTCCCGGTCATGGGCGCCAGCCAGAACGTGATCATGCGCAACACCGTCCCGGTCGAGCTGCAGGGAAGGGTCTACGCGTGCCGCAACACGCTGCAGTTCTTCACGATCCCCATCGGCCTGGCCTGGGGCGGCTTCATGGTGGACAGCGTCTGTGAGCCCTTCATGCGCGTGAACGCCTCGAGCGGGCTGCTGACCCTCCTGTTCGGGACCGGAAAGGGCTCCGGCGCCGCGCTGATGATGTTCCTGCTGGGCGCCGCGGGCGTCCTCTGGTGCCTCGCCGCCGGGCGCAGGCTGCGGAGATATGCGTATACGGAGGAGCTCTGAGGGCAGAGCGTGATCATTGATCCCACAGCAAAACCCCCTGCTTCAGTGAGTGAGGCAGGGGGTTCCTGTTGGATTCCTTCAATTCTCGTGATACCGTGCGAGAAACTGTTTGGTGCGCTCCTGCTTCGGATGGGCGAAGACCTCCCGGGGGTCGCCCTGCTCACAGATGCAGCCCTCGTCCATGAAGATCACCTGGTCTGCGACGTCCCGGGCGAAGCCCATCTCGTGGGTGACGATGATCATGGTCGTGCTGCGCTCCGCGAGACCGCGGATCACGCGCAGCACCTCGCCGGTGAGCTCCGGGTCAAGGGCGGAGGTGGGCTCGTCGAAGCAGAGGATATCCGGCCGCAGGGCGAGCGCCCGGGCGATGGCCACGCGCTGGCACTGGCCGCCGGAGAGCTGGTGGGGATAGTTGTCCATGCGGTTGGAGAGCCCCATCTCGCTGAGCAGCTCCATGCCGTGCTCCCGGATGCGCTTCAGCTTCTCGGTCTTGTTCTCCTTCCAGTCCGGCGCCTCCTTCGCCAGCAGCTCCTCGGCCAGGGTCACGTTCTGCAGCGCGGTGTACTGCGGGAAGAGGTTGAAGGACTGGAAGACCAGCCCGAAGTGCAGCCGCTTGCGGCGGATCTCCTGGTTGCTTGCCTTGTCGGATTTGTTTGCTTTGCCCGCGTCCAGCAGCACCTCGTCCCGCACGCGGATGATGCCCTCGTCCGGACGCTCGAGGAAGTTCAGGCAGCGCAGCAGCGTGGTTTTGCCGCTGCCGGAGGAGCCGATGATGGACAGCGCCTCCCCGGGCTCCATCGAGAAGGAGATATCGTCCAATACCAGCGTCTGGCCAAAGGACTTCCGGATGTTTTCGACCTGCAGGATCGGCATGCTTTCCCCTCCTCTCTCAGCGGAAGTAGCTGAGTTTTTTTTCGAGCTTGGCCAGGCCGACGGTCAGCAGGCCGTTGGCGACCAGGTAGTACACGGCGGTGAAGAAGAGCGGCCAGATGGCGCCGGAGATGCCGTGGCTGCCCTTGAGGAACGCCTGGCCGGCCCAGATGACCTCCTCGAGGACGATGATCCGCGCCAGGGAGGTGTCCTTCACCAGTGTGATGATCTCGTTGGAGATCGGCGGCAGGATGGCTTTCACCATCTGCAGGAGCTTGACCTTGAAGAAGATCTGCCTGCCGGTCATGCCGAGGACGAGGCCGGCCTCCTCCTGTCCGACGGGGATGCCCTGGATGCCGCCGCGGAAGATCTCGCAGAAATAGCAGGCGTAGTTGATGATGAAGGCGAAGGAGGCGGCCGCGAACCGCCCGCTCTCGCCGCCGCTCCAGCGGCAGGAGCGGATGAACGCCAGGAAGGCGTTGTTCGCCGCGGCCTCCGCGGTGATTCTGCTGGCCAGGAGGCCGGGGCCGTAGTAGACGATCAGCAGCTGGATCATCAGCGGGGATCCCCGGATGATCCAGACCAGCACCTTGATCAGCGCCCGCAGAATCTTGTCCCGGGACATTTCGCCCAGCGCCAGCAGCAGGCCCAGGGGCAGCGCGCCCAGCAGGGTGACGAAGAAAAGCTTCAGCGTCTGCAGAAAGCCGACGTTGAGCGCGTTGAAGACGATGGGGAATTGCTGCGCGAAGCTCATAATACCTCCCGGATATTCAACGGCAGGGGTATCCGTCGGACACCCCTGCCGTGGGTCAAATGTGTGTGGGAATTACTCCTGCGGGATGATTGCGGCCTGCACGCCGTAGGCCTCCGCGATCGCCTGCATGCTGCCGTCCGCCCAGGCGGCGGCGAAGAAGGCATTCAGCGCCTCGGTCAGGTCGGAGCCGGTGCGGAAGCCCACGCCGTACTTCTCCTCGGTCAGCGGCACCGTGTAGGACAGGGAGGCGTAGTCCGTGCCCTCGCCGACCATCGCGGCGGCCATCAGGGAGTCGATGATCGCGGCGTCGGAGGTCATGGCAGCCACCTCCAGAAGCGTGGCGGCCTGATTCTGCACGGCGTTGAACTCGAAGCCCAGTTCCTTCGCGGCGGCCTCGCCCGAGCTGCCCGCCTCAACGGCGAACACCAGTCCGGCCAGGCTCTCGACGGTCTGATAGTCCGCGGCCTTCTCCACCGGGATGATCACGACCTGCGCGTTGTTGGCGTAGGGGTTGGAGCAGCTCATGGAATTCAGCACCTCGTCGGTGAGGGTCATGCCGTTCCAGACGCAGTCGATGTTGCCGCTGTTGAGCTCCAGGACCTTGTTGTCCCAGTCGATCTCCACGAACTCGACCGCGACGCCCAGGCTCGCCGCGAAGGCGCGCGCCAGGTCCGCGTCGAAGCCGATCCACTCGCCGGCGTCGTTCTTATAGTCCATGGGGGCAAAGTCGGTGATGCCCACGGTGAGCTTGCCCTTGGCCACCACGGCGTCCTTGTCGCTCTCGGCCAGCGCGGCACAGCAGCCCACGGCCATCATCAGGCACAGCAGCAGCGCGATCATTTTTTTCATAAAGATTTCCTCCTGTCAAACCATCTTTCCCAAAGGGACTTCAATAATATAACACTTTATCACAGTAAAGTCAAGAAGCAGATCGAGGACTCACGATGTCCTGCGTGACATTGCCTCAGCAAGCTGAGGAGGCAGGGAAGAGATTCCGCGCCTGCGGGCGCGGCCAGAGGTCCGCAGCCGGACTGGCAGCTTTCCGATCGCCTCTGGACCTTCGGGAATGCACTCGATTAGGGATGTCGATGCCGGCATGTGGAACATCACCCCTGACCCCCTCTCCTTTATGCGTATCGCGTCCCCCTTATTGAAACAGGACTCCAGCAGCGAAAGTGTCTTGCGGGAATTGGCGAGCGAAATGGCATAATCCCCGAACTCAACCGTACTGATTTCGGCGTCACACAGAAGGTTGTCATTCGGAATGTAACCCCGTCCTTCTACTATGGTACCGATCATTTTTCCGGTCCTGTTTCGCCATTTCCCGTCGGCAGTCTTCTCCTTGGTATATTCATAGACATAGAAGTGG
>JAFWQU010000012.1 GCA_017508975.1 Clostridia bacterium | reverse complement strand
GCCATTTCCCGTCGGCAGTCTTCTCCTTGGTATATTCATAGACATAGAAGTGGCCTGCAATCTTCTTGACCACTGTTCCCTTTGGCTTGCATTCTCTGATTTTCTCTGGCACCGTGTAATCTCCTATGGCTTACCTCCGTGTTTGTTGCCTAATTTAACGCCTAAATTATAACACGGATTTGCCATTTCCACAAGTCCGAAACCCCTTGTTTCACCTGCTTTCTTTGATTCTTTTGCTCCCTTATGTTTGGATTTGTTGCCTAAACACCCTGAAAGTTTTGATTAATAGACTACCGAAAGCACATATTCTACCAGTTTCCCGGAATAAGGTCATTTTTATTCAATCAACCGATTTATGACCGTTTCAGAATTGTTTCTGTTCTATCTACTGATTTCTCAGTGTCCATCGCAGTTGTCTTCCCGGCTACGATGACTTGCCTTGACAACTTTCAGTCTAGCAGATATTCTGAGAACCTCAAACAGTAAATCTTTTCACTTTTTTGGCTATTATGTATTTAGAAACAGGCTCTAATATGTATAACATATGAATATACTTCTATTTTTCAAAATTACTGATTGGTCTATTCTTTGTTTGTACTTCTTGTAATTCATCTAAATCCAAATCTATCGCAGTTACTCCCTCAACACCTTCTGTACTTTCTTTCTTGAACAGGGTCATTATTGTAGCAAAACACAGTTGAAGATCAATAAGTATGCTCATATTGTTAATATACAACAGATCGAATTCAAGTTTTTCATATGGTGCAGTATTATACTTACCATACACCTGCGCATATCCTGTTAATCCTGCTTTTACCTGCAATCGTAGTTTAAAGTCTGGCATCTTTTTATAATACTCTTCAGCGATTTCTGGTCGTTCTGGTCGAGGGCCAACTACCGACATATCCCCCTTTAGGATATTCCAAAGTTGTGGTATCTCGTCCAATCGATATCTACGAACAACTCTCCCAATAGGCGTTATACGGTCATCATTTTCACCTTTGCTCAGTCTTGCCACGCCATCCTTTTCCGCATCCACCCTCATGCTTCTAAATTTTAAAATTTTGAACTTTTTACCATCTCTTGTTAATCTAGTTTGACGATAGAATGCAGGGCCTCCATCATATAGATGAATCCCCAATGCGGTAATTAATATGATTGGACTAAGAAGAATTAGTGCTGTGCCAGAAGATACAATGTCAAATGCCCGTTTTATTACCGCGAACTCCGGATCCAATTCTTTTCTATTGACGTATAGAACAGGTGCGTCAAACGTTTTAATATGCTTTGCCTCCTGCATGATCGTATCTCCAATGTGGGGCAAAAAGAAACCTGCAATATTATTCTCTTTACAGTATTTCAGAATACCGTTTCGGCAACTAGAATTTACCCCTGCCACAAATATAGCGTCATAGTTATTTAATTTTTCTTGTAATTGGTGAAAAGAACCATCATATTGTAATTCATCGATAATCTTGTAAATCCGCCCTAAAGGGTTCCCATAAATACTTCCAACTCTTCTTTTATCCACTTGATTTCTGTAAATCAGCAGTGCTTTTTTTGTTCCATAGAGTTTATAGTATAATATACTTCCAAAGTAGGACCAAATCACATCTATTATAAGCTGAATTGCCATCATTGGCAAAAAGGCAAGTGGATTTATGAAATGACCCCATGCTAAAGATATTATAAAGTACAGCAATACAATACTCAAAGCTTGAGAAAAAAATTGTCCTAAAACGAGTGTCCTGATTCTTGAGTATCCTACCAGATAGGAATTATAAGTTCTCGAGAAGAAAAGAATCATCAAGCCATACAAAATAGCAGCATAATAATTGTATCGATAACCATATCGATTTAGAATATGAAATGTTCCATATCTGAACAGAAGGAAAAAAATGTAGAAAACACCCACCGTAGCGATGAAATGAATGATCTTGAAACCATAAACCTTATAAGTGCTTTTTTGCAAATACCCTATAATGTGCTTTATCATTTTCTTCAACTCCACAGTATTATTTTGCTTTCTATTCTTCAAAAAGATGAACTATTTTCATTCAAATAATGTTATCTCATTAAATCCTTTTCAATCAATTCTTCTAATGTTTTTACTGATCCATTTTCTATTTTCTGAATAGCCGTAAGGATTATCAGTTCCATATCTCTCCTTTCACCTAATAAAACCTTCGTCTTTGTGGACAATGAGCTTGGTAGTATTTGTTTTGCTGTCTTTGGTAAACTCATTATTTGAAGTTTTATTTCAAACTTTGTCATTTCATACCTCATACATGCATCTTAATTCCATGGTCGTTCTTTAGAAAGTTATACTAAATCACCTTGACCGCTTTCCATTCATCAAATAGTTTTTTCTGATCTTTGTTTTGCATACTTCTTTTGGATTTCCTTTACTGTATGTATCGTTATCATCCAAAAGTTATCTTACACACAGGCAGCAAAGTCACAGACTGTTTTTTTGTTGCCTACTTTTCCTCATAATTTTCGTCTTGTAAATTACATATTTACGTCCCTGCCTCACAAAAATCGTCCAGTGCATTTTCTATTACTAACCCAAGGTCTCTTCTGAGTATTTCGGAACCCCGGGGTAAGTCTGTCTGAAACTAGTTTTGACCCTATCGGATGTTAAAAACCCGATTTTCTTTGTGCAATTTGGCCTTATTTCCGGCCAAATGTCAAACCTTTCGCACTAAGCAGCTCTGGTGCAGATTCTGTTGCCAATGAACTTCCACATTAAACGTAGAACTCGGCGCTTTACCAACTTGCTGCTGCCATAGGGTGCCAAAAGATTTTTACCAACTTGCTGGCAGTGCCAAAACTTTTTTTCTGACTTGCTGGCAGCGCCAAATGAGTTTTACTAAGTCCTGAATCCGTGAAGCTCATTCTGGCAAGTACTCACTGAACGCTGTAGATTCGTTTTTATCCGATTTATTATATTGGTCCCCAGTAAAGACCGCCAAAAGGTTAACCAAAAACAATCCTTTGCCCGGTGACTATGCACTTGTCACCAAACTACGTAAGGGCGAATCGTTGCCAGACACCCCAAAAGGCATATCGCCAAGTGTTGCTGCATCCCAAAGCCATAATCTGACGACGTGCATGCTTCGTGAAATGGCTGGCACAGAGCATCATGTTCTCGATTACTGTCCGCAGTCTCCAGCGGCGAACCTTCCGCTTTGTCGGTTGCTTGTGCCTGAGGGATTCCTGACCGATCATCCGAAAGAGGTTGAAAGCAATCATCGCCAGCTCCAGTACCAGGGCATTGGTAGCAAACTTACCGGAGGGAAGACGTTCGATGTCCATATCGGTTTTGAGTTCGCTGTGGTATTGTTCGCATTCCCCGTGGGCATGGTAAGAAGCGATGATTTCATCATCTGACCATCCCAGGTTAGTCCAGAACATGTTCAGTTCAATGTCCGGAATCAGGAGGATCTGACCATGCTTGTCAATGGTGCGCTCTGTGATTTCGTAGACGATCCGCATTCCCATTGTCTTCATTTCACCACTACTGGTCTTGTAGGTGACATCCTTCCAAGTCGTTTCCACGTAAACATCTTCCCCAAGGCGCGAATGACGGATATCCTTGCAGCATCCTTTCAGCTCATTCAGCCATCCCTCCTTGGATTCCTTGCGCGGATTCCGTTTGACGATGAACCAGGCGCCATCTTCGATCAGAATTCCCAGATTCTCGGCAGCATCGTTCCCGGAATCCATGCGGATCAGCAATGGTTTGTCCGTCATACGATGCGATACGGAAAGCGTTTCTTTCAGGAATTCCGGCGTGTGTTGTTGACAATGCTGCTTTCCTTCCCGGAGCTCAATATCGGCCATGAAGCCTTCGGTTCCGATATAGGATACGATCAGGGGCAAAGCCGTCGAAGCCCTTGCATGTCCGGGATACTCCCTCCTTCATCGTCTTGGAGTTATCGAAAGGAGTCACATCGATGTCTACAGGTACTTCTCCTCCCGGCAATGCGCCTGGCGCAACGCCATGAGCAACAAACATGTCCACATTGCCATCCAGCAGGTTCTGCCGAAGGCTGTCGTCGATATCATCCATCCGTTGGCGTATTGTTTCCGCTGAAGGGATTTCTCTTGCAATTCCCAATGCGTTTGGGAAGTAATCCGGATCGTCATCAAATTCATGGACTGAATCATACGACGTTTTGCCCAATGTCAGCAAACCGATGTATGTCAACAGGATATCGCCGTCCTTAATCTGTGGTTGACTCCGTTTCGGATCAACTTTCCGGCGATCACACCGCTTCTTGAAGTCGCTTTTCCCCAGCATCGCACCTACGATATTCAGTCCGCTGGGAGAAATGATCCGTTCATTTCCGAATACGACTTCAATGCGCGGTTTATACATGAAATTCCTCCGTTCTCTATGGCTCTATTATACCACGGAGGGCTTGAAAACACTATGTTTTCTGCACCTGTTGGGTGTTTTTTTCGTACTGGATTAGGTGCTTCAACGCCTTAGAATCCGAGATGTTGTGCTGTTTGTCAAGATGTGAGTTTCACGGATTCATGTGTAAAATAGTCCGACGTTCTTAATCACCACTACCGTTATCCTTAATCCTTACCCTCTCATACCCCACCCAAACCGTCCTCCTGACCCCGTCAAAACAGAACTCCACGCAGCAGCGCCTGCGGCCGCGGTCGATCTTGGTCACGGTGCCGTTCAGGCCTTCCCAGTTGGGATCGTCGATGACGCAGCGGTCACCGACCTCCGCCAGGTGAACTGTTCCCATGACGCCGTCGCGGTCCAGCAGCATCTCGGCAAAGCGCAGATCCTCGTTCTGCAGCTCCCCGTCACCGAGCCAGCGGAGTACGCCGGGCAGATAGCAGCGCTCTTTCACAGGCTCTTCCGCGTAAAGAAAAACGTAGCCCGGCAGCCAATTGTGCCGCTGCTCCGTGCAGACGCCTTTGATCCATTTTCGCTGAATGATCTGGGGGGAGATGCAGCGGAATCCGTACCACTCCTGCATTTGGCGGGCGATGATTCCGCACTTCTGCGTCTCGCAGAAGAGGCAGTAGGCGTGCATTCCCCTCACCTCCGGACTTGTGCTGTTTTCCTCTGGCATATGGGCTTTACAAGGAGTTTCGCACCTATGGGCGCGACCAGGGCTTTCCGATCGCCCTGGACCTTCGGCAGGAGTTTCGCGCCTGCGGGCGCGACCAGGGCTTTCCGATCGCCCTGGACCTTCGGGGACCTTCGTGCCGAAAGATTGCTGATCTTGTTGGCCGCATTCAGAGCGCGCTTCGCCATCCCGGCTCACTTGCTGCCGCTCGAGGCGGGGTGAGCCGGGGTGGAGGCGCCTGTGTTCCGGGACGTTTCCGGCCTGCCAATCCGGTCAGTGCCGTGCCTGTCCCTTCCTGAGGGGGTCGGACCTGATGGGATTACTCTATGCTGTGCAGATACTCCCGGATTGCGGCCGCGTTGGCGTCCTTGTCCACAATGTGGCCCTTCGCGCCGGCGACGATCTCGTATTCGTCCTTGGCCTCCAGCGGGAGGATCTTCATGCCCACATGGTCGAAGACGTTGACGCCCTGCCGGGCGGCCATGTACGCCGCGCGGGCCAGGCCCCAGGAGATCGTCCGGATATCGTCGTCACTGAGATTGTTGTAGGACATGTCAAAGATCGGCGACATCATCCGGAGCAGGAAATCCTCGTCCTCCTCGGTCATATGGTCCAGGTTGATGGCGCGGCGGCCGTCCGCGTTCATCGGTTCTCCGGACACATCGGTGTAGAAGATTACGCTCTCGTGGATCGCGGTTCCCACGCTGTGGAACAGCGCGGCAACCACCTCGCCCTCCCGCTCGCAGCAGTTGTACACCGAATCGTACTGCAGCCAGCCGAAGCCCACCGCCTGCAGACCGTTGAGGTGGGTGTTGGGGCCGTACTCCTCCAGGAAGTACCGCGACGCCAGGCTCTCTACCACCATCTGGCTGAGCAGGCCCCGGCCGACCATCTCCTGCAGCTGGTTGCGCTTGGAGGCCACCATGCCGTTGAGGGCATTGCGCTCCGCGCGGGAGACGTCCACCGTCACCCCGTCGAAGGCGTCGATCAGAGAGGCCAGGTTCAGATAGTTCAGGGACAGGAAGCGCTGGACATCCGTGCCGAAGTTGCTGTTGAAAACCCGAACCAGCTCCTCGGCGCCTCTGTTCCGGTAGGGCATGTCCATCTTCTGGGGCGTGTCATAGCCCTCATAGTCGATAAAGGTGTCCCAGGTGAACATCAGCAGGTTGATTCTGCCCAGATTCTTGTTCAATCCAACCAGCATCATGGTGTTGCCCGCGTTGCCCTTATCGTTGTTCATGCCCTCGTTGCAGATGAGGATGAAGTCAACCCAGCCATCGTCCGACGCTTCCGCGTTCTCCGCCAGGGATGCCATCGGCAGGAGACAGAGCACCAGCAGCAGCGCCATCAGTCGGAAAGCCAGGGCCGCTGCCTTCTTCCGCAAGCCGATTCTCATCATCTATGTGTGCCTCCTCTCAACCGCCGTACTATCAATCCAGCGGCAGCGCCTGACGGTTCTCGTCATAGCGGCTGGTGACCACCAGCTCGCCCGCCTGGTTGTAATAGCCTATCCAGCCCGCGACGCCCTCCGAATTATTGGTCAGCCTGTTGAAGCGGTCGCTGTAGCGCTCAGAGATTACCCGGCCTTCCTCGTCGAATTTCCGCTCCACACTGGCATAGCCGCCGACGAACTCGGTCTGGATATGATTCTTGTCATAGTAGCCTTCCCAGACGATATTGCCGTTCTCGTCCTCCTCGTACTCGAGGATGGCGTAGCCGTCCGTTGTGTCGACGGCCTCCCCGCTGCGGCCCAGGAAGGTGACCTCATGGATCCGGGTCGGCGGATAGTAGACCGTGCCGATGCCCCAGGCGCCGTTCGCCGCCTCGCAGGGCTCCCCGCCCGCATTCTCGTAGTATTCGAAGTATTTCTCCACATGCGAGCTGTCGCTCAGGTCGTAATCATAGCGGACAGCGGCGTAGCCGTCCGGGCCTTCCATCGGCTGGCTCCCGGCGTCCAGGCAGATCTTCCGCTCCAGGTTGTTGTAGGCGTTGTAGTCCATCCGGAGGCCATACACGTCCTTCACCGTCATGGGCTCGCCCGAGGCATCGAAGTACTGCTCCAGGGAGACCTTCCCGCGGCTGGTGTACGCCCGGCGTACGATATAGGCGCCCTCCGGGCCGGTCACCGGCTGTTCGTCGGCGGTAAAGTAGCGGGTCTCGATCGCCCGATGATAGCGGTCATAGGTCTGGATCAGCAGGGCGCAGGCGTCCTCCGCGGCGGTCTCGTCGATCTCGCGCATCACATAGGTCTGCGCCTCCGCGTCCTCCGAGACGAGCGTCCGGCGGCTGACCCCCTCATAGGCGAAGGGCTCGGACTCGAAGTCCAGATAATACTCCTCGGCGATCAGCCCGCTCTCGCTGTACGAGATGCCGTGGATCGCATACCCCAGCAGGCCGGGCGCGTAGCGGTCGAACTCGTTATAGTAGGTTTCGTTCAGCAGCCGTCCCAGCTCGTCGTATTCCGCCTTGCGGTTTGCGAACTCCTGTCCCTCGGGGATCACGCCCAGGGTCAGGGTGTTCAGATAGTTCTCTCCGGTCCGGTTGCCGAGCGCGTCGTAGTCGTAGAGCGCGATGGCGTAGCCCTCGGCGTTGTTCGTCAGCCGGTCGTTCACGTCGTAATAGGCTTCCCGTGTGACATTCCCCAGCGAATCGTAGGCCGTAGTCTTCTTCGCGTAGCCGCGCAGATTGGCCGAGAGACTGCCGTTCCTGTCATAGTAGCTGACGGAGGTCTGACGGCCCGCGAGGTCGTAGGTATAGCGGACTTCCGCGTAATTGTTGTTGTAGGTGGTGGGCTGGTCCTCCGTGTCGTAGAACGTCACCGAGAGCACCTTGCCGTCCTCGTTGACCTTCCGGCGGAGGATGGAGTAGCGGCCCGTGGAGTGGATGGCCGGATTGCCCTGGACATTCAGCAGCCGTTCCTCAATGCAGTTGTTCCGCTCGTCGTAGGTCTTGAGGACCTCCGCGTAGCCGTACTGGCACCAGGTGAGATCGCCGTTTCTGTTATAGTACGACCGGCGCACCTCGTTATCGCTGTTGTCATAGGCATACCCGATGGCCGCGTAGCTGCCGGTCAGCATCACCGGGTTATCGTTCTCGTCAAAGTATTCCCGCTTGATCAGCCTCTTCCGGCCGTCCCAGGTGTTTTTCAGCTTGGCATAGCCCGTGGAATTGCGCACAGGCAGATTGTCATTGTCCAGATAGGTCTCCGTCAGGATGGAGCCGTTCTTGTCCACCGTGCGGCTGACCGCCGAATAGCCGGCGCTGATATAGGCCTGTTCAAGCCGGTCGTCCAGATAGGCGATGCCCACCAGGTACAGGTTCTCGTCATAGGTATAGACGACGGCGGCATAGCCGTCCTTGAAGAGCGTGGGCGCTCCCTGGGTGTCCTGATAGGTGGTCCGCCAGACCTTCCCCTGGTCGCTGTACTCATAGCGTACACTGGCGTATCCGGCGGAGATCATGGTGCTCAGCCCGGAGGCATCCAGGAACGACTCCGAGGTGCGGCGGTCCTGATCGTCGTAGGTATAGATGACTGTGGAGTAGCCCGTCGCCATTTCTACGGGCTGCAGCGCCGCGCTCAGGTATTCCATGCGGATCAGATTGCCGCGCATGTCATAGTAGGTACGGCTGGCCGCCGCCCGGTCCGTCAAAGAAGCGATACGCTCCTCCTCGTCCAGATATTGTTCCGCGATCACATGGTGATTCCGGTCATACTCGCGCTGCCGGACGCTGAAGCCCTCGGGCAGGCGGGTCAAGTGATCCTCCTCGTCCAGGTAGCGGACCTGCAGTACATTGTTGGCATTGTCGTACTTGTATCCGATCGCCGAGTAGCCCTTCTTGACCGTCACGCGCTTCATATCCGTATCGAGATAGCTCTCCTGGGTCTTGCGCCCGCGGTCATCGTAGGTATAGGCGACAGCCGCATACCCGTCCAGGGTCATCACTCTGTCGCTGTCGAGCCAGAACACCTTCTCCGTCACACGGTTCTCGTCGTTGTATTCATAGGTGATCCGGCTATACCCGTCCGGCTTCTTTGCGGTCTGGCCATCGGCTGTATACCAGGTTTCCTCCGACTTGTTGCCGTGATTGTCCCACTGATAGGCAACCGCACTGTAGCAGTTATCCCGCAGGATCGGCCTGCCGTCCGCGCCGAAGTACTCTTCCTTCATCAGACGCCCGTGGTCGTCCCAGGTCAGGATGCGCTGCGCGTATCCGGTTGTCTGTACCAGCAGCGTGCCGCTGCCGTCCGAGAACGTCTCCGACAGCATATGGCCCCGGGTGTCGTAGGTGCGCTCCCGCAGGGCATAGCCCTTACTGGAGGTCACGGGTGTTCCCTTTCCGTCGGAATAGGTCTCGGTCAGCACGTTCCCCAGCGCGTCATAGCTGTACTCCACCGCCGCATAGTCGCCGCGGAGCATGAAAGGCTCGCCGTTTCCGTCAAAATACCGTTCGCTGAGGAGCCGGTTTTCCACGCTGTACTCGCGTTTGATCTCCGGAACGCCGGCAACCACATGGGTCACATGCCCGTCCACGTCATAGTAGGCCTCATGGACCGGATTGCCCCTGTGGTCATACTCAGTCCGGAAGGAGGCATAGCCGTCCGGGCAGGTGACCGGCTCCCCGTCCCGGCCAAAGTAGGCCTCCAGGGTCTTGTGTCCCTCGCTGTCCCACTCGTAAACCGCCTTGTGGTAGCCGTCCGCGATCACCGCCGGCTTCAGCGCCGCGTTGTCGTAGGTCTCGGAAACCAGCTTGTTGGCATAGTTGTAAGTCCTGGTCACCCGGGCATAGCCCAGCGCAGTCTCCACAGGCTGCCGGTCCGGACCCAGGTAGGTGATAGTCACCGTGAGGTCGTCCGGCGCATAGGCGGTGCTGGTCACGGCATAGCCGTCCCGGTTGACCGCCAGCGTGCCGTCCGTGTTGTAGCACGCCTCCTCCAGGATGCGGCTCCGCCCGTCATACTTCCGCTCAAACTTGGCATAGGTGAGGGAGGAGGGCATGGCAAGCTGCCCCTGCTCGTCGTAATACGCGCGGAGGATCAGGTTTCCGTGGGTGTCATACTGCTGTTCATAAGCCGCGTAGCCGGACGGGAGCAGCGTCTTTTTCCCATCGAGGCCCAGGTACTCCACACGGTTGAGCAGTCCCGTCCCGGCATCATAGGTCAAGCGCCTGCCGGCGTAGCCGCCGCTGAGCAGAATCAGCTGACCGTCTGCGCCATAATTTGCCTCATAGGTGACATTGTGCCGGTCGTCATATTCCTTCTCCACCCGAACCCGGCCGTCCACCATCACCGGCTCATCCACCGCGTTGTAGTAGCGGGTGCTCACCACATTGCCGTCGTCGTCATAGCTCATCGCCACCGAGGCATACCCGGAAGCGTGGATGACCGGCTCACCGCTGGCGTTGAAGGCCTTTTCCGCCGTCCGGTGGTTCGAGTAGTCATAGGTCATGATCTGGCACGCGTACAGGCCGCCGGCAGCCACCCACTCACCATTCGCGTCCAGCGTCGCCTCCCAGAGCAGGCTGCCCGCCGTGTTATACTCCCGGATCTCTTCCGCGTAGCCCATGCGGGAGTCCATCAGTTTGTCGTTCTCGTCGTAATACCGGGCGGCGGTCCGCTTCAGGTTCAGGTCAAAATGGTACGTCACCCGGTGGGCGTCGTTCACGACGGAAAAGTCCGGATTCCCCTCTGCGTCGAGGAATCTCTCCTCGCTGAGCAGGTTCCGCCTGGGTCCGACATAGGCCATGGATCGGGCGTACGCGCCGTTGGCGCTCTCACAGGGATTTCCGTTCTCGTCAAAGTAGGCCTCGTAGACCGGCGGATCCGACATTTTGCTGGTCTCATACCGATAGTCGATCCAGGCATACTGCTTCTCATCGTTGCGGACCGGTTCCCAGTTCGCGTCGTAATACGTTGTCCGGATTACCTGGCCGTTCTCATTGCGGTCGTTGATCAATCCGGCAATATTCGATTTGAGTTCGATCAACTCCATGTCCGTGCCGAAGTAGCGTTCCCGGTGGATGGCATCCGGATTCAGCGCCCAACGTTCCGAGCCGTCCGCCATCCGGACACTGGTACGATGATACATCCAGTCAATCCGGGCATAGCCGCTCATGGTCATGGTATACCGGTCCAGGGGGTCATAATAGGTGATCCGCAGATCGTAATCCTCGCCGTTATACTCGTACTCCGCCATGGAGTAACCGGCCGTGATCATGGTCCGCTCGCCGTCCGTACCAAAGAAACGCTCGTAGTGAACGGTATTCGAACTCCCGTAATACTCATATGTGACTCTTGCATAGCCGTCCGTCAGCTTGATCCGTTCGCCATCCAGGCCGCGATACTCGACACTGATCGGCCTGTCCAGCTCATCGTATTCCACAATGACGCTGGCATAACCTGCAGACGCGATGATCGGTTGGCCATCCAATCCTGTATAGTCCACCCGGATCAGATTATTCCGCTCGTCGTAGGTGTTTTCCTGGCGATATGCATGATCCTTTCCCAGGACGGGCAAGCCGTCTGCATCACAGATTTCCTGGGACAGCAGCATATGCCGCTCGTCCTGTACCCGTCTGAAAGCCTGCTTTTCCGCGCCGCGCGCAATGGCGGAGGGGCCAAGGCTGTAGGTGAAAGTATGCTTCAAGCCGCTTCGAATCTCAGAAACAATCGAGTTATCCCCCTGCTCCAGCGGTTCCCTGGCATACACCGAGACGACCTGCATGCCGCCCTCCGAGCCGCGCAGCAGGCTGCCATCCACGTCGCAATACCGCTTGACCACCGTCACGGTGTTGTCCTTCTCCGTGATATCGTAGAGAATCTGCGCATAGCCGCCCGTGGGCCGGGTCAGCTCCCCGGCTGCGTTATAGTACTTGCTGGAGAGAATCTGATCCCCCTCCCAGACATCCCGGCGATAGGAATAGCTCCCCGGGATCTCCGCCCGGCTGCCGTCCGGCGCATACCGGTCCTCCGTCAGCAGATGGCTGGTGCCGCTGCTGTCCCGGAACCAGGTGCGCTCCATCCGCGCATATCCGCGGTCCGCCGTCACCGGCTCGCCGTTCAGGCCGTAATAGGCCGCCGTCAGCTGGTTTCCGCGGTCGTCCCACGTATATTCCGCCCGATAAAAACCCCGGGTATTCAGCGCCGGCTGACCATTCAGGTCGTGTGCCGTCTCGCTGACCAGGTTGCCCTTCTCGTCCCATACGCAGTCCGTCTCCGTCAGCGCCGGAAGCGTCAACGCAACCTCCGCGCTGGAAACCATACTGTACGATGAAAACAACAGGAGAAGCACGATCCAGAGGATCAGTCCACTGTGACGGAACTTTTTGCTCATATCTCTCCTCGCCCCTGTCCTTGTCTTTTCAGGCATTTCTAATATATTTGGCGCAATCGGATCAGTTCTTCGACTTCTTTCCGGACTTTCCCGCCTCCGCGGCCGGCTTGTCGGCACGGTCTCCGGTCGGATGGCTGGTCCCGGACGCGGTCCGCTGTTTCCGATCCCTGGATTCATATTGATTGTAGTAACTCTTGTAATGCGCACGGCTGTACAAACTGCCCTCGTTCGCGCTCTCTCCGTAGAAGACGAAGCCCAGCACCACCATGCCGGTCATCTCCGCACTGATCAGGGCTTTGCGGATCTCGCGGTGGTTGGAGTAGCCCTGCCGCACCACGAAGACGCTTCCCGCCACCTGCTGGGACAGGGTCAGCGGATCCGACACGATGTTGATGGGCGGGACATCCAGCAGCACCAGATCGTACGCCCCGGACAACTGCTCCAGCAGCGCCTTCATGGCATTGGACTCCAGCAGTTCCGACGGGTTCGCAGGCAGCTGGCCTGCCGGCAGCAGATTCATCATCGGATACTGGGTGGAGAGGATTGCCTTCTTCCATTCGCAGTTTCCGATCAGCACGTCGGACAATCCCGGCAGGTCTTCCGCATAATGGAAGATATCCCGCTGGCAGGCGCGCCGCATATCCGCGTCCACGATCAACACCCGTTTCCCGCTCATGGCGCAGGAGATGCCCAGGTTGGCGGCGATGGTGGACTTCCCCTCGCCGGAGATGGCGCTGGTGATCTCCACCACATGGTTCTGTTTCTCCACCAGGCTGTAGAGCAGGTTGATCCGCAGTTTGGAATAGCTCTCCACCATCTCCATACTGCTGGTCTTGCTTAAGAGGAAATCGCCGGGGTCCTTCTCATCATGGCGGCTGCGTTTAATGCTGGAGAGAATCGGCGGCGTATACTGGTCGCTCAGTTCCTTCGCACTTGTAACTCTTTGCCGCAGAAGGCAGATCAGCAGAAGGATCGCAGCCGCGCCGAAAGCGCCTACGAGAGCTCCCATAATTCCCTGCCGGCGTTCACCCCGCGGGTTTGGTGCCATCGGAAGCACCGCCGAGTCCACCATCTGCGCCTTCCCCGCGCCCACCACATTCATAATCTCCCCGGGAGCAACCGCCAGAACCGCATTGCAGATATCCATCGCCATGTCCGGCCGGTAGGTGGTGCACATAACCCGCACCATGCCGGTCTCGTTGACGGAGGCCATGGAGATGGAGGCGCCGACCATGGCAGAGGTGAGTTCCGGATACTTCTGTGCCAGAAGGATCTTCTCCCCGGTAGGATTGCCCTCCGCATCCAGCACATCCAACGGACACTCCAGCACCGCGCCCATCACCCGCTCACTCCGGACCACTACGCTGTAGGTCTCGATCAACTGGACAGCGCTTGACAGGTCCGATCCGTTCACATACCCGTAATTGACCTGGTTGGGGTTGGCGTTGACCACATACATGGTGCCGGAGGACGTATAGGTGTCCGGTCTCTTGGCCGCGCGCTGATACATCACGCCAAAGCCGATCGCGGCGCAGATGATCACGATCCAGATATATTTCAGCACAAAGCGGATCAGTTTGACCAGATCAATCCTGTATGTCGTATTGCTCATGCGCTCCTTCACTCTCTTCCTGATGGTTTGACCGGGAGGGTGCCTTTGTCAGCCCCTGGAGCCAAATTGGCTGTAGCTGCGTTTCAGGGTTTTACCAACGCCAAAAGCATGGTATAACCCAAAGTATGGTATCACATTTCTGTCCTCTTTGCAAGAAAACAAGTCCCTTCGAAGACGGTAAATTTTCGCCCCCGTCATTGTCTGTTTTCAAATCTCATTCCCCCTTGATTTTCTTGCCGCATTTGACTAATCTTATGTTGTGCATTCGATAACCCAAGGTCTCACAAATCCTGTATCCGGACTTCACCCGCCAAGCCGGGGAGGATAACGCCCATGAGCAATCTCAAAAAAGTCAGATCCATCCTGAAAAGTCCCGCGCTGCGGGCAATCTACCGCTGGAGCGCACCCGTCCACGGACCGATCCTGCTGATCAGCGTGCTGGGGGTGGTCTCCAGCCTGCTCTCCCTGGGGGTGCCCCTGGTAACCCGGGGGCTCATCGACAGCGCGACAGCGGCGGAGAAACATGCCGACGGGCTCTGGCTCTACGGCTCCCTGCTGGTGGGGCTGATGGCCGCCGGTCGTCTGATCTCGATCTGGGTTTCCCAGGTGCGTGTCAGAACCTCCGCTCGTCTCCAGATGGAGCTGCAGCGGATGGTCACCGTCTCCCTGATGGGTAAGGATTACGCTGCCATCAAGCCCTACCACAGCGGTGAGCTGGTAAACCGGATCTTCTCCGACGTCAGCGTGGTCAAGGACGGCGTGATGGGGCTTCTGCCGTCCATCCTGCAGACCGCGGTGTCGCTGGTCGGCGCGTCGATCATCCTGATCTCCATGGACTGGCGCTTTGTACCGCTGCTGATCGTGGCGGGCATTGCCAGCGCGGCCATCACGGTTCTCTTCCGGAATCCAATGAAGAAACGGCACAAGCGGATTCAGGAGGCCCAGGGCGCCCTGCACGCGAGCACCCAGGAGAATCTGGAAAACATCCGTGTGGTCAAGGCCTCCGTCTCGGAGGAGCGTGCGCTCCAGCAGATGGAAACGCAGCGGGAGCACCTGGCGGACGAGCAGCTCCGGAACGGCCGGCTCTCCATCCTGATGAACCAGGGCATGGGCTTCCTCTTCGAGCTCTCCTGGTTGATCTGTTATCTGTGGGGCTGTGTGCGGATCTATCACGGCGCCTTCACCTACGGCGGGCTCGCGGCGCTGATTCAGCTGGTGGGCCGGATCCAGGGCCCTATCGCCAGCGCGGTCAGCCTCGCCAGCCAGGCCTACGGCGTGACCAGCTCCGCCGAGCGGCTGATGGAGGTCATCGATCTCCCCGACGAGGTACAGGGGACCGCCCTCACGGATTTCGACGAGATCCGGCTGGAGAACGTCTCCTTTCAGTATGAGGACGGCGCGGAGGAGGTCCTGCTGGACGCCAGCGCGACCATCCGGAGCGGTGATTTTGTGGCCCTGACCGGGCAGTCCGGCGGCGGCAAGACCAGCCTGTTCCAGCTGCTGCTGGCCATCTACCATCCCACCTCCGGTCAGGTGCTGTTTGTCCGCGGGGAGGAGGCCATCCCCGCCTGCCGGGGCACCCGTGGGCTCTTCGCCTATGTGCCCCAGGGGAACACGCTGTTCTCCGGCACACTCCGGGACAACCTGGCGATGTTCACCAACGGAGCGACCGACGAGCGACTGCAGCAGGCCATCGAGGCCGCCTGTCTGGAGGAGCTGGTGCGGGAGATCGGTCTGGACGCCCGGCTGGGCGAGCGGGGCGTCGGGCTGAGCGAAGGCCAGGCGCAGCGGGTGGCGATCGCCCGGGCGCTGCTGTCCGACGCGCCGATTCTCCTGCTGGACGAGGCCACCTCCGCGCTGGATGAGACCACGGAGGCCCGCATTCTGCACAACATCGCCGCGCTGCGGGACAAGACCGTCCTCATCGTCACCCACCGCAGGGCGGCGCTGGCGATCTGCAACAAGCGCTATCACATTGAGAACAGCCGGCTGGTTTCGATCGCTGTTCAGAATAATACGGGGATCTGATACTGATCTCAGTTTAGAATGCTTATTGTCAACAGTGAGATTTCGCGGCCTGCGGGCCGCGACCAGGGCTTTCCGATCGCCCTGGACCTTCGGCCACATGCTGTTGCTGGATTTGCAATTCTTTCTTGAGATTGGTATGAAATTCGGGTTCTCTCTGGAAGATGATTTTTTCAGGGGATTTCGCGGCCTGCGGGCCGCGACCAGGGCTTTCCGATCGCCCTGGACCTTCGGGGGACCTTCGGGGAATACACCTTTGAAAGAGGTCAATTCTTTCTTAGGAAACGAGCATAACGGGGAAGCTTATAATGAGAACCATCCTGATTGGCGATATTCACGGCTGCGACAGCGCGCTCCAGTCCCTGCTGGAGAAGGTCGGGGCCGGGCGGCAGGACACGCTGGTTCTGCTGGGGGATCTGTTCGACCGGGGGCCGGACTCCTGGGAGGTCTTCCGGACCGTGCGGGAGCTGGCGGAGGACTTCGGCGAGCGCTTTGTGCTTCTGCGGGGGAACCATGAGGACTACCTGCTGGCCGAGAAACTGTCCTTCTCGGATAAGATGGTCTGGAACCGGGTGGGCCGCCAGGCAACGGTCCGGAGCTTCAAGGCGCACCATGCCCGGATGGAGGACGCGATCCCCTGGCTGCGGGAGCACTGCCGGCTCTGGTGGAAGGACACGGCTTTCCAGGCCGTCCATGCCGCCGTCCGGAAAACGCCCGTGGAAGAAAACGATCCGCAGACCCTGCTGCACGACCATGAAACCGTGCAGACCAATGTCTATGCCGGGCCGCTGACGGTGGTGGGGCATATCGCCCTGGACTACCCGGTCTGGTTTCCCGGGGGAAAGCAGAAGACGCAGCCGCTGCAGCCCGGTGAGTGGCATGTTCTGCCGGAGTGCGGGGTGATCTGTATCGACACGGGGTGCGGGAAGGGCGGCCGGCTCACGGCGATGATTGTTGAGGAAGGGCGCTTCCGGCTGGAGAGTGTTGACGAGCATGGGGAGAGGCGTTCCTCTCGGTTCTGAAGATGTTTTCCTGCCAATTTATACGGATATACGCGACACATGGCAATTTCTTCATAAAAAATTTCGCGCCTGCGGGCGCGACCAGGGCTTTCCGATCGCCCTGGACCTTCGGCAATGCGCCTTGGGGGAGGCTTTGGGTCAGCTTGGAGGTTTGAAGTCAGCTTGGGCAGGGCCTTCGCCCTTCTGGATTCTCTCCAAATCGACACAGGATTCGACCCTCATATTTCATGAAACAGAGGAAAACCGGATGATCAAGAGAGTTTGGCTCCTTCTGCTGGTATTTCTGATTATGCTGTCCGCATCTGCCTCCGCGGAGATTGTCCGGATCGGGAAAACCAGCTGTCTGCTCCTGCCGGCCACGGAGGAGGACCTGATGAAGCGGTACATCTTCTTCACGGGCTCCGGGGACTATTTTACCGCCCTGCGAAACACCGACGGTCTGGCCGCGGCGGACGGAACGCTGCTGATCCCCCAGGCGGACAGCCAGTACAATTCCTGCTCCGTCGCGAGCGACGCCGTGATGAAGGACCTCCGTCCCCAGCTGCTCAGCTGGGCACAGGAGGGCAGCGAGATCATTCTGATCGGCTACTCCGTCGGCGGCTATCCCGCGACGGTGCTGGCCGCGTACCTGGCGCAGGAGGGCTATACCGGCCGGCTGGTGCTGCTGGACGGCGTCTACAGCATGTACCGGGGCACCCACTACAACGCGCCGTATTTCCGGGAGCATCTGGAGAGCTGGAAGGTCACCATCTGCGCCTCCGCGAGCCGGAATGTCAAGATCTCGGTGCGCACCGCCAAGGTCGGCGACGCCCTCAGTGGGGACACGTTCGTCGACTACCGCCAGTACAAAATGAGCCACAACGAGCTCAAGGCGCTCACCCGCATCATTCTCAGCGGCAAGGCGCTTCCGGATCCGGAGGACTTGGAGGGGACGGAAGAGATTCCATGATCCATGCGAGTTTTGCGCAAGGAGATTTCGCGCCTGCGGGCGCGACCAGGTCCGCAGCCGGACTGGCGGCTTTCCGATCGCCCTGGACCTTCGGGTTCACCCTTTTGAAGAGAGCTGTACATCAAGCAAAAGCGTACATATCAGGAGAAGAGTTATGAGCCTTTTACACACAATGGTCCAGACCGCTCGCGGGGGACGGCTTTCCGGGGAGCGGCTGGCGGGACTGCAGGAACGCCGGCTGCGGGCGCTGGTGGACTTCGCGCGGGAGAACAGCCCCTTCTACCGGGAGCGCTTCGCGGGGATTCCGGCGGCATACCGGCTGGCGGATCTGCCGCCCGTCAGCAAGCCAAAGCTGATGGCCCGTTTTGACGACGTGCTGACCGACCGCGGGGTCACGATGGCGCGGGTCGACGCCTTCACGGCGGACCCGGACCACATCGGCCGGATGCTCGACGGAAAGTATCTGGTTTTCAGAACCTCCGGCTCCACGGGCAATCCCGCTGTCGTGCTCTACGACAAGAAGATGATCGACGTCTCCTCCGCGGTCGCGGCGTTCCGCACCTTCGCGCGGCGGGAGGATTACAAAGCCTTCATGCGCCACGGAAAAAAGACCGCGGGCGTGTTCGCGAACTACGGCTTCTACCTGGCCTGCGGCATGTCGCGCTATCTGCAGCTGAAAATGCCCGGCCGGCAGACCAAGATCACCGTGGACGTCAACGCGCCGGAGGAGCAGATCATCCGGGAGCTCAACGCCTTCCAGCCGGCCATGCTCAGCGGCTACCCCTCGAACCTGGCCCTGCTGGCGGATTTCGACGCGCTGCGGATCCATCCCGACGTGGTGATCACCGGCGGGGAGCTGCTGACGGACGCGGTCCGGAAGAAGCTGGCGGACCGGTTCGGCTGCTATGTCCAGACGCACTACTCCTGTACGGAGGGCGGGGAGATCGCATGCGAGTGTGCCAACGGACACCTGCACCTCAACGAGGACTGGGTGATCGTCGAGCCGGTGGACCGGGACAACCGGCCCGTGGCGCCCGGCGTGCTCTCCGACAAGGTGCTGATCACGAACCTGGCAAACCGGATCCAGCCCTTTATCCGCTATGAGCTGACCGACCGCGTGATCGTGCACGAGGAGCCCTGCGGCTGCGGCCGGCACACGCGCTGGCTTGAGATCGAGGGCCGGACGGACGATACGCTCACTTTCGCCGGCGGCGTGAAGGTCGCGCCGATGTCGCTCTACAAGATCCTCGAGGAGATCCCGTCCATCCGCCGGTTCCAGCTGGTGCAGTCCGCCCCGGACCGGCTCTCCCTGCGCCTGGTCGGCGACCGGCCCGAGGAGGCCTTCGCCGAGGCGGAGCGGCGGCTGCGGGCCTTCTTCGCGGAGAAAGGCGTGCGGGATCTCGTCATCACGCACGACGGGCGGCCGCCGCAGGCCCATCCGGTCAGCGGAAAGTTCAAGCACATCTGCCGGGAGGAGTGACCCCGATGCCGCGTCTCTTCGTCGCCCTGGAGCCCTCCCCGGAATTCCGGGATGCGCTGGCCGCCCTCCAGGACCGCCTGCGCGCTGCAGGCGTTGCCGGACGCTGGCCGGACCCGGCCTGTCTGCATATGACGCTGGCCTATATCGGGATGTGGCCGGAGGACGTCACGACGCTGCTGCCCCCGATCCGGCGGCCGTTCCCGCTCACGCTGTCCCAGCTGGGGATCTTCCCGGGGGCGGACGTCCTGTGGGCCGGGGTGGAGCCCTCCGCGGAGCTGGACTGTCTCGCGGCGGAGGTCCGGCGCATCCTGGACGGAGCGGGGATTCCCTTCGACCGTCAGCCCTTTTTTCCGCATATCACGCTGGCCCGGAAGCCGCGCCTGCCGGAGGGATTCAGTCTCCCGGAGTTCGCCGTCCCCGCCGCCGTCCTGACGGTGCGCGAGGTCTGCCTGTACCAGTCCGAGCCCGGCATGCGCTACACCGTGATCGGCCGCGGAATGACACTCTAATATGGATCTCAGTATCGTGTGATAAATGTCAACAGGGAAATTTCGCGCCTGTCGGCGCGACCAGGTCCGCAGCCGGACTGGCGGCTTTCCGATCGCCCTGGACCTTCGGGAATGCACTTTTGGGTGGTTCGGGGAAATTCGGCGCAGGAGAACCCTCCCCCGACCCCTCCCTACCGAGGGAGGGGTGTGCCGCCGCCCTGCTGTTTCAGGTCTACAGACAGCATCCGGTTATTTCAAGAGAAACAATTCATGATCTGCTCTTCAACCGTAAAGGGCTCCAATTCAAGCTGGAACCGCTCAAGCTGCTCGTGCGCCTTCTCCCCTCCCTCGGTAGGGAGGGGCGGGGGAGGGTTCTCACGCCGAAAAAGCCAGAATTCTTCCAAAGGTGCACCCGAAGGTCCAGGGCGATCGGAAAGCCCTGGTCGCGCCCGCAGGCGCGAAATTCCTTTTGATCCATATCAGTCTATAAGAAAGGAAGTGTCCGGGATGAAGCTGGCCGTGCTCCTGCCGGGGATCGGCTATACCTGCGACAAGCCGCTCCTGTATTACAGCGGCAAGCTGGCGCGCGCCCTCGGCTGGGAGATTCTTCCGGTCCCGTACGGCGGCTTCCCGGCGAAGGTCCGCGGAGACCGGGCCCGTCTGCGGCAGAGCATGGACATCGCCCTCGCGCAGACGGAGGAACTGCTCCGTGACATCGACTGGAGCGCCTGCGAGCAGATCGTCTTCTTCTCCAAGAGTATCGGCACCGCCGCCGCCACGGCTTACGCCGCCGCCCACGGTCTCCCCTGCCGCCATGTGCTCTTCACGCCGCTCGCAGAGACTTTCGCGCACCCGGTCCGGGACGCCGTCGCCTTCCACGGCACTGCCGACCCCTGGGCGGAAACCGCGGAGATCCGCCGCCTCTGCGAGGCTTCCCGCATTCCGCTGTTCCTCACGGAGAACGCCAACCACTCCCTGGAGACCGGGGACGTCGCGCTGGACATCCGCCATTTGGAGGCCGTGATACGGCAGGTGCAGGCCTATCTGGCCGATCCCGACGCGAAGGAGACCCGCCCATGCTGAGTATCGACTCCTGGATCCGTTTTGCGATCACCGAGCTCTATGCCGTCGGACTGCTCGCGCTTGTCTTCCGCAAGCCCCTGCTGGAATACAAAAAGAACGTCTGGCTGAAAATCCTGCTGGTCATGCTGGCCATGTATTTAGGGCATCTGTTCTACGCGCTCCTGAGCCCGACCTATTTTTTCCGGCGCTTCGCCTTCTCCACCGAGCGGCTGAACCTGGTGCCGTTCCGGGTGCTGTCGGAGTGGCTGGCCCACCCGCTCAATTTCTTCGGAAACGTGCTGCTCTTCATGCCGCTGGGCTTCTTCGAGGTGCTGCTGCACCCGGCCGACAGCCGGAAAAAGCAGCTGCTCCTCTCCGCGGCCACGGCGGCCGGCGTCTCCCTGTTTGTGGAGTTCGCCCAGTGCTTCAACTACCGCGTCTCGGACGTGGACGACATCATCCTCAACACGATCGGCGGCGTGCTGGGCGCGCTCCTGTGCATGCTGCAGCAGAAGCTCGGCTTCGACCGGACGCGGGTGGGCCGCGTGCTGCTGCCCCGGATTCCCCGCGCCTGGAAGCGGCATATGCTCCTGAACCGCTTCTGCGTTCTCCTCGTCGTCTCAATGGAGGTCGTGCTGTTCACGGTGAACTACGTTGTCACCATCCCGAAGACCCGGATCTGGGAGGTCAGCGTGCCCGCGGCGCCGGAGGTTCCGGTCGAGGCCGCGCTTACCCCGGAGCCGGAGGCCGAGGCCACGCCGGCGCCGACGCCGCGGGTCTACCGCACCGGGCAGCTGGCGCTGGAGGCGCGGAACGTCCTGCTGGTGCGGCTCGCGGAGGGCTCCGGAGAGGACCTGACGGTCTTCGCCGCGGACAGCCAGACGCCCATCTATCCGGCCTCCACGATCAAGCTGCTGACCGCGCTGACCGTGCTGGACATCGCCGGGCCCGAAGAACGGGTGAAGCTGGGCACAGAGATCTACATTCCCCCGCTGGACGCTTCCCGGGCGGGGCTGGAATACGGGATGACGCTGACCGTGCGGGATCTGCTGGAGGGGCTGCTCCTGCCCTCCGGAGCGGACGCGGCCTACGCCTTGGGCGTCTACTGCGGGCGGAAGCTGGAGGGAAACGAGCGGCTCTCCGCCGAGGAGGCCGTCGCGGCCTTTGTGGCGGCGATGAACCGGAAGGCGGCGGCGCTCGGTGCGTCGCACACGAAGGCGGTCAATGTGGTGGGGCTCGACGCGAAGGGCCAGCTTACCACCGCAGAGGACATCCTCATTCTCGCGAAGGCCTTCCTGGACCAGCCGCTGCTGGCGGAGATCTGCCGCCTGCCCACGGACAGGATCACCAGCGCGGAGGGCAAGCGCGTCTCCCTCAGCAACACGAACAAGATGCTCCATGCCAACAGCGGTTACTATAATGAGGACGTCGCCGGCGTGAAGACCGGAACCACCACCCGGGCGGGGAACTGCCTGGTCTCCATCTTCACCGTCCGGGATGAGCGCTACCTCTGCGTCGTGATGAACAGCAGCTACTACGGCAAATTCCTGGACACGCAGAAACTCTATGATCTCTGTGCGGAATAAGCCTTCCGCGTCTTTTCCGGCACATGAGACATCGTCAAAAGATTTCGCGGCCTACGGGCCGCGACCAGGGCTTTCCGATCGCCCTGGACCTTCGGGCACATACTGTTGCTGGATTTGTGATTCTTACTTGAGATTAGTATTACTTGAGATTGGTATCAGCTGTAATAAAGTCCAAATCTACTGTCGAAAGGAGTCCTCCCGATGAAAAGAATCCTCGTTCTTCTTCTCGCCCTGACTCTCCTCACGCCTGTCTTCGCGCAGGCGGAGGGGCCCCGAACCATTGAATCCGCCGAGGACGCGGCGGAGTGGATCTCCATCTTGTTCGGAGACGCGCCGGAGACGCTGGACAGCGGCTGGGCCGTGACGGAGCAGGTACAGGCGTCCGTGGCGCAGCTCGGCGGCATGAAGGGCATGGCCAGGGTCTTCGCCTCGCTGGGAAGCCTGGTCAAGATCGGCGCCCCCAACGAAATCAGCATCGAGGGGTATCAGATCTATCAGTTCCCCTGTGTCTTTACCCTGTCCTCCGTTGACCTGATGCTGGTTCTCGAGGACGGCGCGGTCGCGGGGCTGAATACCGCCCCCTATTCCGGCCAGCCGGAGGAGGCGTCCGAGGCCGATTTCGAGGAGATCGGGCTGGCGCTGCCGGTGGCCTCGCTGAACGGGGAGCTGCCGGGAACGCTGACGCTCCCCCGGGGCGAAGGGCCCTTCCCGGCGGTGGTGCTGATCCACGGTTCCGGCCCCAGCGACCGCGACGAGACGCTCGGCCTGGTGAAGCCCTTCCGGGACCTGGCGGAGGGACTGGCAGCCCGGGGCATCGCGGTCTACCGCTTTGACAAGCGCACCTATGTGTACGGGCAGGAGATCATGAGCGACATCTCCTTCACGCCGGTGGAGGAGTCGGTCGAGGATGCCGCAGCCGCGGTACAGCTGCTGGCGCAGCAGGGGAAGATCGACCCGGCCCGCATTCTGGTGCTCGGGCACAGTCTCGGCGGCAACCTCATTCCCGCCGTCGACCGGGCGCTGCGGGAGGCCCCGGTCAAGGCCTGCGGATACATCCTGATGGCGGCCTCGGCCCGGCCGCTGGACGTACTGATGCGCGAGCAGACCGACTTCCTGTACTCCCTGCTGCCGAACGTTCCCCCGGAGATGGAGGCTCAAAAGGACGCTCTGTTCGCCAGCCTGGACAGGCTGCGGGATCTGGACAGCCTGCCCGAGAGCGAGGCAATCGCCGGCGCCTACGTCCCCTACTGGCGCTGGCTGGCATCCTACGACGCGCTGTCCGCCGCCGGGGAGATCACGGTTCCCTGCCTGCTGCTGCAGGGGCAGGAGGATTATCAGGTCACGCTCGAGGACTACGCGCTCTGGCAGAACGCTCTCGGGAAGAATCCCGGCTGGACGATGGTCACCTACCCGGGCTTGACCCACGCTTTCACCCCCGGCCAGAAAACCGAAGGCTCGAACGTCTACGCCCGCGGCGCCCATATGGACCCCCAGGTCATCGGGAACATCGCCGACTTCATCAGTCAGATCACTTCCCAATACTGATCTCAGTATCGTGAGAAAAATGTCAGCAGAAAGATTTCGCGGCCTGCGGGCCGCGACCAGGGCTTTCCGATCGCCCTGGACCTTCGGGCTGCACCTTTTGGGTGGCTTTGGGAAAGCAGCGTGAACCCGCGCAACTTCTCCCCTCCCTCGATAGGGAGGGGTTGGGGAGGGTTCTCACGGCGAATGCTCAAGCACTTCCAAAAAGGTGCACCCGAAGAGTCCAGAGGCGATCGGAAAGCCGCCGGTCCGGCTGCGGACCTGGTCGCGCCCGCAGGCGCGAAATCCCCATACTGCTGCACCGAACTACGGAGGAACCCCGCATGCGTGTTGAACAAGCCGGTTTGAACGACATCGACGCCCTGGTAAGCCTGCGCCTGGCCTACCTGACCGAGGACCACGGCGCGCTGGACGCCCGCGATGCCGAATCTATTCAGCGGGATCTTCCCGGGTATTTCCGGGCGCACCTGGGAAAAGACCTGTTCGTCTATGGCATCCGGGACGGGGAAACACTCGTCTCCTGCGCGTTCCTCCTGCTCGTGGAGAAACCCATGAGCCCCTCCTTCCCCAACGGAAAAACAGGCCTCGTGCTGAATGTGTATACCCGACCGTCCCACCGTCGGAAGGGATATGCCAAAGCCGTTATGGAGGCCCTGCTGGCCGGAGCGCGGGAGAAGGCGCTGTCCGTCGTAGAGCTGAAAGCCACGGAGAACGGCTATCCGCTGTACCGCTCTGTGGGCTTCCGGGACGATGATTCCGGGTATCGCGCGATGCGGTGGCGGGAAAAGATCACTTGAGCCGTATCCATACTATGACGGGAGGGGGAACACGCGATGGAGACATTCCGCACAAGCGACCGGGCTGCGTGGCGGCGGTATCTCGCGGAGCACTGCGAACGCTCCCCGGAGGTCTGGTTTGTGTTCCCGCTCAAGGATTCCGGGGAGGAGAGCCTCTCCTACAACGACGCCGTGGAGGAGGCGCTCTGCTTCGGCTGGATCGACAGCGTCAACCGCCGGCTGGACGAGGGACACTGCGTCCGCCGCTTCTCCCCGCGCAAGCCGGGAAGCCCGTACTCCCAGCCGAACATCGAGCGGCTGCTCTGGCTGGACGCCCGGGGCCTGCTCCTCCCCCGCGTCCGGGAGAGCGTGCTGCCGATTCTGGAGACGCCGTTCGTGTTCCCGCCGGACATCCTCGACGCTCTGCGGGAGGATGAAACCGTGTGGGAGAACTACCGGCGGTTTCCCGAGTCCTACCGGCGGATCCGGATCGCCTATATTGAAGCGGCGCGGAAGCGCCCGGACGAGTTCCGGAAGCGGCTCGAAAGCTTTCTGGAGAAGACCCGCCGCGGCAAGCTCATCCAGGGCTACGGCGGCATCGAGAAGTACTATGGCACCTGCGGACCATCCGGCTCAAAGGAGTCCTGCACATGAGGCACCTCGAATTCGGCAATCCCGCCTCCCCCACGCTGCTTGTCCAGCCGGTGGGCGAGCACGAGCTGTCCGCGCTGGAGCGGGAAGCGGCGCTGATCCGTGAGCTGACCGGGGAGGACTTCTGTCTCCTGGCCCTGCAGGTGGACGACTGGAACCGGGACCTGTCCCCCTGGCCCGCCCCGCCGGTCTTCGGCAGGGAGGCCTTCGGCGGGGCCGCGGCGCAGACGCTGGCAGAGGTTCTGCGCCAGGTCGAGGGCCGCGGCAGCGTCCGCTGCATCGGCGGCTACTCCCTCGCCGGTCTGTTTGCGCTCTGGGCCGCCGGACAGACGGGCGTCTTCGCCGGCGTCGCGGCGGCCTCCCCCTCGGTCTGGTTCCCCGGCTACGTGGACGCCCTGAAGTCCGGCGGGATCCGGGCCGGAACCGTCTGCCTGAGCCTCGGCGACCGCGAGGAGAAAACCCGCAACCCGGTGATGGCAACCGTCGGCGACCGCATCCGGGAATGCCACAGCTTTCTCCTCTCCCGGGGCGTCCGCTGCACACTGGAGTGGAACGAGGGAAACCATTTCAAGGACCCGGAACTCCGCATGGCAAAGGCGTTTGCGTGGGTGATGGGGCAGATGAGAAACATGCAGCCATCCGGTTAATCCTGACGGAGGACCCCCCTATGAATCTGGAACACGTCTATTTTGTCACGGGAACCGCCTATGCGGGGAAATCGACGCTGGTCGCCGGGCTGGCGGAGAAGCACGGGGGCATTGCCTGCCGGGAGAACTACCATGAGGAGCTGATGGACAGCTCGCTGGATCCGGCGGAATTCCCCTGCCTTTGCTATACCCGGGATCTGCGGGACTGGCACGACTTCGTCCGCCGCACCCCGGACGCGTACGAGGCCTGGGTGGACGGCGCAGCGGCGGAGTGCGAGCGGCTGGAGCTGCGGATCCTGGACCGGATCAGCGAACAGGGCAAACCGGTGTTCGTGGACACCAACGTCTCGCTGGAAACTCTCCGGCGCATCACGGACCGGCGGCATGTGCTCGTCATGCTGGCGGACCCGGAGATCTCCGTCCGGCGCTTCTTTGACCGCCCCGACCGGGAGAAGCAGTTTCTCTACCGCCTGATGCTCGAGGAGCCCGATCCTGCACAGGCCTTGGAAAACTTCCGGCAGTGCCTGATGCGGGTCAACTCCCCGGAGCGCTACGAGCGTTTCCTCCGCGCCGGGTTTCCGGTGCTCCTCCGGGACGAGCACCGCAGCGCGGCGCAGACCCTTGCCCTGGCGGAGCAGATCTTCGGCCTGGACGGTACGGCTGCGGCAGACTGTCCGGAAAGCATTTGAAGGAGGTACCCTCATGGACCGGGAAGCGCTCTCCCTGTTATTTGAGAAATACTGCCAAAAACTCCGGATCACGCCCGCGTGGGATGTGAAGCTTGAGCTGGTGGACGACCCCGCCTGGCCCAAGACGGGGGATTTCAAGATCGACTGCGACGACCGCAAGGCGATCCTGATGCTGAACATCGTCAATCCCAAACAGGAGAACCTCGAGGAGGTCATCATCCACGAGCTGATGCACATCAAGCTCTATCCGCTGGATCAGATGACCGAATCCCTGATTCTGAGCCAGTTTGAAGAAGGCACGCCCGCCTGCGATTTCGCCTACCGGCAGTTTTTCACCGCCCTGGAGCAGACCGTGGAGGAGCTGGCCAAGTGCTTTCTGCTGGAGTTTGGGGAAAACAGGGCTTTCTCCTACGGCCGGTGCAACCGGAGCCGGTCCTTCAATGACCTCTATGAGGGGCTTCGGAGTATAGAATAGACTGACTGTATGTCGCGGGAGTTCCGCGCCTGCGGGCGCGGCCAGGGCTTTCCGATCGCCCTGGACCTTCGGATGCATCCTGTTGCTTGATTTGCAGCTTTTACTTGAGAGCAGTATCAGTATCGTGTGCTAAATGTCAACAGCGGATTTTCGCGCCTGCGGGCGCGACCAGGGCTTTCCGATCGCCCTGGACCTTCGGGATGCTCCCCCTTTTGGTGGCGTTGGTACTTCCGGTAAAAATGTTTGACGCAAATACAAAACCCTGCCTCCTCGCAGATGAGGACTGGCAGGGTTTTCGATCGGCCGGAAATTCATACCAATCTCAAGTAAGAATTGCAAATCCAGCAACAGTATGTGACCGAAGGTCCAGGGCGATCGGAAAGCCCTGGTCGCGGCCCGCAGGCCGCGAAATCTCACTGTTGACAATCAGCATTCTAAGCTAAGATCAGTATCAGCTGTTTGCCCAGGCGTAGCAGTAGGCCTGGGTTCTGGCCGCGAAGGCTTCGGTGCGGAGAAGCGCGCGCATCTGCTCTTTGGTGTACCAGCCGGGGGTGATCTCCTCCAGGTCAGAGGTGCTCTTGCGGAACTCACCCTCGGCGGCGCCGAAAACGCAGACGTTCCGCTCGTTGGAGAAGCCGATGGCACTGTAGCTGTTGTCCAGGACATCGTCGATGCGCACGAGCGTGAGCCCGGTCTCCTCCCACAGCTCGCGCCTGGCGCTCTCCTCCGGGCTCTCCCCCGGATCGATCAGCCCGGCCGGGAAATTGTAGATCCACTGCGCCATGGCCATGCGGTATTCCCGGTTGACGAGGATGCGCTCCCCGCTCAGGTCCGTCAGGATCATGACGACCGCGTTGGCTTCCTTGTTCTGCAGCTCCTCGAAGGAACGGATATCCGGATTCCGGCTGATGATCTCATAGGTCTTCGGATGCCCCTCCGCGGTGACATACTCCACGTCGTAGCGGGTGATGAACCTGCCCTCGTGGATTTTTCGGATCCCCCGATATTCCATATGTCCGTCCTCCCGTTTCCGTGTCTCATGCTGCTTCCAGACGAAGCATCCATCTGTCAACCGACAGATTTCGCGCCTGCGGGCGCGACCAGGTCCGCAGCCGGACTGGCGGCTTTCCGATCGCCCTGGACCTTCGGTTACATGCCTTTTCTTGATTTGGAGTTCTTACTTGAGATCAGTATTAGAATCAACTCGCGTAGTGCATCCGCATGCGGATGTCCTGGGGATAGTTGCCGAAGCCCTTGCCGAACAGGGTGGCGCCGCCCACGTGCTGGGCGTCCTCGGGCACCTCGATGCGGAAGGCGATCGCGCGGCCCGGGCGGATGCGGATGTCGTCGATCGTGGCGTCCCCGATCCGTCCGCCGTCCATGAAGGTCCCCTGCTCATTGATGGAGAGCAGCTTGTACAGCCCGTGCTGGTTCCAGTTGGGGAACCACCAGGGCGGATTGTAGATGCCGTGGATGCGGCCGAAGTCTCCCGGGCTGGTCCAGTAGCCGAGGTCGACCCCGTTCAGGCGGAAATGGATGTCGCTGGGCCAGTTCTCCTGCACCCCGGGCGCCTCGGAGGAGATCTCCATCGAGAGCTGCAGCTCCAGGGGATTCTGTCCCTCCTTGAGGAAGCAGGGGAGCATGTACTCCACATAGCCGCTGGAGAACCAGAGGATGTGCGCGTTCGTGCGCTCCATATCGGAGAAGTACTCCGGGACGTCCACCTGACCGATGATGTGCTCCGGCGTGCAGATGCCGCAGGTCGGCCGGACCTCGTAGTTGGTGTACTGCCCGATGCCGATCTCTGTCTCGTAGATGTTCTTGAGCACCGAGATGTCCGGCGCGGAGACCATCAGGCTGTTGACCTCCGTCGAGCACATCTTCATCGTGCCGTGCTTTCCCTCCGTCATGGAGATGCTGATCAGCCCGCACTCCTGCAGGATGCGGATATGCGGCGTCAGCGATCCGGCAGTCAGGTTCAGCCGCTGCGCGATGGCGGTGATGCTCATGGCCCCTTCCGACTGCAGCAGCTCCAGGATCGCCATCCGTGTCTCGGAGGACAGGGCTTTGAAGATGGGCATACCGGCCCGGAAAGAAGGAATTCTCAGCATGGCAGCTCCTCGCTTTCGGTGAGGATTTCCCGGGAAAACGCCGGGCGGAGCGCCTGAATGGCTCCGCCCGGCGCCGGTTCATACAAATGGGTTCGGGGTCAGAGATTACTCGCCGTAGCCGTACGCGGCCTGGAACACCGCCATGGCGTCCTCGTAGTACTGGCGGCCCGCCTCGTTCAGCTTGTCGGTGTAGTCGTAGGGATCGATGGCGCCGGCGTTGATCGCGGCCTCGATGCCCGTGTAGCCGTTGTAGTCAGAGCCGTGATAGTAGTCGGTGATGAAGGTGTTGAAGCCGGGAATCGTGCGGCCGCCGAAGGTCACGGGGTTCTGGATGTTGGCCAGATAGGCTTCCCAGTCGTTCCAGTAGCCCAGGTCGGGGAACAGGGGCGCCATCGCGGCGTTCACCTCGTCGTCCTGGATCATGGGCAGGGAGCCGGGCAGACGGTAGAGCTTGTCGCCGGCGGCGTTGGTGATCACGCCGTACTGCTGCGCGCGCTCGAGCCAGCCGGCCTTGCCCCAGGTCATGAACTTCGCGACTTCATAGGCCTCGCGGGGATGCTCGGTGGTGGCGGAGATGGAGACCATGTCGATCCAGCCGAACTGGCCGGCATTCTCGCTGTCCTTGCCCAGAGGAGCGTTGTAGGGAACCATCTGCAGGCCGCGCTCGAGGGCCGCGGGCTGGGTGTAGATGTTGTTCATGGTCCAGTAGGCGTCCATCTGGATGGCCACATGGCCGGACTCGCCGGGCCACATGTCGTCCGGCACCACGGCCAGGTAGGCTTCGCTGCCGCCGATGGCCTGATAGCCCAGGCGGGCGTACTCAGCCTGCTTCTCCACCATCTCCACCCAGCCGGTGTCGAAGTGGTAGTTCTCGCCGTCCCAGCCGAACTCACCGATGGCGTTGTCGGTCAGCGCCACGGGGCCGAGGGTCACGGGGCCCATGTAGAAGTTGTACGCCCAGATGCCCTGCGCGGGGTCGGTCATGGTCTCGATCAGCTCGAGCATGTCCTCCCACTTCCAGTCCTGGGGCGGCAGCTCCTTGTTCAGCTTGGCGAACACGGCGTTGTCCAGATAGATGACAGCGGGCAGGAACTCACCGGCCATGAACAGGCAGTGCTCGCCGTCCACGTAGCCCACCTTGCGCAGGGAGGGATACAGCAGGGTCTGGGCTTCCTCATCGGCCTCCAGATAGGGGGCGATGTCCAGGCACATCTTGTTGGCCAGCAGGGGATCGAGGTCCAGCCAGAAGAACACGTCCGGCAGGTCGTTGTCCGCAGCCTTGTTGGTCAGGGTCGCGGTGCAGTCCGCCGTGGTGGTCTGGACGATCTCCACGGTGATGTTGGGATGCAGCTCGTGGAACTTGTCCGCCAGCGCCTGGGTCAGTTCAAAATCGTCCCAGGTCAGGAAGGTGATGGTGATCTCGTCGGTGGTGTTCAGCTCGGGGATCGCTTCCTCGGCGGCGGCAAAGCCGGCCAGGGACAGCAGCATCGACAGAGCGAGCAGCAGGGAAAGAAGCTTCTTCATGGTCTGTTCCTCCTTCAAATTCTTATCATAAGCCCAGCTGCGGGCCTTGATACGGGATGGCCGGGCGCTTACTCGCCCGTGATGCCGGCGCGGTCCACGGACTCCACGAACTGCTTCTGCAGGACAAAGTACAGAACCAGCAGCGGGGCGATGGCCAGCATGGTGCCCGCCATGCGGATCGCGTCGTTGATCTTGTTGGTCGACGTGACGGAGCTGGCCCGGGCGTCGAAGGTGACGCTGTAGCTGTCCTCGAACTTCTGCAGTTCGATCATCAGCGTCGTCAGGCCCTTGGCGCGGGTGTGGCCGTAGCCGAGATACTCGCGCACCAGCGTGGTCTCGTTCCAGTACCAGACAAAGCTGAAGAGCGTCACCACCACGATGGCCGCCGTGCAAAGCGGCACCGCGATGCGCCAGTAGGCCTTGAAGTGCCCGGCGCCGTCGATCTCCGCCGCCTCCACCAGCGACTGGGGCGTCTGCCGGTGGAAGTTGTAGAAGATCAGGATGCACAGCACGCTCTTGAAGCCCTGGCCGAGCAGCGCGGTGATCAGGAAAGGTTTAACCGTTCCGTCCGCGAGCTTCAGCCGGGAGAAGGTCAGGTAGTTTGGAAGGCTCGTCACCTGGGTGGGCAGCAGGAACGCGAGGATCAGCACGCCCATCCAGAAGCGCTTCAGCGGGAAGTTGTACCGGGCGAAGCCATAGCCCACCATGGAGCAGATGAACACCTGGCAGACGGTGGGGATCAGGGCGAGCACCAAGTTCTTCCAGAGACTGTTCCAGTAGTCGAGGGTCAGGATGGCGTCATTGTAGTTCTTCCCGGTGATCTGGGACGGCAGCCACTTGGCGGAGGCGTCCAGCAGGTCGCTGCGGTCCATCAGGGAGCGGGAGAACATGTACAGGATCGGGTAGAGGTAGATGAACGCGATGGTGATCAGCAGCACATAGATGACGACCGACATGAGGAGACCCCGCTTGTCGGCGCTGCCGAGCATGCGCTTCTTGAAGCGGTCCCGCCGGATTTCGCGCCTGCGGGCCTTCAGCGCGGCATCGTTCTGACTCACGCGTGCTTCCCCCTCTCCAGCAGTTTCCGGACCTTTCCGCTCTGCATGCCGCGCCGCGCGCTCTCCACGTCCCGGCGCCAGACCGCGTTGGATTTCTTTTCCTTCTTCTCGCGGATCAGCAGGAAGGTGATGAGCAGCAGCACCGCGACGATCACGGTGTACATCCAGGTCATGGCCGCGCCGTAGGAGTAGCCCTTGGTCACGGCGTAGGTGGCGTTGTAGATCAGGTCGATGATGGGGTTCGTGCTGCCCGTGGCCAGGGTGACCACGGTGTAGATGGAGTTCAGCAGGATCATCGAGCGCAGGGTCGGCAGGGTGATCTTCCAGAAGGTCTCCCAGCCGGACGCGCCGTCGATCTTCGCCGCCTCATAGAGGGTGGACGGAACCTTCTGCAGGCCCGCCAGGAAGATCAGGATCTGGATGCCCGAGTTCCACAGGATCAGGATCAACTGCGAGAAGAGATCGGTGATCGGCGTGACGATGAACTCAGGCATGCCCGCCAGGATCGAGGTGATGGTGTTCTGGCTCACCATCGGCACACTGGAGACGCCCTGCGCGGTCAGTTTGCTCATGACCGGGCCGGTGGCGATGATCACCGGCAGGAAGAAGATCGTGCGGAAGACGCCGCGGCCCTTGATCTTGCCGTTGAGCATCAGGGCGATGATCAGCGAGAAGGAGATGATGATCGGCAGCTGCAGCACCAGGCTCACCGCGAAGTTCGCCAGCGTGACCGGATAGTTCAGCTCCTTGTTGAACACGGCGACGTAGTTGGCGAAGGGCGCGTAGACCGTGTTGCCGAGCTCGTCCGTGCCGGTGAGCGGCGCCAGCTGCAGTCCGCCCTCCAGCTTGAGGTTGTAGAAGGAGTACAGCAGGGAGTCCGCGACGCCGCTCAGGAAGAAGATGCAGATGCCCACCACCCAGGGGAAGATGAAGAAGTAGCCCCACAGGGATTCGCGCACACTGCGCCGCAGGGTTTTCTTCTGCACGGTGCGGACGATGGCGTAGACCAGCGCGGCCACAAAGCCGGCGCACACGCCGATGAGGAGCACCCAGGGCAGGTTGCTCAGCAAGGGCAGGACTTTTTCATACAGCCAGTTTCCCACGCTCACTTCACCGCCTTCCAGGTCATGGGCTCCAGCGCGACGCCGTCCAGCTCCGCCGGAACCTCGCCGTAGTTCAGGTAAACCCGCACGCCGTTGGACCAGGTGACCCGCGTCATGTCGCCCTCGATCTCATGGGCCGTGATGGACGCGCCGTCGATGAGCCCATGCAGGTCGTTGAGCTGGCTGAACCAGCTGGCGATGGTGACACGGTACAGGTCCCAGCGGGAGGAGTAGATGTTCGAGGAGTTGGTATTCTGAAGCTTGATCGGGTCCTCCATGCTGATCAGGAAGCACGGGCGGGTGCCCTGCTCCGCCAGGCGCAGGAAGAACTTGTGCGCGTTGGCCTGGAAGTTGACGTACTCGAGGTACGCGGGCATCCGGCCGGACAGGGCGATGGCCAGCAGCGGCACGTCGCGGCTCACGTAGGCGTAGTCGGAGCCGGTGACCGGCAGATCGCTCAGCGCGTGCGCGTAGGGCCACAGGTAGGCGTTGGAGGACTCCAGCGTGGTGCGGAAGCTCTCCGCCGCGGTCCGGGCGATCTCCCGGTAGGTTTCCGCCAGCCGGCCCGACTCCTGGTAATGGCCCTGGGCGTAGTAGTCGGCCATCAGCTGCGTGATGCCCGTGAGCACCACGCCCGGAATCCCGGCGGAACGCATGGCGTTCAGGGTGCTCAGGCCCTGCGACCGGGAGCGGTCGGGGGTCAGGTAGTTCACCGCCGCGTACACCATGCCGAAGGTCGGCCGCGACCAGGTCTGGCTGGTGATCTTCTTGAAGGCGGAGTAGGTCAGCGTGGGGTGCGTCTCGGCGTTCAGGGTCAGGAAGTCCGCCTCCAGGGCGAAATCCATGCCGAGTCCGGACGCCTTGCGGATCAGCGCCGCCAGCCCGCCGCCCCCGCCGAGGGAGCCGGAGGGGCTGTAGTCCGTGGGCACGCCGCCGGTCAGGCCGTTGGTCTGCCAGCCGCGGTACACGGCGGAGACGCGCTCCACCCCGTCGGTCTTCATGAGGTCCAGAATCTCGCCGGCCTGCTGGAAGGTGGTCATGACCACGTCCGTCTTGCCGAGGACGTCGTTCTCCCGCTCAAGGCCGAGGAAGTCGATCTCCACGTCGAAGGGCCGGTTGGGCTCCGCGTTGGCGAAGAAGCCCTTCTCCTCCATATAGTCCCGCCAGGCGCAGGCCAGGCCGGCGTAGGTGGCGTCCTCGCCGTCCGCCAGCAGGAAGTGCTGGACGATGTCGAAACTGCGGGGCGCCTCGGTCAGCATGTCCACGGCGCCGGAGGAGGGGCCGGTGGGCTGCTTGTACACCATACGGTAGGTGTACTTCGCGCTGACCCAGTCGAAGCTCAGGTTGTTCGCACCGTTGGGATAGGCGCGGATGCGCGCGGCGGTGTCCCCCTGCTCGATCACGCCGAGGAAACCGATCTGGTCGTCGGTGTGCACCATGCCGAACACGGGCATGATCACCGGCTCCGTATCCACGCTCCAGCGGGAGTTCACCGTGTCCTCGATGCCGATGTTCGTGCCGTAGACCGGCCGGTCAAAGGGCGAGGAGTAGCGCTTCTCGTTGTCCTTCAGGTCGATCAGCGCGCCCTGGCCGTCGGGGATGATCATGTAGCCCGCGTCCGCGCCGAGGGTGCTGTACCCAAGGAAGGGGTAGAGGGTGAAGGTCGACACCGTGTAGCGGTGGCCGTCCGCCTCCCCGTTGCGGATGCTCTCCCGGGGAACCGTCACGGTCAGGCCCCGCTCACCCAGCTCCACGCGCACGGTGTAGCCCACGCCGTAGGCCGGGAACAGCACGTCCGCGGAGAAGCCGTTGTCCAGGTCCGTCACCGTCACCTGGCTCTCCAGGTTGATGAAGTCCGCCTGGGTGTTGGTGCTCTTCACGTCCTCGATGAACTCCATGACCACGCCGCTCTGGTAGAAACCCTTCCAGGCCGCCTGGTCCTTGAAATCGTCGGGATTCTGCACCGTGGAATAGAGGAGCTTCCCGCTGGCGCGGCTCTCCACGATGATGGCCAGCGTGTCCTCGCGCACATAGAGATTGAAGCGGCCGGACTGCGCCGCCAGGCGGTATTCGGGCGGGATCGTCTCCGCAGCCGCCGTGAGGAGGCACAGCGCCAGAGCCAGGCACAGCAGGAGACCCAGCTTAACCCTTGCTGAC
Source organism: Clostridia bacterium (assembly GCA_017508975.1). GTDB lineage: Bacteria > Bacillota > Clostridia > Christensenellales > Aristaeellaceae > RUG11272. The sequence continues at coordinate 44,206 of JAFWQU010000012.1, read as the reverse complement.
AAAGCGATACACCACCTCTCCGTAGATCGAGGAAACGAAGTCGATCAGCTGTCCGATCAGCACGTAGACCACAAACAGCAGCGCCACGGTCACCAGCACGGTGAACAGCGTGATGACAATGATTCCCAGCGTTTTCTTGAAGCTGTAATCGTTCAGGTACATGAGCGCCAGCACGATCAGCACCCCGGTGAAGCCGTAGGCCACCGTGTCCAGCAGCGTCAGGAAGAACTGCTCGTTGAAGGAGAGCACGTTGCTCAGCGCCAGCCGGATGGGCAGGGCGATCAGCATGGGGGTGAGCGCCGCCGCGCCGCCGATGACAATATCGGTGAAGCGGGCCTCGCCCTCCTTGATCGTGCAGACCAGATAGCAGCAGATCGTCAGCAGCAGGAAGGCGCCGAAGGTGATCGCCGCGTCGCGCAGGATCTCGAACTCGCCCTCGCGCACGGTCTTGAACAGGAAGCCGGAGTAGTACTTGTTGGCCGTCTGCAGGATGAACAGGAGCACCACGATGATGACCGCCGCCCAGACGGAGGAGCGCTTCTCCTTCTTGATGCCGTAGCTGCAGTCGAAGGGGTTGCGCATCATGGTGAAGCACCAGCCCACCTGCCGGAGGATCGGGATGCCGCCCACCTTCCCGGCCGCGGTACGAACCGGCCGGAGGACGCCCGTCTTCCGGTCCAGGACGCCCAGGACCTTCAGGAGCACCGCCAGGACCACCACGGCGATCAGGATCACGCCGAGGTTCCGGTGCAGCCAGTCGGAGCGCAGTTCCCAGAAGGAGTCGGAGTAGCCCTTGCGGTTGCCGCCGTTGCGGAAGGCGGTCAGCGCCTCCTCGAAGTTGCCCTCGCGGTAGAGCGCCTCACCCAGGCCGGTGCTGGCGTAGGTGAACAGGCTGTTCATCCGCAGGACCTCGGTCCACGGCACCTTGGACTCCGCGTAGCGGCCGTCCTGGAAGAGCCTGAACGCCTCGTGCACCAGGCCCGTGAACTCCGTGGCCCGCAGGACCTGCACGCTGCCGAGGATCTCGTCCAGCACGAAGATCTGATAGTCGTCCGTGACCGCCAGGCCCGTGACGGACTTGAAGGTGCCCACGCGCTGGTCGCCGGTGTCGGACGCGCCGAAGAGGAACAGCGTGCTGCCCTCGGAGGTGTACTCCATGATGGAGCCGTCCTTGCTCGCGGTGAAGATGGAGCCCGAGCTGTTCACGGCCACGGCCGCGGTGCGCTCGGTGTTGTAGTCGGTGGTCAGGGTGTTGCTGCCCGCCACGTTGAGCCGGCGCAGCGCCGCGTTCTCCGACTCGGACACGGTGTACACCATGCCCTTCTCGTCGATGCACAGGTTCTTGACGGAGGTGGGCACGATGTCCGCCTGCATCTTCAGCTGATCCTCGCTCAGAATCTTCTGGCGGATCGCCGTGATCCAGGTGACCCGGCTCTGGTTTGCGCCGTAGTAGCCGAGGAACTCGCCGTCCCCCACCGGGCTGAGCTGCACGATGCCGTTGGTGTTGCCCGTGGAGGCGATGTACAGGTTGCCGCGCTTGTCCAGCACGATCTTGCTGGGCTTGAAGGCCGCGTTCTCCCCGAAGAGCGGGGTGTCGGTGGGCTTCGTGTAGGTGCGCAGCTGCTCGCCGTCCGGGCCGAACACCACCACGGCACGCCCCTTCTCGTCCGCCACGAAGACGTTCAGGCTGTCGTCCACGAACACGCCGCGGGCGGATTTCAGCGTCTTCTTGCTGCCGATGATCTTCACGAACTCGCCGCTCTGGGTGATCACCAGGATGCGGGTGTTGCCGTCATCGGCGATGTAGAGATTCCCGTCCGGGCCAAGGCGCATGTCCGCCGGGTTTTTGAGGGTCTCCTCGCCGAAGCGGGTCATGGTCCGGATGGGCTCGTAGGCGGCCTGGGTCTGCACCAGGTTGCCGTTCACGCCGAGGGTGAACGTCCGGTACGGCACCGAGGCCTGCGCCGAGGCGGCCAGCACCGTCAGGATCGCCAGCAGGAGAAGCGCCGCTCTGATTTTTCGCATGGCTTCCCCTCCTCACTTAATGCCCGAATAGGCCATGGTGTTCATGACGCTGGACTGCATCACGATGAACAAGAGCAGATTGGGAATGAACATGATCAGCGCCGCCGCCGCGGCCATGCCCTGGCCCTGCACCGTGCCGACGCTGGTGAGGGTGTTCATGTAGAAGGGCAGGGTGCGGATGCCCTCGGCGGAGGTGAACAGGTTGGAGGTCTCCACGTTGGTCCACACGCTCTGGAAGGCCAGGATCGCGCCGGTGGCGATGGCGGGCTTGGTCAGCGGGATGATGATCTTCCGGTAGACCGTGAACGCGCTCGCGCCCTCCAATTGCGCCGCCTCGATCAGCGAGTTCGGCACGCCGTCGATGAACTGCTTGATCAGGAAGAGACACACCGGCATGGCGATCAGGGGCAGGATGTGCGCGAAATACGTGTCCAGGATGCCCAGCGTGTTGATGGTCAGGTACCGCGGAATCGTGACCGCGGTCGCCACGAACATCAGCGCGATGTTGTTGACCTCGAAGATCGGGCCCTTGAGCTTGAAGTTCATCTTGGACAGCGCGAAGCCCGCCATGGTGGAGATCAGCACCGAGAGCAGCACGACCGCCAGCGTCACGATCAGCGAGTTGAAGATGTAGCGGCTGATCGGGATGGACGAGCCGGCCGTGGTCTCGAACAGGTTCCGGAAATTGACCAGCGACGGGTGGGAGACAAAGAACCGGGGCGGGAACGCGAACAGCTCGTCCATGGGCTTGAACGCGTGGTTGACGATATAGACGATGGGTGCGCCCATGAAGATGGCAATGGGCACCAGATACAGATACAGCGGGATCTGGTTTTTATGGAACTTCTTCGGATTCACCTTCGTGCCGCCGACCGCCATGAATCAACACCGACCTTTCGTTGGAGGATTGGGGGACGCCGCGGGAGGTCACTCGTCCTTCGCGGTGAACAGCTTGCGCGCCACGAAGGAGAACGCGTAGATCAGGCCGAGCAGGCTCACCGACACGGCGGCCGCGTAGCCCATCTCGTAGCGGGTGAACCCGTAGTCGTCGATGTGGTTGACCATCAGCTGCGCCGCGTACTGGGGCGTCGGGTTGGAGCCGGTGAGCATCACGCCGATGTTGCCCGCCTGGAACGCGCCGACCACGCTCATCACCGCGCCGAAGAGCATCTGCGGTTTCATGGACGGGATCGTGATGTAGAAGACTTCCTGGATGCGGTTGCGGATGCCGTCGATCGCGCCGGCCTCATAGAGCTCCGCGTTGATGTTCAGCAGACCCGCCAGCATCGCCAGGAATCCCACGCCCATGCTGCTCCACAGCGCCACGATGATCACGATGGGCATGATGTACTGGGTGTTGAGCATCCATACGATCGGCTCGGTGATGATTCCCAACTGCGTCAGGGCATAGTTCGCGATGCCGCTCTGATCCCCCAGGAACACCACGCGCCACATGACCGTCATGGCCACGCCCATGGTCATGGAGGGCGAGTAGATGATCAGCGCGAGGATCGTGCGGGGCAGCCGGGTCAGCTGGCTCAGCGACCAGGCCAGGAAGAAGGCCAGCAGGTAGCCAACCGGGCCGACGATCACCGCGAAGAGGATCGTGTTGGGCAGCACGTACTGCAGGAAGATCGTGTCCTGGGTCAGGAGGTTGATGTAGTTGGTCAGCCCCACGAACTGCGGCGCCTGCACGGCGTTGTAGTTGGTGAAGGAGAGGCCGATGGCCATCACCGTGGGGATGACGATGAACACCAGGAACAGAATCAGATACGGCGCCAGAAACAGGTAGGGCGTGCTTTTTTTGGTCCTCATGGCTGCTCTCCCTCCTCTGCGACCGGATGCGCCGCGTTCCACGCGTCAATGTAGCGCCGGACCACGTCCATGGTGGGCGTGGGGAACGGCTTGAGCATCTCGCCGTTTTTGTAGTAGCCGAACTCTTCCAGTTTCCGGAAGGTCTCGCGGTTGATGCGCTTCACGGCGGTGTCCAGCGCGCGCCGGGCGTCCACGCCGTCCACGATCACGGAGATGAACGCGTTGGACAGCTCGCGCTCCAGCATGTAGGTGCCCAGCACCCAGGGCGCCTCGGTCATCCACTCCATCTGCGCCATGATGACCTTCTTGTGGGCGCTGCGCAGGGGCAGGGTCTCGAAGGCCTCGGTGTTGGCGGTGGGCCAGATGTACTCCGAGCCGTAGGTGCTCTGCAGCAGGGAGCCGAACTCCGCCTGCACCTCCGCGCTGCTCCACCACTTCAGGAACTCCCAGGCCTCGTTGGGCATCTCGGTCTGCGAGAGGATGGCCATGGTCTCGGCGCCGCCGGTGGTCCAGCGCGCCACGCTGCCGTCCTCCTGGGTGAGACCGGGGAACAGGGAGATGTCCCAGAGGGAGTCGAGCTCCGGCGCGGCGTTGAGCAGCAGGTTATAGGTCGCCAGGTCCGCGATGCCGATGGGCAGCGTGCCGTCCCGGAACTGCTGGTAGAAGCCCGGAGAGGGCACGTCGGTGGGCATGTTGTACACGGTGAACAGCTCCGTCATCTCGCGGAAGCCCTTCAGGGAGGCGTCGCTGTCCAGGGTCGTGTCGCCGATGAAGTCCGCGTAGATGGAACCGCCGGCCTGCAGAATCAGGGGCAGTGTGCCCGGGAAGACCTTCATGCCGCCCATGCCCGCGGTGGGGAAGTAGAAGTTCATGTTCCGGCGCTGGAGCTCGGGAAGGATCAGCTTCACGTCCTCCAGGCTGTCCGGCACCGCGATGGACAGCGCGTCCAGGATGTCCTTGCGGTAGAACTGCACCCAGAAGTTGACGGTCTCCGGCATGGCGTACACGCCGTCACCCAGGGTGTAGGGGATGAACAGGCCGGGCGAGAAGCGCTGCGCGACCTCGCCGAAGTCCTCGAACTGCGTCAGGTCATACAGCGCGCCGCGGATGTTCAGGTAGCTGGGCACCACGTACTGCAGGCTCAGCACCACGTCCGGCGCCGTGCCCGCCGCGTTGGCCAGCACCAGCTTGTTGGCGTCGGGCATCAGGGAGATGTCGACCTCGATGCCGGTCGCCGGCGTGAACTCGACGTCGATCAGGTTCTGCACCAGCTCCACATACTGGCGGCTGCGGCCCATCCAGACCTGCAGGTGGCCGTTCTTGCCGCTGCCCGCCGCGTAGTCCTGGCTGGCGAAGGAGGTGGCGAAGCGCTCCACGCTCCGGCCCGCGGAGGCCAGGAATCCCGCGCGCTTCGGCAGGGAGGCGCCGTCCTGGTAGAAGATGATCTGGTCGATGGACAGGTCGTTGTTGGCCATGTCCTGCAGCTGCTGAGCCAGCATCCGGGAGGCGGAGTTGGAGCCCGTCGAGAGCTCGGACAGGCGCCGGGGCAGGTCCTCCGGCTTCTCCGCCAGGCGGTGCAGCTGGTCGGCGCACAGGGTGAGGCTGGCAAAGGCGCTGCCGGAGCCGCTGGCCGAGAACTGCTTGATGTAGTCCACCGCCGCGGCGCAGTCGTCGCCCCAGCCGTTGAGCCGGTCCTCGATGTCCGGGATGTACTCCCGCACGTTGTAGCTGCGGTAGGGGTCCGCCGTGCCGCCGGAGAGGCGGGTGATCTCCAGGCTCAGGCTGTTGATCTCGCTCAGCACCCGGTCGATCATCTCGTACACCGGCGTCAGCAGCGCGGCGTTGATCCGCAGGGTCAGCGTGTGCTCGCCCTCGGAGAGATAGAAGGTCTGCGGCTTTCCCTCCCACTGGACGGTCCGGTCCGTGAAGGAGGTGGCATAGTCCATGCGCACCTGGTGGGCGGCCTCGGAGGGCATCACCCCGTCGATGAGCAGGTCCAGGAACACCGGGAAGTCGGCCTTCACGGTCTGCTTGTAGTGGAAATCCAGGTTATACCAGCCCGCCTGTTCCGCGGTGAAGGTATAGCTGACCCGGTCGCCCGCCGTGTCGAAGGAGGCGCCGGCGAGGTGGTTGATCACCCGGTGGTCGGTGCTGTAGGGCGTCAGGACGGCGCTGAACTCACCCGCGCCGCGGATGGAGGACTTGTTCCGCGCGGTGATGTTCTCGCCCTCGATCACGATCAGCCCGTTGCCCTGCGCCGCTTCCCCGGCGTAGGCCGGAAGGGTCTCAGGCGCTTTGAGCGTCACCGCGGAGATCCGCGCGCCGCTGTCCTGGCACTCGAAGGTCAGCGTGTGCTCGCCGGCCTTCAGCTCAAACAGGAAGGGCGTGTCGATCCGCGCCGTGGAGTCCGTCAGGCCGACCTCCTGCTCCGCCTCGGCGGAGAAGGGCGTCGGCGCAATCTCGTTGCCGTAGCGGTCCGTGGGCGTCGGGCTGCCGTCGGTCACCCACAGGGAGGTGAGCTTCACGCGGCGCAGCTCGTAGAACGGCAGTTCGCCGTCCACCCGGACGATCAGCTCGGTGGGCAGCATGGACTGGGTCAGGCTGCGGTAGGTCAGCCAGATTTCATACCGGCCGTCCTCCGGCGCGCTGAAGTGTACCTCGGCGCTCTCCCCCGAGGACACGGACAGGTCCGTCTCCACGGAGACGGGCTCCCCCGCGTAAACCGGCAGGGTATAGGCTGCCGAGGCCTGGGAATACAGCGGCTCCGTTCGGCCCATGCGGACGTTCTCCTCCGCCCGAGCGCTCCAGGGGCCAGCACAGCCCGCCAGCAGCACCAGTGCCGCCAGCCAGGCCAATCCTCTGCGCATGAGACGCACCTCCTGGTTTTTCGTTATCGTCTTTAGCTGGAATGCTTTTATTCAGAAAGGGGATTTCGCGCCTGCGGGCGCGACCAGGGCTTTCCGATCGCCCTGGACCTTCGGGAGCGACCCGTGCGGGAACCGAATTCCGGATTCTTAATTCCGCATTCCGAATTCCGCATTCCAAATTGTCTCTCCGCTCACTCCACCGGATCCGTCCGGATTCCCCAGACCGCCTCGCCGTTTCCGTTCAGGGCGGTGAAGCAGCTGACCCAGGCGCTCTGCGCGCCGTCCAGGGCGCGGGTGAACACGCCGGTGTAGGTCTGCCCGTCCAGGGTCAGGCGCACGGTGCCGTCCTCCGTGCTCTCCCAGCTCCCGGCGCAGGCACCGTCCACGGTGCCGTCCGGATGCAGGGAAGCGATCTGAGACACATGCTCCACCGTGTTGATGTCGTGCTCATGGAACAGGACCTTGTACACGCCGGGGCGGTTCTCCGCCGCAGGCGCCTCCCGGCCCTCGCCGGAGTAGCGCAGCGGGGACACCACCGGCCAGCCCTCCTCGTTCATGAACATCTGGTGCACCCGGACGGTGAAGCTCTCCCCGCTGTTGGCGAAGCGGGTGTGGAAGACCAGGAAGTAGCGGCCGGTCTCCGCGTCGTAGTAGGCGCTGTTGTGGCCCGGGGAGCGGAGCGCCTGCGCCACGCGGTTGGTGTCGCTGTCCGCGGGCTCGAACTTGTAGCCGCCCATGAGCTTCACGGCGTAGGGCTCGTAGTCCGGGTCGTGGAAGAAGGTGCCCGGCGCGCCGCCGCAGGCGATCATGTCGCGGCCCAGGTGGTCCTCATACGGTCCGTCGGGGTTCCGGGACCGGCACACGCGGATGTTGTAGCCGCCGTTGCTGTCCAGCCCGCCGAAGGAGAGGAAGAGGTAGTAGTAGTCCGTCTCGGGGCTGTAGAGGATGTACGGGCCCTCAATGCGGGCGTGGTTCTTGCCCAGCAGCTTCTTGCCGTAGTTCTGCCCCTCCAGCGGGAAGCCCGTGTCCCCGTCCATCTCCAGGATGAAGATGCCGCCGGAGTAGCTGCCGTAGACCATCCACATCCGGCCGTCCTTGTCGAAGAAGGCGCAGGGGTCCACCACGTTGGGGTAGTAGGTCGCGTTGTAGCCCGCCATGCCGCTCTTCAGGAAGACGCCCTGGTTCACGTATGGCCCCTCCGGCTTCTCGGCGATGGCCAGGCCCAGGGCGGACAGCGGACTGGAGCCCTCGCAGGTGCAGTAGTACATGGCGTAGCGCCCGTCCCGGAGCTGCTGCACGTCCGGCGCCCAGAAGGTTTTGGTCCTCGCCCAGGTGAGGGCTTCCTTCATCTGTTCCTGCACGTTCTCCACGAGCGTGCAGCCCGCCTGAGCGTCCCGGCTGATGCTCTTCCAGCCGATCAGGTCGTCGCTGCGGGCGGCGGCCATGTGGCTGCCGAAAATATAGAAGGTGCCGTCCTCCGCCCGGATGATCGACGGATCGTGGACCGAGACGCTGGCGTACTTCAGCGGTTTGACCACTTCCTCCGCCTCCTCCGCCAGGCATCCCGCGCAGGCCATTCCGATCACACACATCCCCAGCACCGCCGTCAGCATCCGTCTCAGTCTCATGGAAGCATCCCCTTCAGCCGCTTTGCTTTGGATCTTTCCTAAACATTAAGTGAATTCCCTGATTGAATAATAGCGAAAACTCTCGAAATTGTCAAGCACCAATTTTCAGAAAACGGACATAAATCCGAAAAACGCGGACGAAAAAAGCACGCCGGCGTTTTGCCGTCACGTGCCCTGAAGGTTTATTTCTGAAACATCTGTCCATCCAGGCTGAACACCGGAAGCCCGTCCCGGAAGGCCAGCCGCATCACGTAGGCGTGGCGGTTGGGGTCGTAGAGCGGATCGCCGATAATCTCGTCGTAAGGCCGGGCGTGGTAGACCAGATACGCCTGTCCGTCCGCGTCCCGGACGAAGCTGTTGTGCCCCGGGCCGAAGAGCCCCTTCTCCGCGTCCGTGGCGAACACGGGCCGGCTGGCCTTATGCCAGGCGGAAATGTTCATGGGATCCGCGTCCGCGTCCATCCACAGCATCCCCATGCAGTAGGCCGGGCCGGTGTCGCTGGCGGAGTAGGTCAGGACCAGCTTGTCCTCCGTCCGCAGCACCGCGGGGCCCTCGTTCACCCAGTAGCCGTGCCGCTCCCAGGCGTAGGTCGGGGACGTGAGCAGCATCTGCGGCGTCCGCAGGGTCAGCGCGTCGGCCATCTCGGCGATATACAGGTTGGAGATCTTCCGCCCCACGCTCACCTTCTCCGCCCACACGCAGTATCTCCTGCCGTTGTGGGCAAAGACGGTCATGTCCAGCGAGAAGTCCGTGAAGCTGAACTCGTCGCCGTCCGCGCGGCGCAGGTTCCCGCACTCCGTCCAGGGGCCGCGCAGCGGGTCCTCCCCCTCGCACCGCAGCACCCAGGGACGGATCTTCCAGATGTCCTCCCGCTCGCCCGCCGCGAAATACAGGTACCAGACGCCGTCGATGCGGTGCAATTCCGGCGCCCAGATGTGCCGGCTCATCACGCCGCTCTCATGGGCGCGCCAGACCACCGTCTCCTCCGCCGTCCGCAGCCCCTCCAGCGTGTCCGCCGTCCGGAGCGCGATCCGGTCGTACTCCGGCACGGAGGCCGTGAAATACCAGCGCTCTCCCTCCCGGGTCACGTACGGGTCCGCGCGCTGCGCGATAAAAGGCGTGTTCCAGGGGGTTTTGAGATAATCGTTCCGGTTCATAGGCCGCTCTCCCCGCTTCCTGCATCGTCCGCCTGCTCCCGGCGGCAGGTGCATCTTCTCATAAAGCATCCCCCGCTGTCAAGTCCGATATCCTTCTCATACTGATCTCAGTTTCATATGCTTCCTGTCAACACCGGGATTTCGCTGCCTGCGGGCCGCGGCCAGGTCCGCAGCCGGACTGGCAGCTTTCCGATCGCCCTGGATCTTCGGTCACATGCTGTTACTGGATTTGCAGTTTTTACTTGAGATAGGTATCATTCATTCCGGGAGAGAACATGTCCCATGGCTCTCCGCTTGACAAATCAGCCGCCGGAATGTAACATATGTTGCAGAACACGCGTTGCGAAACATGGATCGGAGGAATGCGCGATGAGCTCCGGGAGATTTCCCTGTGACGTCTATCTCTTCGGTCAGGTGCTGGGCACCCACTCTTTTCTCCTGAAGGACGGCTTCCTGCAGCCGGACGAGTACGCTGAGATCCGGGAGCAGTATTTTCTCCCCGGCGGGGAGACCGGCACGGCGGCCACCGTGCTGGACGCGCTGGGCGTGCCGGTCCGCGTGGACGGCACCTGGATCGGCACGGAGGTCGCGCCGATGCTCGAGGCCTTCTATGCGGATAAGCGGATCGACCTGTCCCCGCTGCACCGCTGGGCGGAGGACCCCGGCGTGATGGACTATGTGGTGATCGCCGGGCTCGTGCGCTCCCCCATGGGGCGTTTCCAGGCGCTCTTCTCCTCGGGAAAGCGCTGGTGGAGCGTGCCCCGGGAATCCGACCTGGCGGACTGCCGGGCAGCGGCCGTCGACCCCTTCTTTGGGGCGGAGTCGCTGCTGGCCGCGGAGCTCTGCCGGAAGCACGGCATCCCCTTCGTCACCATCGACAGCCCGCACGGCTCCCCGCTGCACCGGCTCGCGGCCGTCAACGTGGTGTCCAAAGAGTGCACTTCCCAGCACTACGCGGGAATGTCCCCCGGGGAGATCCTGCCGCTCCTGCAGCGGGAGACCGACGGACTGACGATTCTCACCCAGGGCGGCGGCGAGATGCTCTACGGCCGGAGGGGCGAACCCATCCGACACATGAAGCCCTTCCCCGTTGCCGTGCGCAGTACGCTGGGCGCGGGCGACACCTTCAAGGCCGGCTGCGTGTACGGTCTGCTGCACGGGCTGGACGACGAGGCGCTGGTGCGCTTCGCCAGCGCCTGCTCCGCCGTCGCGATCTCCCGCTTCCCGCTCCCGCTGCATCCCCCGCGGCTGGAGGAGGTGCAGGCGCTGCTGAACCGCTCAAATTCCGGAAAGGAAACCGTGTAATATGGAAGTCAGTTTCGGCGTCCCGGCCGATCTGAACGCCTGGATGGAGCTGGTCCGCCGGGTCCGCGGGAATTTTCCCGGTCTGGAGACGGAGGAGGCCCTGGCGGAGCACCGGCAGACCGTCCTGAAATTCATGCTCAAGAAGCAGGCGCTCTGTATCAAAGCGCGCGGGGAGATCCTCGGGGTGCTGCTCTTCTCCCGGAGCCGGAACATGATCTGCTGCCTGGCGGTCGCGCCGGAGCACCGTCGTCGGGGCGCGGCCTCCGCCCTGCTGGACGCCGCCCTGGCGGAGCTGGACAGCCGGCGGGACGTGACCGTCTCCACCTTCCGCGAGGGGGATCCGAAGGGCACCGCGCCCCGGGCGCTGTACGTGAAATTCGGCTTCCGGCCGGACGCGCTGACCGAGGAGTTCGGCTATCCGAACCAGGTCTTCGTGCTGCGCCGCTGAACAGAGTCTACGGTCCGTAGGTTGCGCGCGCCGGGCTTCTCCGCTATGCTGATCATGCATCGTATTTCTGACTGCTGGATGCGAAAGCGCGATGTATTTTCAAAAGAAGGAGTGAGGCCGAATGGATCACTATGTCACCGGCGCCGCGATCCGGGCGCTGCGCGAGAAGCGCTCCATGACCCAGGCGGAGCTGGCCGCCCAGCTCTGCGTCAGCGACAAGGCGGTGTCGAAATGGGAGACCGGGCGCGGCTTTCCCGATGTCTCCCTGCTGGAGCCCCTGAGCCGGGCGCTCCGTGTCTCCGTGGCGGAGCTGCTCTGCGGGCAGGCCATCGTGAACGCGAACCGGGCCGCGAATATGCTGAAGAGCCGGTTCTCCGTCTGTCCCGTCTGCGGGAACGTGGTGTTCGCGCGGGGGGACGCGCTGTTCTCCTGCTGCGGCATCCAGCTTCCCGCGCTGGAGGCGGAGGAGCCGGACCCGGCTCACGCGGTCAGCGTGGAGCGGGTGGAGGACGAGATTTTCGTCTCCCTGGACCATCCGATGAGCAAGACGCATTTCCTTTCCTTCGCCGCCTACATGACGCCGGACCGCTGCGAGATCATCGCGCTGTACCCGGAGGGCGCCGCGGAGGCCCGGTTCTTCTTCCGGGGCAGCGGCTGGCTGTATATCTATTGCAATCAGCACGGGCTTTTCCGCCGCAGGGTTTCTGTCTGACAGGGAGAAAAAACGGAGTTTCCGGCCACTGAGGCAGTGGTGGGAAGCTCCGTTTAGTCGGAATTCTGTTTTCGCAATGGGATTTCGCGCCTGCGGGCGCGACCAGGGCTTTCCGATCGCCCTGGACCTTCGGCAGCATCCTCTTTTGGAAGCTCGGGGACAGCAGCAAAGGAGCCGCGCGCCTTCTCCCCTCCCTCGGTAGGGAGGGGCGGGGAAGGGTTCTCACGCAAGAAATCCCGACCTGCTCCAAAAGAGTGCAGCCCCGAAGAGTCCAGAGGCGATCGGAAAGCCTCTGGCCGCGCCCGCAGGCGCGGAACCTCTTCTCTATCGCCCCAGCTTGCTGGGGAGATGTCGCGTCAGCGACAGAGGGGCCGTTTCCCGCATAACAACCATTCACTCCAAAAGGGTACATCCCCGAAGAGTCCAGAGGCGATCGGAAAGCTGCCAGTCCGGCTGCGGACCTCTGGCCGCGCCCGCAGGCGCGGAACCTCCTCTCTGTCGCTCCATCGCTTACCGGAGCGAAGCCGCGCAGCCGCAGAGGAGCCGTTTCATATTGATCTCAGTTTAGAATGCTTATTGTCAACAGGGAGATTTCGCGGCCTGCGGGCCGCGACCAGGGCTTTCCGATCGCCCTGGACCTTCGGGCGCATGCTGTTGTTGGATTCGTATTTCTTACTTGAGATTGGTATCAGCATACCAAAACCCCTCTCCCATCAAGAGAGAGGGGCTTCGTTTTGTTCCGGATTAATTGTTCTGCAGGGCGTTCAGCTGGTCCATCATTTCCTGCAGGCTCGCCTCGCTCTGGCTGCCTACATTCATGAAGAGGCCGATCATGCCAAGGTAGGGCTTGTCGAGGCACTCCGCCAGCTTGGGCTGATTCTCCTCCACAGCCTTCTCCTGCAGGGCGCTGAAGATGGCGGTGCTGGTGACGGTCATCACGATCGCCACAAGAATCGCCAGCACGCCGACGATGATGGAGCCCATGCCCTTCTTCGTCGCCTTATAGTCCTTCACGCCGATCAGAAGCGCGGCCACGCCGAGAATCAGCGCGAGCGCACCGGCGACCACGCCGCCGACAAAGGTCAGCAGAAAGCCGATCAGGATGCCGAGAATGCCCAGCACGACAGCCAGCACAGTATGGGTCTTGGGGGAAAACTCCGTAGTCATGAGAAATCCTTCCTTTCTTGTATTGCCATAACCCTTCTTCAGGGGTTATTTCACGTCCCGCCGGTCAAACACGCGGATGGAGAGCGGCAGGAAGATCGCGGTGGTCACCGCGGACACCAGGATGGCGTCCAGGGTCGGGGGATTCGCCTTGCCCAGAAGCTGATCGGGCATATATCGCGCGAGCGAGAAATTCTCCAGGTGCAACAGCTGATTGATGCCGGCGTCGATGCCCATATAGGCAACGCCCAGCAGGCCCATGCCCAGCAGCACCGCCAGCACGGTTCCCAGGGGCTTGCTCTGGAGACCGGAGGTGACCAGCAGCAGAATCGAGCAGATGCTCTGGAGCAGCAGGAGCCGCAGCACGAAGACCAGCAGGCTGTGGGCGATGTCCCCCTCGAAGCTGATCCGCTGGAAGATCAGAGTGCCGATCAGGTTGCCGATCACGCCCGCCAGCATGAACAGCAGGTTGTGGGGGATGATGGCGATGAACTTGGACAGGATGGTGAAGCCCCGCTTGGGCATCTGCCCGGCGATGTTCTTGATATAGCCGTACTCCACGTCCGCGTAGAAGAAGGCGCAGGCTGACAGCATGACAAGCATGGCGTTCAGCAGGGGAAGCGGATTGGAGAGAATCTCGGTCAGCGGAGCCGTGGGGGCCAGCGGAATCACCTCACCGGAGATCATCCGGCCCAGGAGCGTCAGCAGCCAGGCGAAGGGCGTCTGCATAAAGGCGAACACGAAGGCCAGGATCAGGCAGACCAGGAAGCCTTTGCCCTTGCGCATGCGGTACAAATCCATCCGGATCAGGTTACCCATTGTGCTTCCCTCCTTCCGTCACGCCGAGATAGTAATCCTCCAGGGAGATGCTGCGCAGATAGATCTCCTCCAGCGGGATTCCGGCATCCACGATGGCCTTCGCCATGGCCGCCGTGTCGTCGATCCGCTCGTCGACCCGCAGGGAACCGTCCGTCTCAGCAGAAATCCGCCCGATGCCGATGCCCTTCAGCGCCTCCGCCGCGGCCGTGTTGTCGCCGCTGCGGATGACCACATACTCCCCGCTGCGCTTGTGCAGCTCATCCGCGCTGAACTCGTCCAGCAGGGTGCCCTCGTTGATGATGCCGTAGGCGTCCGCCACCTTGCTCAGCTCATCGAGGATGTGGCTGGAGACCATGATGGTGATGCCCTGCTCGTCCCGGAGACGCACCAGCGTCTTCCGCACCTCCACGATGCCCTGGGGATCCAGGCCGTTGATGGGCTCGTCGAGGATGATGATCTTCGGGTCGCCCACCAGCGCCAGGGCGATGCCCAGCCGCTGCCGCATGCCCAGGGAGTAGGACCCGGAGGCCTTCTTTTTGTCCGTGTTTTCCAGGCCCACGGTCTGCAGGAGCTGCTCCACATAGTCCTCGGGCTTGATGCCCATGGCCAGGCATTTGATCTTCAGGTTCTCATAGGCGGAGAGCTTGGGATACAGGCCGGGATGCTCGATCAGCACGCCCACGTATTTGAGCATTTTGCCCATCTCATAGCCCGTCTTCCCGAAAAGGGAATAGCTGCCCCGGGTGGGGGTGGACAGGCCGCTGATCATGCGCATGATGGTGGTCTTGCCAGCGCCGTTGCGCCCGATCAGGCCGTAGATCTGTCCCTCCCGGATGTGCAGGTTCACATCCCGGGCCGCTTCCTTCTGGCCGTAGACCTTGGTCAGGTCATGGGTCTCCAGTATATACTCCATGGTGTCCTCCTCGCTCTTTGTGCGCAGATCGGGAAAGGGCGAAAACCTTTTCCTTCGGCGCATTATACCAGACCGTCTCACCAAATTCCAGTCAGAAACGCCTTTTTTTGCGGATTCTTTTCCAACTAAATGCTGTGTTGTCCAGCACAGGTCCAACAAACCTCCGCCTCACGACGGAGGTCTGCATCCTTTCAGCAAAGGTTTCGCGCCTGCGGGCGCGACCAGGTCCGCAGCCGGACTGGCGGCTTTCCGATCGGCCTGGTCCTTCGGGTTCCAACTTTTAACGGAATGTGCTTATTTTGGAGGAAGGATTTCGCGCCTGCGGGCGCGACCAGGGCTTTCCGATCGCCCTGGACCTTCGGCAGCATCCTCTTTTGGAGGCTTGGGGAAAGCTTGAGACGGCCCCTCCGCCCTTCGGGCACCTCCCCAGCAAGCTGGGGCGGCTCAGGTTACTGAACAATGTTGACCCAATTACTCCAAAAGAGTGCACCCCGAAGGAGTCCAGAGGGCGATCGGAAAGCCCTCTGGTCGTGGCCCGCAGGCCACGAAATCTCTCTTCAGTCGCCCCAGCTCGCCGGGGCGATACCGCGCCAGCGGCAGTGGGGCCGTCTCAATTCCGAATCCCGCATTCCGAATTCCGAATTCTCCTGACCCCACATTCCCCATGGTTCAGAGTCTCAGACCTCTCCCTGCACCGGAACATACACCTGCTCCGCGACGGCGGTCAGGTCCAGGCCGTCCAGATCCGTCGTCGAGACGGAGAGGGAATACATCAGGCCCGGCACCAGATCATACCACTGGCAGAGCTCCACCCAGTCCTCGCTGCCGGTCTGCGCCTGTCCGATGGTGCCCGGGCAGCGGCCGACGGTCACCGGCTCCTCGTACTCCCAGGCAAAGTACATGCCGGAGATGTTCATCAGCTGGCCTTCCTCGAGGGCAACAGGCAGGATGCGCGCGCAGAACTCGTCACCGTCGATCGTGAACTGCATCTCGGCGAGGCCCTGCGAGGGCAGATAGCGGTAGATCACATTCTTCGCGCCCTCCGGCACCCCGAAGGACAGGCCGGATTCCGCCAGCAGCTCCTCCGCGGTCAGGTCCACCCAGGGGTTGATCATCCCGACGGCCGGTTCGGCCGCGAATCCCACAAAGCCGCTCTCGTTCTTCGCGCTGCACAGGAACCAGGTCTCCAGCGCCGCCGGCGGGTTCTCCTGATCCATCACATGCGCCCAGAAGACCAGCTCCTCGGGGAGCGCCTCCACCGGGGTGCCCGGTTTGTACAGCAGCATCTCGTCGCCCGCGCTGATGCCGTAGGGCTCCGTCGTCACATAGCGGATCCCGTCGTCGATCGCCTCCGGAACCTGTCCCTCGTCCATCGTCAGCGTGTCCACGCGGATCTTCCAGGTGTTCTCGTCCACCGTCTCCGCCAGGGACATCGTGCCGGTGAAGGAGCAGCCGTAGACCGTGCCGTTGGGGTAGGTCTCGGCGCTCTCGCCCATCTCGCTGTCGTGGAACTCGCCGGCGAAGGAGCCGTCCTCAAGGATCCGCAGATCCGTGGACCAGGCGCCTACGCCGCTCGAGAAGCTCCACTCGATCCCGGCGAAGGTTCCGAAGAACGGCTCCGCGGTCTCCGCGCACGCACACGCGGCCGTCAGCATCAGCATGATGCACAGCATCCAGGAAATCATCTTTTTCATTTTTCGATACCTCTCTTTCTCCGAAGGCTTTGACGCCTTCCCGTAACCTAACGCGGCATCGTCCGGAAACTATCCCGGACTGTGTTTTTTCGCCGCGGAAGATATCATACCGTTCCGTTTCCGGGGTCATACGTCCACCCGTGATCCCCGTGGTAGATCATCAGCCGGGTCATGCCGCCGTCGACACAGATGTTCTCGCCGGTGATGAACCCGGCCCTCTCCGAGCACAGGAACAGCACCGTCTCCGCGATGTCCTCCGGCTTCCCGACCCGGCCCGCGGGCTGCTGCGCGGCGTCCGCACCGGTGATCTCCGCGCCCGTGGTGTCGATCCAGCCCGGCGAGATGCTGTTGACCCGCGCCCGCCCGGCCAGGCTGACCGCCAGGGCATGGGTCAGCGCCGCGATGCCGCCCTTCGCCGCGGTATAGCTCTCCGTCTGCGGCTGGCTCATCCGGTCCCGCGAGGACGCGATGTTGACCACGGACGCGCCCGGGGCGAAGGCCGGCAGCAGCAGCTTCGTCAGATAGAAGGGCGCGGTGACGCCCACCGCCAGCGCGTACGAGAAGTCCTCCCAGGAGCACGTGTCGATGCCCCGCATGAGCGGCAGCGCGTTGTTGACCAGGAAGTCCACCCTCCCGCTCTGCGCGGTGACCTCCGCCGCGAAGCGCTCGAGCGCCGCCTTGTCCGCCACGTCGCCCACGAACCAGTCTCCGGGCGTCCGGTCGATGATATGCACCGCCGCGCCCTCCCGGAGAAACGCGTCCGCAACCGCCCGGCCGATCCCATGCGCCCCGCCGGTCACAACCGCCGTTCTGCCCTCGAATAGTTTCATCTTCATCGTCCCCCTCTCACGCGGCCATTATAGCGGCCTGCCGATTGAGAAGCAAGCATCCGCCGATATGCGGGATTCCCGTCTGGTCAAACGCTCCCTTTCGTGCTATCATGGAACCATGAAACCGGGCGGTCCCGGGAGATTGCACAAGGAGAACCGTATGGACTATAGCCGGCTGATTGCGGAACGGCAGTGGAATCTGCCGGACAAGGGCGAGCTGGAGAGCCGCCGCGAGGAAACCTATATCGACGACATCATTCAGAAGGATCATCTCCAGCGGAAGCTGCTGGAGCAGCTGGACGGAATCCGCACCGTGTTCGACGGCGGCGCGGGCTGCGGGCGTTTCTCCATCCTGCTGGCCAGGCGCGGCTGCCGGGTTACCCACTTCGACATCTCCCAGCCGATGATCGACAAGGCGCGGGAGCTGGCGGCGCAGGCGGGCGTGCTGGACCGGATGACCTTCGTGAAGGGTGCGCTGGAGGATCTGAGCGCCTTCCCCGACCGCGCCTTTGACCTGGTGATCTCCTTTGACGCGCCGGTCTCCTACACCTATCCGCGCCAGAAAGAGGTCATCGGCGAGCTGGTGCGCATCGCCGCGAAGCGCGTGATGCTCAGCGTCTCGAGCCGGCTGGGCACGCTGCCCTACCTGGCTAATCCGATCCAGAAGAACCAGTTCATTCTCGATGAGCAATCGGAGGATCCGTTTGTGCGCTGGTGCGTGGAAAACCGGGAACGCATGGTCGACCGCTTCACCTTCGATCCGCGCCGCGCGGAGCAGGTCCTGTCCGACGGACTGATGGGCGGCGCGGAGGAGATTGCCGAGTACGAGCGCGGCGGTGCGCCCTGGTGCATCACCTACACCTTTCTTCCGGACGAGCTCACGTCCATCCTGGCGGGGTACGGCGTGAAGGACATCGAACTCTCAGGGCCTGGCGCCTACGGCAGGACCGTTCCCCGGGAGGTGCTGGTCCGGATCATGCGCGATCCGCAGCAGCGCGAGGCATTCCTGGACTTCTGCTACCGTTTCGACTCAAACCCGTATGTGTGCGGGATGGGCAAGGATAATCTGCTGGCCGTCGGCCGACTGGAGGTACCCCGATGATCGACATTGAAATCATGGATCTTCCCGAGATCGCCGTGATCGGCAAGGAGGGCCTGTGCACCGCGGAGCACAATGTCGTCCGGGAGCTGTGGGCGGACGCGGAAGCGCACTTTCAGGAGATCGCCCCTCTGGGGCAGCTCAACCCGGACGGCTTGTTCGCCGGCTTCTGGGGCGCCATGAGCGACGTGAGCCGCTCCTTCCTGCCGTGGTCCGACGGCTTCTCCAGGGGGTTGTATCTCGCGGGGCTCCAGGTGAACCCCGCCGCGGTCCCGCCGCCCGGCTGGCAGAAGTGGACGCTGCCCGCCCGCCGCTGGCTGGTGGCCGATGTCCCGCCGGGACAGTACGGCGAGGTCTTCACCGAGGTGCTTGAGCGGGTGATTCCGTCCAAGGGGCTGCGCCTCTCCGGCGCCGTCTGCGATTTCACGGAGCCCATCACCGGCCGGAACAGGCTCTTTTTCCCGGTGGAGGAGATTTAGCGGGGATGCATGGCCGAGTCCGCCGCCGGACGTTTCGGGTGTGTCCCCATACCTTGATACGCTGTTTTGATCCGGTTGGTACCTGAACAAAAAAATAAAAAAGGATTTCCCCATGGCAGGCATTGTCAGAAACAATCTGCCTCCGCCCTCCGGGCACCGCCCCAGCAAGCTGGGGCGGCACAGGTTACTGCACAATGCTGACCCGAATACTCCAAAAAAGTGCAGTCCGAAGGTCCAGGGCGATCGGAAAGCCCTGGTCGCGGCCCGCAGGCCGCGAAACCTCTCCCTGTAAGATTTCAATACTCTGGAAGGAAAAATATATGAAACTGAAACTCCTGCCGGACGCTTTGACCGTCTGCAAGCTTGCCTCTCTGTCGGAGGCTGACCTCACCAGCCACTTCTACTTCCTCGCCAAAACCGACGAGGAGCTCTCCCTGGTGTGCGCAACCGGGGACGTTCCCACCCGCACAACGGCGCGGGAGGACGGCTGGCGCGGCTTGCGCGTGGAGGGCGTGCTCGACTTTTCGCTCGTCGGAATTCTGGCGCGCCTGTCCTCCGCGCTCGCGGCGGAGGGGATCAGTCTCTTCGCCGTCTCCACCTTCAACACGGACTATCTCCTGGTCAAGGCGGATCAGCTCGACGGCGCCATCCGCGCGCTGGCGCGAACCGGATACGAAACGGAGGCGTGAAGCGCTATGTCCATCGCTGAGCGCAGAATCATCCTCGACGACGGCATCCGGCTGAGCGCCGTGCTGGAGCGGCCGAACCCGGAGCGCCGCCCGCTGGTAATTTTTCTGCATGGCTTCACCAGCAGCAAGGACCGCCCGCACAACATCGCCTCCTGCGAGGCCATGCGCGAGGCCGGCTGCGCGACCCTGCGGGTGGACCTGTACGGCCACGGAGAGAGCGGCGGCGCGTTCCGGAAGCACACGCTCCACAAGTGGATCTCCAACACGCTGGCCGTGATCGACGAGGTCCGGGGGCTGGATTTCGTCTCCTCCGTCTGGCTGTCCGGGCACTCCCAGGGCGGCCTGACCGCGGCCCTCGTGGCCGGCATGGCGCCGGATCTCGTCCGCGGGCTGATTCTCCGCGCGCCGGCCTTCATGATCCCGCGCTGCGCCCGGGAGGGGGACATGCTGGGCACCCGCTTCGACCCCCTGCGGATCCCTGACAGTGTCCCGGTCATCAAGGGGCTGACTCTGGACAGCGGCTATGTCCGCGTGGCGCAGACGATCCATGTGGAGGAGGCCGTCGAACGCTTTCCTGGGCCGGTGCTGCTGCTCCACGGAGACGCGGACGACGTGGTGCCCCTCGCGGACTCTGTGGAGGCCGCCCGCCGCTACCGGGATTGCCGGCTGGAGGTCATCCCCGGCGAGACCCACCATTTCGACCGCTGCCCGGAGCGGATGCGGACGATCATCCGGGAATGGCTCCGGGAGAAACTGTAATACTGATTTTTGAATATGAATGCTGTTTTTCAGCAAGAAGATTTCGCGCCTGCGGGCGCGACCAGGGCTTTCCGATCGCCCTGGACCTTCGGGTGCATACCGTTGCTGGATTCGTTTTCTTTCGAAGGACGGCCCCTCTGTCGCTGCGCGACATCTCCCCAGCAAGCTGGGGCGACAAAGAAAGATTCCGCGCCTGCAGGCGCGGCCAGAGGCTTTCCGATCGCCTCTGGACTCTTCGGGGATGCACCCCTTTGGAGTTAATGGGTCAGCATTGTCCAGTAACCTGTGCCGCCCCAGCTTGCTGGGGAGGTGCCCGAAGGGCAGAGGGGCTGTTTCTGTCGTGCTTTCCCCGAACCTCCAAAAGAGGATGCTGCCGAAGGTCCAGGGCGATCGAAAAGCCGCCAGTCCGGCTGCAGACCTGGTCGCGGCCAGCAAGCCGCGAAATTCGCCTGTTGACAATATACATATGAAACTGAGATCAGTATAATCTTGAAATGAGCAAAACCCCATTCACAGGGAGGGAAACGTCTTGCAGCGGGATCTGTTTGAGCGCACGCCGGTGCCGCGGGCGTATCTGAAACTGTCCGTACCGGTCGTCCTGGCCATGGTGCTGAGCGTTGTCTACAACATGGTGGACACCTGGTTTATCTCCCTGACCGGGGATACGGACCTCGTGGCCGGCGTCTCCGTCTGCGCGCCGATCTTTGTCCTGTCCGTCGCCATGGGCGATATCTGGGGGCTGGGCGGCAGTTCGCTCATGTCCCGTCTGCTGGGGCAGAAGCGGGACCGCGAGGCGGGCGCGGTCTCCGCCTTCTGCCTGTACGCCGCCTTCGGCACGGGGCTGGTATTCATGGCGGCGATGCTGCTCTTTCAAAACCCGATCCTCCGCCTGCTGGGCGCCAACGAGCAGTCTCTCCCCCACGCCTCGGACTACTTCACCTGGATCGCCCTGGGCACGCCCTTCATCATCTTCTCGATGATCCCGAACAACCAGCTGCGCTCCGAGGGGCTCGCGTCGCTGGGCATGTGGGGCGCCGTGGCCGGGTCCGCGGCCAACATCCTGCTGGACCCGCTGTTCATCTTCACCTTCGGGATGGGCGCCGGCGGCGCGGCCTTGGCGACCGTGCTGAGCAACGTCCTCTCCTGCGCGCTGTACGTCCTGATGATCCGGAAAAAGTGCCGCGTAATGACCCTGGATCCGCGGCGGGCGCGGATTCCCGGGGAGCGGGTCGGCGAGATCCTGCGGATCGGCGTTCCGGCCTCCGTCACCAACATCATGTCCAGCCTGAGCATGCTGATCACCAACCGCGCGCTGGAGCCCTTCGGCAACGAGCGCATCGCCGCCATGGGCATCGCCATGAAGATCAACATGATCTGCCTGATGACCCTGATCGGATTCGCCTTCGGCGGGCAGCCGCTCTTCGGCTACACCTACGGGAGCCGGGACCGCCGCCGCTTCCGGAGCACGCTCCGCTTCGCGTACGGCTTCGAGGCGGCGCTCGGCGCCTGTTACGCCGGGGTGCTGTACCTCGCCGCGCCGTTCCTGCTGCGGCGGTTTCTGGACGATGAGCGGGTGATCGAGGCGGGGATCGAGATGCTGCGCTTCATGCAGCTCAGCTCGCTGCTGGTGGGCGTCTCCCTGGTCACCACCTGCGTCTGCCAGGCGGTGGGAAACGCAGCCGGCGCGCTGGTGCTCTCCCTCTCCCGCCAGGGTATCCTGTTCTTCGCCACCATCACCGCGCTCACCGCCTGGCTGGGCTTCCGGGGCATCCTCCTGGCGCAGCCCGCCGCAGACCTGCTCACCGGCATCCTGGCCATCGTGATCGTCATAGGCATTCTTCGGAAGTTCGGGAAAGCTGACACCGGGGTATAACAGCAGGAGGTTCCGCGCCTGCGGGCGCGGCCAGAGGCTTTCCGATCGCCTCTGGACTCTTCGGGGCTGCACTCTTTTGGAGCGTTCGGGTCAGCATTGTCCGGTAACCTGTGCCGCCCCAGCTTGCTGGGGAGGTGCCCGAAGGGCGGAGGGGCCGTCTTTTGAAAGAAAACAAATCAAGTAAAGGTATGCACCCGAAGAGTCCAGAGGCGATCGGAAAGCTGCCAGTCCGGCTGCGGACCTCTGGTCGCGGCCCGCAGGCCGCGAAATCCCCTCGTAAGAACACAGTATAAAGAGGTATCCCATGCAATACCATGCATTCGGTCCGAAAGATGGGAAAACGCTCCTCCTGCTCCACGGCGGCGGGCTCTCCTGGTGGAGCTGCCGCGAGGCCGCGCAGCTGCTCCAGTCCGAATACCGCGTCCTCCTGCCGATCCTCGACGGCCACGCGGGCAGCGGCCGGCCTTTCACCTCCATCGAGGACTGCGCGGCGAATCTGATCGCGTGGATCGACCGGGAGCTGGGCGGGTCCGTCCTGCTGATCGGCGGACTGTCGCTCGGCGGGCAGGTGCTGCTGGAGATGCTGTCCCGGCGCGGCGATGTATGCCGCCATGCGCTGGTGGAGAGCGCCACGGTCCTCCCCTCCCGGCTGACCCACGCGCTGATCGGGCCATCGCTGGCCTGCAGCTACGGTCTGATCCGCCGCAGGTGCTTCGCGCGGCTGCAGTTCCGCTCCCTGCGCCTGAAGCCGGAACTGTTCGAGGAATACTACCGGGACAGCAGCGCGATCTCCCGGGCGGACATGACCGCTTTCCTGCGGGCCAACACCGCCTATACCCTCAAAGATTCCATCCGCTCCTGCGCCGCCCGGGTGCACGTCTACGCCGGAGGCAAAGAACTCCCCGGCGTCCTCCGCTCGGCGGAACGGATCCACGAGGCCGTCCCCGGCAGCACGCTCACCGTCCTCCCCGGCCTGTACCACGGCGATTTCTCGATCAATCACCCTGCGGATTACGCGGAGGCGGTGCGGGGGATTGTGAGAAGGAATGCTTGACGGAACTATTAATTTCGCGCCTGCGGGCGCGACCAGGGCTTTCCGATCGCCCTGAACCTTCGGGTGCATGCTGGGGCTTGATTTGCGGTTTTTCTTGAGATTGGTATAAGATTGGTATTTCGCATATCATAGCATTGCGTCCACCCTCTCCCACATCTTTCCCCGTCCACCGGGATGAAATCCGCCGCTCGCGTCGTTTATTGGGTGACGGATGGCGCAAGCCCGCCATCCACAACTGACCGAGGAGGAAAGAGAATGATGACCAAGCGTATCCTGTCTGTCGCCGCCGCGGCGATCCTACTGGCGCTGGGGCTGTGCACTGCTTTCGCGGAGGAGGCCCTTCCGCCCTACGTCTATCCCTATGCCGAGGAGGATCCCATGATGGCCGCCATTATGGAGTATCTGACCTCCGCGGATCTCGGCTACGCGCCCCAGCCGGGCGGCGTGCTGGTTCCCGCGCCCATTCTCCTGAAGACCGAATTGAACGGCGACGAGACCGCGGCGACGGTCTACGGCAACTTCTGGGTCTTCACCTATGTGCTGGACGGCAATGTTCTGAAGATGACCTCCGGCGGCGAGAACCCCGGCGTGCTGCAGCTCACCCGGCAGGGCAGCGCCTGGAACGTGGTCACCGCGGACTTCGCGAAGGAGGGCTCCTACCGGGAGGACATCGAGCGCTTCTGCGGCGGCGATGAGACCCTGGTACAGGAGTACCGCACCGCCGGCGACGGCACCGACGGCTATCTGCCGCAGTACCGCCGTTCCTTCCTCATCGGCTATCTGGAGTCCTGCGGGCTGGACATCGTGGCCTATCAGGATTTCGGCGAGGAGCCTGTGAGTCTGACCGACTGATTTTTCCCTGCTGAAAAGGCATCGCACTGGGCGGTGCCTTTTTTCACATAACACTGATCTCAGTTTCGTATGCTTATTATCAACAGAGGGATTTCGCGCCTGCGGGCGCGACCAGGGCTTTCCGATCGCCCTGGACCTTCGGTTACATGCCTTTTCTTGA
The DNA here is from genome assembly GCA_017508975.1 of Clostridia bacterium. Taxonomy (GTDB): domain Bacteria; phylum Bacillota; class Clostridia; order Christensenellales; family Aristaeellaceae; genus RUG11272. The sequence goes on along the minus strand of JAFWQU010000012.1, from coordinate 19,864 downwards.
TTTGTAATTTAACTTGAGATTAGTAAAAGAGTTGGATTACGGTTGGCATCTGCTGCAGGGTGTATACCCTTCTTCCATCGCTTCTTCCCGGGAATGAAATACCACCAGATTCTTCTCGCTCATATGATCCACAGCACTACAGAAGTTGAAATGGAATACATGTGAATTCTGGTTTCCAATATAGATGCTGTTTTGCTCTACAGTATTGTCTTCGGACGATATTGAATCACTCTTAACGTTTTCTATTGTATTATAATCATCCGCTAAGTCTCTTGTTCTTGCAATATAATGAATTTCATCCGTTTCGCTATAAGGTTTATATCCGTCTCTACTACATTTCAAGCAGGGAACAATCCCTAATATACGTGCATTAACACATGATATCCTTCTTGGATAATCCATAGAGCAGCAATACGGATTTGAATGGTATTTCCTTCCTCCATCCGTTGGAACAAAACCGTATGCAGATTCTATTTCTGACATACTGCCTGTTAGCAAAACACTCAAAGTCTCATCATCCATATATCCGTTACATTCCAGGTCATGCTCTTCCTGGAACTGAACAACTGCCTGCCTGACTTCAGCAGTAAACTCAGCCTTTTTCCTGAGTTTACCTAAATATCCTTGTTTCTGGAGTTCGTGTATGATCCCTTCTACTGCTTTTCCCTGATCACCCAGTTGAATAAAGCATGTGCATTCTTCAGGAGAATGATAGCACTCACATGGAATATGCGCATAAGCACAGTTGCAGAACGTAAAACATAGCATCAAAAGAAAGAGAAAGGCCAGTATGCGAGATCTCATCCTGCCTCACTCCCTCCACGGGCAGCACTTATCATCAACTGCAGTCTGTAGTCAATCCTTATGTCTGCTCAAAGTCAGCATGTTTCTTTTCTCTGTTTCATGTCAGCATCCGCCACTCCTTCACCGAGAAGACCCCGCGCGGGGTGCAGCGGATCTCGGGGATCACGGGGAGGGCCATGAAGGAGAGGGTGATGAAGGGCTCGATGTTGTCCGGGACGCCCATCTTGTGGGCCTTGGCCGTCATCCGGCGGACCTTTTTGCTCACGTAATTGTAGCTGCGGTCGGAGATCAGGCCCATGATCGGGAGCTCCAGCGTGTCGAAGACCTGGCCGTGCTCGACGACGGTGTAGCCGCCGCGGGTGCGCTCCAGCTCCTTCACGGCGAGGAGGATGTCCTCGTCGTTGTCGCCGATGGCGATGATGTTGTGGCTGTCGTGGGAGACCGACGAGGCGATGGCGCCGCCGCGGATCCCGAAGCCCGTCACCGCGCCGACGCCGATCTTGCCGGTGTAGTGGTGGCGCTCGAAGCAGGCGATCTTGCTGAAGGTCTCGTCCGGGACGAAGGGGCCGCCGTCCTCGGTGCCGGGGAGCACCCGGTCCACCCGCTCGGTCACGATCTCGCCGGGGATCATCCGGATCACGGGGAAGGGCTCGGCGCCGGGGCGGATCACCAGCTTCTGCGGGTCGATCTGCGCCAGGTGCACGGTGTCCAGCAGCTGCGGCGGGCAGGGCGCCGGCTTGATGCACAGCATGTCGTCGATGCGGCGGCCGTTGTAGAAGACCATCTGCGCGTTGAAGTCCTTGAGGGAGTCCCAGACCACGAGGTCCGCGTCGTACCCCGGGGCGATCGCGCCGGTCCGGCGCAGGCCGTAGCAGCGCGCCGGCTGGATCGTCGCCATCTTGATCGCCGCGATGGGGCTGATGCCCATGCTGACCGCCTTGCGGACGTTGTTGTCGATGTCGCCCTCCCGCATGATGTCCTCGATGTGCCGGTCGTCGGTGCAGAAGCAGAAGCCCTCGGTGTTCGTGTTGTTCTCCACAATGCCCTTGACGATCGCCTCCAAGTCGTGCGCGGCGCTGCCCTCGCGGATATGGCAGACCATGCCCATGGAGCGCTCCAGCATGGCCTGCTCGTAGGTGGTGCTCTCGTGGTCGGTGGTGATGCCGGCCATCACGTAGGCCGCCAGATCCTCCCGCGAAAGGCCGGGGGCGTGCCCGTCCTTGATCTTGCCGTCGAAGAGCTGGATCTTGGCGTTCATCTCCGGGTCGCCGTTGATCACCGCCAGAGTGTCCATCACCTCGCCGAGGCCCAGCACCCGGCGATTTTTGATATACGACGCCATCTCCCGCGCCGTGAGCCGGAAGCCGTTGTCGTCGACCTCCGTCGCGGGCACGCAGGAGGCGACCATGACGTAGACGTGCGCCGGAGAGTGCTTCGTCTGGTCCAGGATATAGTCGATGCCGTCCCGGCCGGAAACGTTAGCCGCCTCGTGGGGATCGACGATGAAGGTCGTGGTGCCGTGCCGGGCGGCCTGCGAAATCAGCACCTGCGGATTGACCATGGTGGACTCCAGGTGCAGATGCGCGTTGATGAAGCCGCTGGTCACGTACTGTCCCTGCAGGTCCAGCTCCTTCTCGCCCTGGTAGCCCTCGCCGACGCCCACAATCATGCCGTTCTTGATGGCGATGCTGCCCAGCTCCACGCGGTCCGTGAAGACGTTGACGATCCGGGCGTTGGTCAGCACCAGGTCCGAGCGGATCAGTTTCCGGGCGGCCTTGGAACAGCCGATATATTTCTCCAGTTCCATCCCTGTGTTTTCCTCTCTTCTTTATTCGCCGAGCACGGCCTCTTCCTGCAGGTCCTCCCAGGCCGCCATCTGGAAATACGGCGTGCCGTCCGCGCGGAAATGCACCCGGCGGATGCCGTCGCAGCGGAGCGACTCCTTCAGGCCGGTCTCCGCGTGGTAGGCGATCATGAGCTCCCCCTCCTCGTTGACGAAGAAGGAGTTGTGCCCGGGGCCGTACTCGCCGGCCACCGAGTAGAAGGTCAGGACCGGCGTGAGGCTCTTCGTCCAGGAGCGCAGATCCGTGAGGTCGCTCCGCGTGTCCGCCGTCAGCAGGCCCAGCGCGTAGGTATACGCGTTCGCGGATCCGCCGGAGTAGGTCACGTAGATCTTCCCGTCCCGCGCAAAGGCATGGGGACCCTCGTTGTTGATCGTACCCGAGACGTTCTCCCAGCCGTAGAGCGGGCGCGTGAGCAGCACCGGCTCACCGGTCAGCCGCCAGGGCTCCCGCTCGTCGACCGGGGCGATATAGAGCATCGAGCCGGAGTCCAGCGGCGTGCCGATGTGCTCCCGGTAGGACCAGATCACGTACGAGCCGCTCTCGGCCTTCACATAGGTCATGTCCAGCGTGATGGCGCCCTCCGCCAGCGGGCTCCCGTCCCGGCGCACCACGCGGATGGGGTTCTCCCAGCCGTCCTCCTCCGTCATGCGGCCCGTCTTTCTTCGCTTCATCAGGTGGCACTGCGGCCCCCAGGCGTGTCCGCTGACCGCGAAGAGGATGTACAGTTCGCCGCCGATGACGTGGAACTCGGGCGCCCAGAAGGTCTGCTCGAAGCCGCGCTCCGGGCTGAACGGCAGGATCAGGTGCTCCTCCGCCCCCTCCGCGAACAGCGCCTCCACGCAGTCCGCCTCCCGGAGATAGATCCCGATGTCGTTCAGGTTGTCGTTGGTGGAGATGTAGTACCATTTCCCGTCCCAGGGGAAGATCACCGGGTCGCCGTAACCCTTCGCCAGCGGGAACCGGAAGCGCTGCTGCGTGAGCGTGCCCCGGCCGCCCTCCCAGCGGATCCGCTTCTCCCGGCTGGAGCCGTCGCTGTAGTACAGCCGTGCCCGACCGCCGTCCAGCGCCTCCGCACGGAGATACGTGATCGGGCTCCACCAGCGCAGCGCCGCCTCCGCCATCTCCCGGTCCACCTCCAGGGTGTCGGACGCCTCCGGCACCTGCTCCTGCAGGCCCAGTGCCTCAAAATGGATCAGGTCGCGCGTCCGCCAGAGCAGCCGCCTGCCGCCGCCCTGTTCGTCCTCCGAGCCGTCCTCGTGGACCCGCACGGCGGTGATCCCGACGGCGCCGTCCGCCATGCGGAAAATCCGGGGATCGCGGACGCCCAGGGGCACGATCGTGTTCTGTTCGGAGATCCGCCCCTCTGCGAAGAGAATGCCGTAGTTTCTGTTCAGGGGCCGCCATCCGGTCCCGTCCGGATCGCAGGCCAGGTGGACGCTGCGGGCCAGGCCCGCCGGGTAGGCCTCCTCACAGACCGGCCGGGTGCAGACACGGATGCGCGCGGTGGATTGCTTGCTTATCATGGCTCATTCCTCCGATTTTGAAAGCAGGCAGGCTTACCGCCTGCCTGACATGCTGAAAAGACCTTACTCCGCCATCTGGAAAACCGACTGAACCAGCTCCCGGATCTCGTCCTCCTTCTCCGGGGCAAGCTCAACCAGCCTGTTGATCAGTTCCTCGGGGTCCACCGCCTCGCCGGACTCGGCGGCTGCCATGATCATCTCGAGGATCCCCATGAACTCGTCGAACCCCTCAATGTTCTGCTCCATGGGAACATGGCTGCCGTCCGCCTTGTAGCACAGATCCACCGCGTTGTGGGAGATGCCGTAATAGTTCGCGCTCTTCACCGTCAGCGTGCTGTAGTCGTTCGCCTCGGCCGCCTGCTCATACGCCGCCGTGTTTTCGTTCACGGTGAACTCGTATTCGAACACGCTCCTGTTCAGCGTGAACACGACCGCGTCGTCCTCGCCGCCGTAGCCCGCGCTGCTCTCCTCAAAGCCCGCGTCCAGGAGCTCCTGTATGGACTTGCCCACGAGCGCGTCCAGCTCCGCCTGCTCCATCCGCAGATCAGTCAGATCCTCCGTGCAGGCCACCGGCAGCGGATCCACGATCGCGTCGATCTGCGCCCGCATGTCCTCATCCGGCATGTCCGCCCACAGGAGGGCGTACACCTGTTCCGAGGTCGCCTCGTCCAGCTCCGCCACAACCCGGATCACCCGATCCCCGGACAGCACCACCAGCACGTAATGCGACGCGTCCAGCCCGTAATAGCCGGTCCACTCGGCCTTCTCCCGCGACTCACCCACCGTGGCAAACAGCGGCGCCTCGGCAAACGCGCCGAAAAGCGGCAGCAGCAGCGCGCAGGCCAGCACCAGACTCAGGATCCTTTTCATACGGCTCTCCCCTCTCCGCCCAGGCGGGTCTCGTTTTATAAAAGTCAGTATACCATATCGGCGGGAGAAAAATCAAACGGTTTTTCGGACGTCGGGCGCCGTCCGCTTTTCAATTCCGGCGGTTTGTTGTATACTGCGCTGGGAAGAGAGACACGGGAGGCGGAGATATGCATCGGATCGAACTGACGGCCCGGCGGCAGGGCGGATCGGAACGCTACGGATCCCTGGCGGATGCCGCACTCCGGGCGGACAGGAAGCCCGTCCCGGGCAGCGATCCCGGGGAGATCGAGCTTCGGATCACGGCGGAGGAGGATTTCACGGGCGTGATCCGGATCGCGCTGGCCTGCCCGGCCGATCCCTCGGCGCGGTTCTTCCTCCCCGGATTCCTGTACGGCACCAACCGCGGGGACACGCCGCTGGTGACGGACAGCCAGTCGCCCCGCCTGCGGATGCGGGAGGAGTTTCCGGCGTCGCCCTGGTGGATGGTGCGCAGCGACCGGCTGTCGCACCCCTGTGCGCTGGTCTTCTGCCGCGGCCGTGTCACGGGAATCGCAGCGACCCCCTATTATGTGTACGCGGACGGCGTCCGGCAGGGCTGGCGGCCCGGCGTGCGCGGGGCTTTCGACCAGTACGCGGGCTTCGGCTGCTCCCTGGAGCGGGGCGAGGTCTGGACGACCCTGGGCTACGAGAACGCGCCGTGGATGTTTCTCGACGCGCACACCGCTCTGCCCCGGAAGCCCCTCGGGGAGAACTGCTTTCACATCCGCAAGGGCGAGACCGTGACCGTCCGGGTGGTCTGCTTCGACCTCCCCGCGGAGGACGAGCGCGGCATCCAGCCGGCGCTCCGATGGGTGTACGGCCGCTGGCACGAACCGCCGCGCCGCCGCTGCTCCGTCCGGGAGACCGTGCGCATGATCGCCGGGGCCGTCGCCCGGGACGCCTGGCTCCCGGAGCGGCACAGCTACGCGGGGTTCGTGTTCGACCGCGGCGGCCGCTTCGAGTACCGGCCGCTCCCGTCCATCACCTGGACCAACGGCCTCTCGGCGGCGGTGCCCATGCTGCTCTCCGCGCACCGGCTCGGGGACGCCGATATGCGCGCGCAGGCGCTCGACTGCATCGGACATATCGTCGCCCACAGCCTGAATGAGCGCAGCGGCCTGCCGTACCTCACGGAGGAGGACGGCGTCTGGAGCAACCGCGGCTGGTGGTACGACCGGCAGCGGACGCCCGGGCACGCAGCCTACCTGGTGGGTCAGAGCGTCTACCTGATTCTGAAGGCCTATGCCTGCGAGCGGGCCCGGGGAACGGAGCACGCGGACTGGCTCGCCTTCGCCGGGCAGGTGCTTCGGCAAACCGAGCAGAGCCGGAACACGGACGGCGAGTACCCGTATATTTTCTCGGAGACAACCGGCGCGGGGCTCGAGTACGACAGCTTCTCCGGCGCCTGGTGCATGGCCGCCGCGGCGTATTACTGCGAGCTGACGGGCGAGCGCGCCTTTCTGCCCGGGCTGCTGCGCAGCGAGCGCTGGTACCACGAAGCCTACATCAGGCACGGGGAGTGCTACGGCGGACCCCTGGACATCGACAAGAACGTCGACTCCGAGGGCATTCTGAGCTACATCCGGGCGGTCCGGCATCTGCACGCGATCGGCGCCGGCGACCCGGAGACGCTGCTGGACCATCTGCGGGACGCGCTGGAATACGAGTTCACCTTCAAATTCTGCTACAACTCGCCGATTCAGACGCCGCCCCTGAGCACCGTCGGGTGGTCGAGCTGCGGCGGAAGCATCACCTCCGTCACCAACCCGCACGTCCACCCCATGTCCTCCTCGGTGCTGGACGAGCTGGCCTACTATCTGCACTTCCGGGAGGACCCCTATATCCGCAGCCGGATGGAGGACACGCTGCTGTGGAGCTGCCAGTGCCACAACACCTTCGACAGGGAGTTCGGCTACGGGAAGACCGGCTGGATGTCCGAGCGCTTCTGCCACAGCGAGGGGCTACTCAAGGAGCGCTACCCGGACGGCTCCCCGGCCTCGACCTGGTTCGCGCTGATGCCCTGGGCCTGCGGCTCCCTGCTGGAGGGCCTGGCCGGAGAGGCGTGGGACCGGGAACAAGAATCATAATCATACATCCGTATTATTGTCCATAACAGATATAAAAGGATCTATTCTCACAGTAAACGAAAGCAGGTGATCCCATGCCCCTGGCCCGACTGACGGAACGCATCTGGTACTATCCCTTCGAGGAGGAGCGCGACCGCCCGAACCTCGGCTATGTCCGCGGGGACCGCTGGAGCCTCGCCGTCGACGCGGGGCACTCCGACGCCCACGTCACAGAGTTCTACCGGGCCCTGGAGGCGGAGGGGCTGCCCCTGCCAGCGCTGACGGTCCTGACCCACTGGCACTGGGACCACACCTTCGGAATGCACGCGGTCTGCGGCCTGTGCGCCGCCAACACGCAGACGGACTTCCACCTGCGGGATTTCCGGGAACGGCTGTCCCGCGAGGGCCGGGAGATGTTCCTCGCCATGGATCCGTCGATCCGCCTGGAGTACGCGGGCAGCCGCCCGGTGACGGTGGTCCCCGCCGATCTGACCTTCACGGGCGAGCTCCTGCTCGACGCCGGGAACTGTCCGGTCCGGGTATTCCAGACCGAGTCCCCGCACACGGACGACGCGTCCCTGGTGCTCGTGCCCGGGGAGCGGGTGCTGTTCCTCGGGGACGCCGACTGCGGCGCCTTCCCCACCTGGGAGAAGGATCCGGCGCTCTCCCGGAAACTCGCGGAAACCCTCGGGGCCACGGACACGGACATTGTGCTGGAGGGCCACTGGGTCCCCCAGTCCAGGCAGGAAGCCATCAACGACATACTGGAAGGCTGAGGAGGCATCGCGATGGAGCGCACCGAGCGGGTGATTCTCACGAACATGTGCATGATCCGGGACGGATCCAGGGTCCTGGTCGAGGAAAAAATCGGCCCGTATGCCGGCGGGATCACCTTCCCCGGCGGGCATGTCGAGGAGCACGAGCCGATCGTCGACTCCGTCATCCGCGAGATGAAGGAGGAGACCGGCCTGACCATCGAGCATCCGCAGCTGTGCGGCGTCAAGGAGTGGATCAACGAGGACGACTCGCGCTATGTCGTCTTTCTGTTCCGCGCGGAGCGGTTCTCCGGAGAGCTGGTCTCCTCCGAGGAGGGCAGGGTGTTCTGGATGGAGCTCAAGGACGTGCTGCAGTCGCACTGGATCTGGCACATGGACAAGCTCCTGCGCATCTTCGCGGACGGCGATTTCGCCGAGCTCTTCCTCGACCGAGCCGACGACTGGAAACCCAGGCTGAAATAAAAAGAGGTGCACCGCTATGACCCAACAGGAGATGCCGCGGATCGCCATGGCGCAGTCCGCGGAGGACATCGGCTGCCGGGCGGAGGATTTCCGCGCGGACGGTCCCGTGATCGTTCCGCACCGCCTCGGCCCGAACGCCCGCAGTTATCTGAAAGAACCGATCCTCTGCCACCTGGTGTCCTACGGGAACAACGTGGTCGCCGCGGCGGAGCCCGATGTGATCGGGATCGCCGAGGAGTACGTCCGGCGGAACACCTTCTACCGCTGCTTTGAGACGCCCGCCATGCACTGGCTGGACGACCGGCTGGCGGAGATGGGATACAAAACCTGCTTTCTCTCGGAGTACTACCTCCCGGACCCGGAGCGGATTCCCGAGCTGTCCTGCGCGGCCGCGCTGCGGGTGCTGGAGCCGCCGGAATTCGACCCCCTGTATCTCCCCGAGTGGAGCAACGCGCTGTGCGCGGACCGGAAGCAGCTCGACGTGCTCGGCGTCGGCGCATACGACGGAGACAAGCTCGTCGGCCTGGCCGCCTGCTCCGCGGACTGCGGCGCCATGTGGCAGATCGGCGTCGACGTCCTGCCGGCGTACCGCCGCCGCGGCATCGCCTCCGCGATGACCAGCCGTCTGGCGCGGGAGATTCTGCGCCGGGGGAAGGTCCCCTTCTACTGCTCCGCCTGGTCCAACCTCCGCTCCGTCCGCAACGCCGTCAAGAGCGGTTTCATCCCCACCTGGGTCGAGCTGACCGTCAAACCGGTCACTCTGATCGAGGAGCTGAACGCCCATCCGCAGACCTGAACCCACAAAAGAGCCGCAGAAGAGCACAGGCCCTCCCGCGGCTTTTGGTTTGCCATGTTATTCCGACGCCTTGAAATTGTACACGGGCTTCAGGATGTCGAGCACATCCACCGCCTCCTGCACCACATCGAGGATGTCCTCCAGGGACTTGTACGCCATCGGCGCCTCGTCCAGGGTGTTCTCGTTGACGGAGGTGGTGTAGATCCCCTCCATCGCCTCGCGGTATGCCTCCAGGTCCAGGGTTCCCTTCGCCTTTCCGCGGGACATCAGGCGTCCCGCTCCGTGCGGCGCGGAGTAGTTCCACTCGGGGGATCCGCGTCCCACCGCGAGGATCGATCCGTCCCGCATGTTGATCGGGATCAGCACCTGCTCCCCCGCGTGCGCCGCGATCGCTCCCTTGCGGAGGATCATCTCGTCCGTGTCGATATAGTTGTGGATCGTGTGGAACGATCCGAGCGCGGTCATTCCGGTCCGCTGAAGGATGATCTCCGCCATGAGCTCCCGGCTCCGGCGCGCGAAGCGCTGGCAGATCTCCACGTCGTGCAGATAGTCCTCCAGATAGGATCCGTGCAGCCAGCAGAGGTCCTCCGGCACCAGCGGCTCCCGTCCGCGGAATTCCTCCGCGAGCGCCTGGATCGCCTCCTGAATCTCGCTGCGACGTCCCTGCTCCTTGTAGGTGCGGATGAGCTCGTCCCGCCGGTGGAAGTACTCCTCCTTCCCCTGGTGCAGCTCCACCGCCAGATGCTGGTAGTACTCCGCCACCTGCTTTCCGAGGTTCCGGCTTCCGGAGTGGATCACCAGGTAATACGCCCCGTCGGACGCCCGGTCGATCTCGATGAAATGGTTTCCCCCTCCGAGGGTTCCGAGGGAGCGCTCCAGGCGGCGGCTGTCCAGCAGCTCCCGGTAGCAGCGCAGCCCGGTCAGGTCAAAGTGCTCCACGCGTCCCTCCCAGACCTTCATGCCGGAAGGGATGAAATGGCACGCCTCGTCGACGCGCGCAAAGTCGAGCTCGCGCTCCGCCAGCGCCACGGTGTACATGCCGCATCCGATGTCCACGCCCACAATGTTCGGACACGCCTTGTCCCGCACGGTCATGGTGGTTCCGATGGTGCATCCCTTTCCCGCGTGCACGTCCGGCATGATGCGCACCCGGCATCCCTCAGTCAGCTCGGTGTCGCACATCCGGCGGATCTGCTCGATCGCCTCTTCCTCGATAATCTTCGCGTAACAGATCGCTGTCGCGAACTTTCCCTTGATTTCCAGCATGGCAGCTCCTCCTTCCGCCGGAATTGGTTCATACAAGGCACGTTGTTTTGCTGGAGCTCGGGGCTCCGTAATACTTAAAAGGTATTTGCAGGTTATTGCTGTGCGTGCCTTTCCTTGGGCCTCAGGCGCAAAGCGCGCGGTAGCGCTCGCCGTTGAGCACCTGAAGCATCATGTCATAAGGAGTCGAGCCCGTGATCACCTGCTCGAACAGGCGGGGCGTGTAGCCGCTGACCAGCGCGACGCCGCGCTCATCCCGGGTGACCGGCTGCTGCGAATTGCGGCTCTGGACGTTCCAGAACACCAGGTCCGGCAGCCGGTAGCCGTGCTGCGCGTACAGCAGGCGGGCGTACTCGAAGTTGCTCATCGACGCGTTGCGGGAGCAGACGTTGAACTCCATGTCGCTGATGATGTACAGCGTCTCCGGCATCTCCGACCGGGGCACCCGGTGCAGCACCGCCGCGCGGAGCACCAGCTCGAAGACCGCCTGGATATTGGTGGAGCCCACCTCGGAGAAGTTCGTGCAGTACCGCACGCGGTCCACCAGATCCTGCCCCTTGATCTCAATCAGCCGGGGGGTGTCGGAGAAGGTGATGAAGCTGTTGCGGAAGATGCCGCGGTTCCGCTCCGCGAAGTACAGGCCCAGGGACATCGCCACCGCGAAGGGGCGGGGGTTCCCGGTCCAGAACATGGAGCTGGAGGTGTCCACCACGCACAGCGCGTTGCGGCCGTCTGTCCAGTCGTCCAGCGCCCGCCAGGTGGTGTCCAGCACCTGCCGCTCCGCCGGCGTCCCGCGGAAGTCCAGCGCCTGGCCCACCAGGTCGCAGGGGTTCAGGGACCCGGTGTGCAGCGTCGCGCGGCCCTCCGCCACCCGCTGCATATAAGCCCGGTAGCGCTCCCCGTCGTTGCGCAGGAACGCCCGGCGGTAGACGAACATCGCGCGGGAGGGCTGCGCCTGGTAGTCGAAGGTATAATCCCGCTCGCGGAGGCTGTTCTCCAGCAGGCGGAGCCGCGTCCGCAGCCGGGTGAGCATCCGGCGGTAGACCGCGTCCGAGATCCCGAGGGCGCGGGTGATCCGCCGCGCGGTCCGCACCGTCTCCGGGTTGGAGGCGTTGACGGACGGAAGCCACTTGGCCAGGAGCGAGATGGGCTCGTCCCGCGCGTCGCGCTCCAGGTCCTCGCGGAGCTGCGCCGCGATCAGGTTGACCGCGTCCGCCTCGCAGGGGGTGCCGATCAGCACCAGCAGGTCGTCCCAGCGCCCATACTCGCTGACCGCCCGCAGGTTGCGCCGGACGGTCGCCGGCTCCTGCTCAGCCAGATAGCGCAGCAGCACACGGAAGGTCCGGCGCTCACCGAGTCCGCCGCGCACGTCCCGCGCGTAGAACAGCGTCCGGACCGCCAGGTCGCGGTCCTCCGCCCAGGCGAGCTGGAAGCGGCGGATAATCTCGCGCTCCTCCGCGGAGCGCAGCGCGCCGATCGTCGCAAAGAGATCCAGACAGTCGGAGCGGGTGGTCCGCGGGGTCACGGCGCCGTTCTCCGTCCGGGTGACGTTCGTCAGCTGCCGGATAAAATCAAGCATGGACATGGGGTTCCCTCCTTAACGGAAGCATTCGGGACAAGGCACCCTGTACAGTGGGATTCGAACCCACACGGCTGACCGGGGTCAGCTGCTGACCGTAAGCTGCAGAGATTGCTGCTGGTGCCTTTGAAGGACGAGACGCTGCCTTTCGGCTGGATGCGGGGCCCCTCCCGAAAGATGGGCGGCCCGCCTGGACTTTTTCTCGGCTGTGAGCGTCTCCGGGTGAGGATCTCCTCCTCACGGTTCGAATGCTACCATGTTTCCGGGAGGGAATCACGGAAAAAAAGCTGCGAACTCGATTTACGAAAGAAACATTTTCTGCCGGCGCAGGCGCTCCCGGATCAGCTCCGCGAAATCCTCCGGGGCCGTCACGCGGAGCATCGGCCCGAAGGCGAGGATGCGGATCACCATCTCGGTCTCGTCCTCGCGGTCGTAGATCACGCGGAGCCGGTAGCGGTCCCCGTCCAGCCGCTCCGCCTCCTTCTCAAAGTGCGCGAAGTGCATCATCACCCGCTCAAGCGCGTTCCGCCGGTCCCGGAGCTCCAGCTCCACCGCCGCCTGCTCCGGCCGCGCCGCAGGGCCTGGCTCGAGCAGCCGTTCGCTCGGCGCGCAGGCAAGGATCCGGCCCAGGTTGATCGTGTTTCCCCAGCGGCAGCCGGAGCCGATGAGCCGGAACTTATCGTCCTTCTCCGAGTACTCCAGATACTCGGGCATCAGGCAGCGCCGCACCCGGCTGCCCCTGCCGGTGGCGCTCTCGATCTCCAGCGGCGTCCGCTCGCGGATCGCGCGGAGGATCAGCCGGAAGTGCCGGATATAGGCCTCGTCCGCGTAGGGATCCCCGTCCGCGTACCGGTCGAACACCGTATAGTCCTCCGGCGTGAACAGCGGCTCCACGTCCGGGAGGTCGGGGACCGCCTCCGGGAACAGCCGGACCCGGGGATCCAGGGAGATCGCCTTCAGCCAGCGCAGCTGCAGCGCGGTCAGCGGCATCGTGGGCGCGTGCGCGATCGGCGTCGTGCCGTCCGCCCGCAGGAGCTGCCAGCGCTCCTCCGCCAGCGCAGGCGCGATGTTCAGCGCGCTCTCCCCGAACGCCTTCTCGCCGATGATGCGCCGCAGCTCCCCCTTCTCCAGCGGGTGTCCGCAGGCGGCCTTCAGGACCGCCGCCACGGTGTTGTAGTAAGCGCTGTACAGTTCGCTGAATATCACGCCTCCGCACCCCCTTCCAGGCCGTACTGCGCGTACATCTCCCGCAGGTCCTCCCGGAAGCGCGCCTCCAGCAGCGGATCGGAGAAGGAGATGGATGTGATCCGGCAGAGGAAGGTGCGGATCCAGGGCATCAGCTCGCCGGCGTCGTAGACGTCCGCGGAGAAGCGGCTGGTGTTTCCGTCCAGCCGCTCCACCGTCCCGCAGCGCTTCTCCCGCTCCAGCCGCGCGTGGATGTGCGGCTCGTTCTTTTCGTAGTGGACCGTGAACTCCACGTGCTCCAGCCGCTGGCCGGTCCGGCCCTGGGTGCTGATCCCCCACAGGTGCGGCGCCATGCCGTCCAGCGTCTGCCGCAGCTCGTCAAAGCGGTCGCAGACCGCCCCCGGGCGGACGGACAGGATGGCGTCGGTCCGCACGGATTGGATCCGCTGGATGCTGGGCAGGTAGACCATCAGATACTGCCTCCCGCTCTGCGCGCTCACCATCAGCCGGAGCGGCACCGCCTGGCGCTCCCGGATCCACTCGCGCCGCCGCCAGGCAATCTCCAGCGTGACAGCGCGCTTTGCCCGCATCGCCAGGAACAGCGAACAGACCACCTCACTGTCCAGCGCGGAAGTGATGTAGTGGTGCTTGAAGGCGAAGTGCCCGTCGTGCGCGCCCTGCTTGTCCAGCAGGTAGGAGCCGATCACCCCGCAGGGCGCGACCTCGGAGAAGAAGTCCAGGAGGTCCGAGTCCGGCTGCATCTCCGCCCCGGCGCGGCGGTAGCGGACCGTCTTCCCGTCCCTTTCGGCTGTGATGATGCCCTCGTCCGCGTACTCCTTGAGCTTCTTGCGCACGGTGGACTCGTCGAACATCCGCGGCTCCCGGAAGCCCTGCAGGTACCCGTCGATCCGCTCCATCAGCTCCGCGAGGGTCAGCGCGGTCTCCGGCTCGCTCAGAATGTCGAACAGGACAAAGTGCAGCGTGATGTCCCCGTCGGTGAAGCTCTTTGCTTTCCATGCGGCGTAGAGCGGGTTGTGGCGGGAGACGCGGGTGTCGATCGAGATGAAGACGTTCTTTCCCTCCGTCGTCTGCCGGAAGCGCATGGCGTCGCCCAGCCAGCTCTCCAGCCGCCGCCGCTCATCGTCATAGGAGCGCCCGCTCCGGCGCGTTGCGTACTCATCCCGGCTCTTGAACCCATACAGATAAAACTCCCGCATATACTCGCGGATCCGGCTGAAATTTTTGATCAGCTCACTGTAGGCCACGCGCTTCCCTCCTCTCTTCGACGGGTTTCCCATCCATTTTTTGTCTGATGCCATTATGCATGGAAAGCGCGGTTTCTTCAAGCAGTTTTGGAAAATTGGGCAAAGAGATTTCGCGCCTGCGGGCGCGACCAGGGCTTTCCGATCGCCCTGGACCTTCGGCGATGCACCTATTTGGTGGCTTGGGGATATCAAGGATGGGTCCTCCGCCCTTCGGGCAAAGAGATATCGCGCCTGCGGGCGCGACCAGGGCTTTCCGATCGCCCTGAACCTTCGGCAGCATCCTCTTTTGGAGGTTCGGGGAAAGCTTGACAGAGACGGCCCCTCCGCCCTTCGGGCAAAGAGATTTCGCGCCTGCGGGCGCGACCAGGGCTTTCCGATCGCCCTGGACCTTCGGAATGCACTCTTTTGGTGGCTTTGGGATATTCAGCGCAGGAGAACCCTACACCGACCCCTCCCTACCGAGGGAGGGGTGTGCCGCAGCCCTGCTGTCCGGGTTTACGGACAGCATCCGAAATTCATCAAGAGAAACCGTTCACGATCTGCTCTTCAACCGTAAGGGCTCCAATTCAAGCAGAAATTTCTCGAGCTGACCGCGCGCCCTCTCCCCTCCCTCGGTAGGGAGGGGCGGGGGAGGGTTCTCATGCCGAAAAGCCAGAACTCTCCAAAAGGTCGCACCCGAAGAGTCCAGAGGCGATCGGAAAGCCTCTGGCCGCGCCCGCAGGCGCGGAACCACTCTTCTGCCGCCCCAGCTTGCTGGGGCGATGCCGCATCAGCGACAGAGAGGCCGTTCCTATTCAAATCCCCAAAATCACCAAAAGGTCGCACCCGAAGAGTCCAGAGGCGATCGGAAAGCCTCTGGCCGCGCCCGCAGGCGCGGAACCTCTTTATACTGTTCTCAATCAAAATCTGCAAGTCGAGCAACAACATGCATCCGAAGGTCCAAAGCGCGATCGGAAAGCTGCCAGTCCGGCTGCGGACCTGGTCGCGGCCCGCAGGCCGCGAAATCCTCTCCGTCGAAATTCCTTGCTCTGCAAGAACAGCAAAGCCTCAAAAAACGAAATCCGGAAAGTTGGCAAACACTTGCGCTCCTTCCGGATTCCGTTTTTTTCTTTATTTGTGCGGCTCAGTTAAACCCGAAGATTTTCCGGGAGATGTTGTATACGCCGAGTGCTAGCGCGCGGCCGCCTTTGCCCGGCAGGTTGGCCAGCTGTCCCAGCAGCCGGTAGCGCAGGAATCTGTGGACCCGCGGGTTTTCCCGCTCAATGAATTCCCACAGTTCCTGCTTTTTCCGGAGACTCTCTGCCGTGCCGCTCTTGATCAGCAGGACGGAGGAGACCGCCGTGATGATCTCCAGGAATTTCAGCATGTAGCGGCGTTTGTGCGTGTCCTCCACGCTGTAGGGGTCCACCGAGCTGACGAGCAGACGGTTCACCAGCAGCGCCTGGTCGATGCGCTTGATCATGATCTGCTCCTGGACGGACTGATCCTCCCGACCGATGAAATAGTGGTAGAAGTCCTCGTCCAGGTAGACGATGCTCTCCACGTTCACCAGCGGCAGGTACACATACAGTTCATCCACGTAGAACGTATGCTTCGGCAGCGTCAGGCCGCAGTCGCGCAGCAGCTGGGTTCGGTAGATCACGGAGTGCATCAGGATATACTGTCCCTTGCGGAAATGCCGCGTCTCCTCCCAGCCGAACACCCGCCCCTGCGGGAGCGCGTGACGGTAGCGCGTCACATGCTTGTGCTTCACGCCGACCTTGTCGTAGATGTAATTGCTGATCAGCATGTCGACGTGCTGCTCCGCCAGTGTACGGAGGGCAGCCAGGATCCGCGGATAGGCCTCCGCGTCCACCCAGTCGTCGCTGTCCACCACCTTGAAATAGAGGCCGGCGGCGTTTTTCAGCCCGGTCATCACGGCGTCGCCGTGCCCGCCGTTCTCCTGGTGGATGGCGCGGACGATGCCCGGATAGCGCCGCTCAAAATCGTCGGCAATCTGCGCCGTGCCGTCCTTCGAACCGTCGTCCACAATCAGGATCTCGACATCCTCCCCGCCCGGCAGCAGAGACTCCACGGCCTTGGCCATATAATCCTGCGAGTTGTAGCAGGGAACAGCGATGCTCAGCAGCTTCACGGCAAATCATCTCCCGTATGCGATCAGGAAAAGGGATTACTTTCCCGGATTGAACCACACAAAGCCCGGCACGCCGCTTTGCTCTTCCTCCTCTTCCTCGTCGAACAGCGTGAAGTCTGCCCAATGCTCGCGGAGGGTCAGGCCGAGGGCCTCGGGGTCGAAGGCCCGGACGGCGCTCGCGCCGCGGTCGGTCACGTCCAGGCTGAACGTGATGTCCAGCCGGTGGGTGGGCTCATTCCAGCCGTTGCACCAGACGGAGAGCGTCCCGTTCACGGCGGTCAGCCGCGCCTCCGCGTCCAGCGTCATGGTGACGGCCGCGCTCTTCAGCGTCAGGGTGGAGGTGGCGCCCAGCAGTCCCTGCCAGACGCTGACGGCGCCGTCGAAGGAGGGCATTTCCTCCGCGCTGCGCTGATCATAGTTCATATAGAAGTAGCGCTGGATGATGAACTGCCAGCCAAGGTTCAGCGCGGCATCGATCGGCATCGGGATGTCGCCGTCCAGGGTGACGGCCGCCTGGGTGCCGCCATCCGGGAGCGTCTCCAGCCGGAACGCGCCTGCCGGGAGAATCTCCTCCGCGCGCAGGGTCATCTGCCGAGCGATCTCCTTCATCAGATCCAGCCGCACCGAGGGCCGCAGGACCGCGGTCTCCACGCCGCCCGTGCCCGTGATGTACGTATCCGGATACTCCGGGCAGTAGATTTCCCGCACATAGCGCTTCAGGCCGTCCGCGTAAATCACGAAGCCGTTGTCCTCCCGCAGGGGCGTGGACAGGCGCAGATCCCACACCGAGCGCCGCCCGTCCTGCACGTAGGAGCTCACCGCGGTCTTGAAGGTCTCTCCGTCCAGCGAGAAGACCGCTTTGCCGTTCAGCGTGACGTTCTCCGTCCGGCACAGCAGCTCCTCCGCCGCGTCATAAAACGGGATCAGCGCCGCCTCGGACTGCTCCGCCCCGGCACAGCACACCCCCAGCGCAATCATCGTGCATAAAACTATAATCAATAACTTCTTCATGGCCATGAAAAATCCTCCTTTTCCGCTATCAGCATAGCAGAATCCGGCGGATTTGGCAAATAAGATTTACAATGCGTGCGGAATTCCCCTCCACTGTTCTCTCATCAAATTCTCATTGAATACTCTTGACAAATTCCCGACTCGGTGTTATCCTGTGCATGGTGATTAGCACTCAACGTCGTCGAGTGCTAACAACCCAAGAGAGGAGGGAGACCACATGGCGATGGACGACCGGAAATTCCGGATTCTGCAGGCGATCATTGACGACTATATTCTGACCGCTGTGCCGGTGGGATCCCGGACCATCTCCAAGAAGTACGACATGGGGCTCTCCTCGGCGACCATCCGCAACGAGATGAGCGACCTGGAGGAGCTCGGCTACCTGGACCAGCCCCACGTGAGCGCGGGGCGCATTCCCTCGGCGAAAGCCTACCGGCTGTATGTGGATCAGCTGCTGCAGTCGGGCAAGCTCCGCAGCGAGGAATCGCTGCCCAGCTACTTCAACGGGCGCGTGCAGAAGATGGAGGAAGTCATCGACCGGGCGGCGCAGGTGCTCTCATCCCTGACGCAGTACACGGCGGTGGTGCTCTCCCCGACAGGCCCGCGGATGCGGATCCGAAACATCCAGCTCGTGAGCGTCTCGCCGGAGAGCGCGCTGGTGGTGATCGTCACCGACGCGGGCGTCGTGCGGGACAGCGTGGTGCGCGTCTCCAGGCAGCTGGACGCGGACACGCTCTACACCATCTCCCGGGCGCTGACCGAGGCGCTGTCGGGCTGCACGCTTGAGGAAGCCTGCGAGCGCATGCCGGTCCTCATGGGGCGCATGCAGGAGAACGCGGCGATCCTCCAGTCGGTCCACGGCTACATCAGCGAGGCGCGGGACCGCAATCCCCACAGCCACGTGGGCATCGGCGGGGCGAGCAACATGCTCTCCTGGCCGGAATACAGCGACGTGGAGAAGGCGCGCGGATTCCTGAGCCTCCTGGAGACCCGGGAGAAGCTGGCTTCGATCGTGGCGCAGCAGGGGGACGTGTCGCTGACCGTGCGCATCGGCCCCGAGACCGGGGTGCCGGAGATGAGCGACTGCTCGATCGTCACCGCCACCTATTCGACCCACACCGGGCGGCAGGGCACCATCGGCGTCATCGGCCCGACCCGCATGCACTACAGCAAAGTGATGGCGATTCTCCAGGCGATGGGGCATCAGCTGACCGACCTCCTCGGGGAGCCGGGCAGCCCGGAACGGAAGTGAGTGCATGAAAGCCAACAAAAAGAAAAAGCGCAGGCAGGACGCCGCGCAGCGGAGGATGAACAGCATGAGCGAATTGGAACGCACACCGGAGGAGGAGCTCCTCCAGGAGGCGCCCCCCACCCCGGAGGAGCCGGTTCCCGCGGAGGAACAGCCCGCCCCGGAGGCGGATCCCCTGGCGGAGGCGCAGGCGAAGGCGGACGAGTACCTGGCCCTCGCCCAGCGGGTGCAGGCGGACTTCGACAACTTCCGCAAGCGCAACGCCTCCGTGCGGGCGGACAGCTACGCCGACGGACAGCGCAGCGTCGCCGGCTCGATGCTGGAGGTGCTCGACAGCCTGGAGCGGGCGGTCGGCCTCGCGGACGCGGAGTCACCCCTGGGACAGGGCCTGGCCCTGACCCTGCGGCAGATGCAGGGCGTTTACGAGAAGCTGGGCGTCACCGCCATCGACCGGGTGGGCGAGCGCTTTGATCCGAACCTGGAGAACGCCGTGCTCCAGGGCACGCCCGACCAGGGCGAACCCGGCACCGTCTGCCAGGTTCTGCAGAAAGGGTACCGCATGGGCGACCATGTGCTGCGGCACGCCATGGTGATGGTGGTCGCGGAGTAGCGCCGCCCGTTCACAAAACTGACTGCTTTCAAAAGATAAGATAGAGGAGGACATCGTTATGAGCAAGATTATCGGTATCGACCTGGGTACTACCAACAGCTGCGTCGCCGTCATGGAGGGCGGCCAGCCCGTCGTTATCCCCAACGCGGAAGGTTCCCGCACCACCCCGTCCATCTTCGCCATCACCAAGGACGGCGAGCGTCTCGTCGGCCCCGTCGCCAAGCGGCAGGCCGTCACCAACCCCGACCGCACCGTCATCTCCATCAAGCGTGAGATGGGCACCAACTACACCGTCACCATCGACGGCAAGGCCTACACCCCCCAGGACATCAGCGCCGCGATCCTGTCCAAGATGAAGGAGACCGCCGAAGCCTATCTGGGCGAGAAG
>JAFWQU010000011.1 GCA_017508975.1 Clostridia bacterium | reverse complement strand
CAGTGTTGGCAACGACATGGCCGGCATCCGGAACTGGTTTAATGAGTTCTTCGCGAAGGACACCAGCCGGAAGATCCGAGCGATCAACCAGGCGAAGGGCCAGCGGGGCGTCCCGCTGACATCCAACGTGCCCTACGGCTACGTGAAGGATCCCGTAGATCCGAAGCACTGGCTTGTGGACCCGGAGGCCGCGGCTGTCGTGAAACGAATCTTCGGGATGTGCATGGAAGGCAGAGGTCCCCATCAGATTGCCGCGCAACTGACAGCGGAAGGCGTCCTGAACCCCACCGCCTACAAACAGCGGCAGGGGCTGAACACCCCCGGCCCTACGCCGGAGAAGGCCAGCTTCTGGGGCGTCAGCACGGTGACAAAAATCCTGGAACGGCGTGAATATACTGGCTGCACGGTGAACTTCCGCACATACCGGAACTCGATCTGGGATAAGAAAAAGCGGGAGAACCCGGAGGAGAAGCAGGCGGTGTTTCCCGAAAGCCATGAGGCCATCATTGAGAAAGCCATCTTCGACCGTGTGCAGGAGATTCGACAGCAGCGGCACCGGCGGACGAGAACAGGCGTCAGCACCATATTCTCCGGCCTGGTGTACTGCGCGGACTGCGGCGCACGGATGAACTTCAGCGCAACAGGCGCGGGTCGGACCGACCAGGCGTTCTTCGACTGCAGTACCCATCATAACAAGCGCAAAGGCGGCTGCAGTGGGCACTACATCCGCGAGTCCGTACTCAGTCAGATCGTCCTGAAGCACATCCAGGCTGTGACCGGCTGCATACTCTTCCATGAAGAGTATTTCCGGAAGATCCTGTATATACAGCGCCAAGCGCAAAGTCAGGAAGAGATCCGAAGCCTCCGCAGTCAGCAAAGCCGGGCCGAGAAGCGGATCGCCGAGTTGGAGCGGCTGTTCATGAAGATCTACGAGGACAACGCCGCCGGCCGCTTGAGCAATGATCGCTACGAGATGCTCAGCGCTGCCTATGAAACGGAGCAGAAGCAGCTGGAAGCCGAGGCCATCCAAATCCAGGAATCCCTAGCGGCCCAGGAGAAGCAGGCGGAATCCCTGGAACAGTTCATTCAGCGGATCAAGGACCACGCCATTGAGATCGACCACCTGGACGGCACCATCCTGCACGAGTTGATCGATCGGATCGAAGTCAGCGCGCCGGACAAGAGCAGCGGGATGCGGGTGCAGCACGTCCACATCAAGTACAACGGCATCGGTTTCATCCCGATCCGCGAACTGATGGAAAAGGAAACGGCGTGACCGAGATCACGCCGGAAGCCTTGAGAACACTGGGTTTTCAGAGAAATAAGGACCATTTTCGAAGCAATACTGGTTTATGAAGTCCCAGCAAAGCTGGGGCGGCATAGGTTACCAGACAATGCTGATCCTGGTATTCCACAATGCTGACCCAAATACTCCAAAAGAGTGCACCCGAAGAGTCCAGAGGCGATCGGAAAGCCTCTGGCCGCGCCCGCAGGCGCGGAACCTCTCTGTTGCCCCAGCTTGCTGAGGAGATGTCACGCCAGCGACGAAGAGGCCGTCTCACCCAACCCTCACCGCCAGCAGCGCGAGATCCTCCCGGCCGGGCATACGCAGGGTGATGTCTCCGCTGACGCTGTCGGCGAGCGGAGTCACCGTCATCTCCCAGGGATCCAGGAGTTCCACCCGGTAGCGCTTGTCCTTGGGAAGACTGATGCGCTGCTCGGCGCAGCACTGCTGGTCGTTGAACCAGAGAAAGGCATCCTCCCCGCAGTGGGCGGCCCAGATGTGCTCCCCGGCCAACTGCGCCCAGCGGTTCTGGTCGCTCATGCGGGCGGCGCTGCGGTAGAAGAGCTTCTGCCAGTCTGGCACCGCGTCCGCCGCGCGGGCGATCGACTCCGGCGCCATCTCGGTCAGCTTCTGCCATCCCTGGGTCAGGGGTTCCAGCGGTCCCGGCAGGCGCTCCAGGATCCAGCGCAGGAACGCGATCCGCTCCACGCTCTCCCCTTTCAGCTTGCCGCCTTTTGCCCACCAGAGCACCTCGTCTTCCGACAGGAAAGTCTCGCCGTGCGTGCAGTAAGCGCCGCTCGCGCAGCAGCGCCAGAAACGGCGCACCATCTCCCGCCCGGAGATATTCCCCCAGGCGTGCGGCAGGTTCCCCTCATAGCAGCACTCGTCGATCACCACCGGCTTGCCCCAGGTGTGGATCCAGCGCGGGATCTCCGTCAGCGCCCGGGTCTGGATGCTCGCGTGGGTCACCGCCGGATGGCTGAAGTCCCACAGCGCGAAGCAGTTGTGACATGAGAGCAGATGACCGTAGGGATCGTGCTCCGCCACCGCGCGCTCGATCTCCTCCCAGTCCGAAAGGCTATTGCTGCCCATGCACAGGTCGTACTCATTGGCCAGCGACCACCACAGGTTCGGGATCGCCGAGAAGCGCCGGAGCAGGTAGTCGAGATAGCGCAGATTGTCCCTCTGGGAGAACGACGCGAAACCCCAGCGATCATAGGGGTGGAACAGGATCAGATCCGCCTGGATCCCCAGCGCGCCGATCCGGTGCAGAATGTCCTCCAGCCGCCTCCAGAACACAGGCTCCGGCCGGCCGCAGTCCCAGCTCCCGTCCTGCCGCCGGTGAAAGGGATAGCAGGGCGGCTCGTTGTGATTGTAGTCGTAGTCCTTGGGGAAGACGCACAGGCGCACCTTGTTGAAGGGCGCATTGCGCAGGCTCTCCAGGGTCTCCTCGACGAGGGCGTCCTCCTGGTGCGCCAGCGCGTACACCGTGGTTCCGAATGGCAAATAGCGGGTTCCGTCGTCATACTGAAAATGCGTTCCGACCGCCCGCACAAGGCCGTGCGCGCCCGGCTCCGCGGGCAGACAGCGCTCGAAGCCCTGCGCCGTCACCGCGCCGGTCACGCGCCAGGTGTAGACGCCGCTGGCCTGCGGCAGAAAGCGCACCACGTACTGTCCGTCGCCGTCGTAGAAGCCCTTGACGATCCGCCGCCGGTCTCCCCACACGAACTCCGCCGTCAGGTCCACCCCGGACCAGTCCCGCTGGAGCACCTTGCCCTGGAAGCGCAGTTCAAACGTCTCATACTGCCGCATGGCCGCACCTCATCTGCAGAATTTGTCCACGTAGGCGTCCAGGCAGTGGCGGATGACCTCCCGGGCCTCCTCCGGTCCCTGCACCTCGTTGACCACCGTGGTCTTCTCCTCCAGGCTCTTGTAGACCGAGAAGAAGTGGCGCATCTCCTCGAAGATGTGGACCGGCAGCTCGTGGATCGAATGGTAGCCGTTGTAGGTCGGGTCATTGAAGGGAATCGCGATGATCTTCTCGTCCATCATGCCCTGGTCCTGCATGTTGATCACGCCGATCGGATAGCAGCGCACCAGGCTCAGCGGCGCGATGGACTCGCTGGAGACCACCAGCACGTCCAGCGGATCGTGGTCGTCCGCGTAGGTGCGCGGGATCAGGCCGTAGTTCGCCGGATAGTGCGTGGACGTATAGAGAATGCGGTCCAGAATGATGTGCCCGGTCTCCTTGTCGAGCTCATACTTGTTCTTGGAGCCCTTCTCGATCTCGATCACCGCAATGAAGTCATCGGGGGTGATGCGGTGGGGGCTGATGTCGTGCCAGATGTTCGTCATGGAAATCCTCCTCCCTGTGTTCCGGAGCCGATTGGATCCGTGTTTCACATTCATTCTTCCAGTCCCCAGATGTCCCGCGCGTACTCGCGCACGGTGCGGTCCGAGGAGAAGCGTCCGGCGGACGCGATGTTGTACAGACACTTGCGCGCGAAGGCCTCCGGCCCGTGCGCCCAGTCGCGGTTGGCCCGCAGCTTCGCCTCCAGATAGGGCCGGAAATCCTTCAGGATGAAATAGTGGTCCGGCCGGTGCCAGGACGCGCCCGCGAGCAGCGAGCCGAACAGCTCCTGCAGACCGCCCTCCGGGTCCGGGAACGTGCCATCCACGAGCATATCCAGCACCTTCGCCAGCAGCGCGTCCGAGCGGTAGATCTCCCGCGGGTCGTAGTCCGCGCGGATGGCGTCCAGCTCCTCCGCCGTGGCGCCGAAGATGTAATTGTTCTCCCGGCCCGCGGCCTCCACGATCTCGATGTTCGCGCCGTCGAAGGTGCCCAGGGTCACCGCGCCGTTGAGCATCAGCTTCATGTTGCCGGTGCCGCTGGCCTCGGTCCCCGCCGGGGAGATCTGTTCGCTGAGGTCCGCCGCGGGGATGATCTTCTCTGCCCAGGAGCAGTTGTAGTTTGGCACAAAGACCACCTGCAGCCGGCCGTTCACCTCGGGATCCCGGTTCACCAGCTCCGCGATCTGATGGATCAGGTAGATGACCGACTTCGCCCGGACATAGCCCGCCGCCGCCTTCGCGCCGAACAGGAAAACCGTCGGCGCGAAGTCCGTGAGGCTTCCGTCCTTGAGCTGTACATAGAGCGCGAGCGCCGACAGCGCGTTCATCAGCTGCCGCTTGTACTCGTGCAGGCGCTTGATCTGCACGTCAAAGAGCCAGTCCGGCGCGATGCGCACGCCCATGGCCCGCTCCACCGCCGCGCTGAGCTGCTCCTTCTTGATCCGCTTGATCTCCGTGAACTCGCGGCACAGCGCGGGCGTGATCTTCGGCTTGAGCGCCTGCAGCCGGTCGAGCTCCGTCAGAAAGCCGTCCTCGCCCAGCTCGCGCCGCAGCATCGCGGTCAGCTCCGGGTTGCACAGTCCCAGCCAGCGCCGCTGCGTGATGCCGTTCGTCTTGTTCTGGAAGCGCTCCGGATAGAGGGCGTACCAGTCCGCGAAAAGCTTTTTCTTCAGGATCTCCGAGTGCAGTTCGGCCACGCCGTTGGTCGCGTGGGTCGCGTAGACCGCCAGCTCCGCCATGTGCGCGCGCCCGCCCTCCACGATGCAGCGCTGCGGCGTCGGCTCGGCCTCCGCGCGGAAGCGCTCATCGATCCGGCGGATCAGCGCCGCGATCTCCGGGCACACCGACTCCAGCAGGTCCAGATCCCATTTCTCCAGCGCCTCCTGCATCACCGTGTGGTTGGTGTAGGAGAAGGTGCGGAACGCGATCCCGAAGGCCTCCTCAAAGTCCATACCCTCCCACTGCAGGAGGCGGATCAACTCCGGGATCGCCATGACCGGGTGCGTGTCGTTGAGCTGGATCGCGTGCTCCTCCGCGAAGAAGCGCCAGTCGTCCCCATGGCGGGCTTTGTAGCGCCGCAGGAGGTCCTGCAGGGAGGCGGAGACCAGCACATACTGCTGCTTGACCCGCAGCTGTTTGCCCTCGCGCTTGCTGTCGTTGGGATAGACGAATTTCGTGATGTCCTCCGCGCAGGTCTTCTCGGCGGAGGCCTCCAGATAGCGCTGCTCGTTGAACAGCCGCATGTTGATCCCGTGGATGCTCTCGCACTGCCACAGGCGCAGCGTGCCGACGTTCTCCGCGCCGTAGCCCACCACGGGCATGTCGTAGGGCACCGCGCGCACGTCCCCGGTCGCCATGGGGACCACCACGGCCTCGCGGTCCCGCCGCTGGAACCAGGGGTCCCCCCAGCGCGTCCAGTCGTCCGGCTCCTCCACCTGCCGGCCGTCCCGGATTTGCTGCCGGAACAGTCCGTAGCGGTACCGGAGGCCGTAGCCGGTCAGCGGGATGCTGTGCGTTGCCGCGCTGTCGATGAAGCAGGCCGCCAGCCGTCCGAGTCCGCCGTTGCCCAGGGAGGCGTCCTCGATCTCCTCCAGCACCGCCAGGTCCACGCCGCGCTCGGCCAGCAGCATCCGGACCTCCTCCAGGCAGCCCATGTTGAACAGATTGTTATAGACCATCCGGCCGATCAGAAACTCCGCGGAGAAATAGTAGGCCTGCCGCTTTCCCGCGCGCTCCGCCTGCCGCCGGGTCCACACGGGCGTCAGCGCCTCCAGGGCGGCCCCGGCGATGGCGTCGTGCAGCTGGTGGGCGTCCGCCTGTTTCCAGGACGCGTGGTGCCGTGCCAGGAGCAGTTCCTCCGCCCGCGTCACGATCCATTTCGCGTCCTTCATGCGGGATTCCCCCTGTGGCTCGCCTTGTTGAGCTTATTGAGCTTTTCGGCGATCTCGTCGGTAGCCGCGCCGGGCTTCATGCGCCACAGCCAGTTGCCGCCCAGGATGCCCGGGTGGTTCATGGTGGCCCAGCCGGGCAGCTCCAGGATATCCTGCATCGGTACCACCGCGATGCGCGCGCAGCTCTTCATGACCGCCTGGATCAGCGCCCAGGGCGCCTCCTTGCGGGTCTTGAAGCCGATGTGCTTCGCCGCGAACTTGATCTCCTCATCCGAGGCGTCCTCTGCCCAGGCCAGCGCCGTGGCGTTGTCGTGGGTGCCGGTGTAGTAGGCGGTGTTCTCCGGGATGTTTTCCGGCAGGTGCATGTTCTCCTCCTTGCCCCCGAAGGCGAAGGTCAGCACCTTCATGCCCGGATATCCGGTGTAGGCCACCAGCTCGCGAACCCGGTCGTTCACCTCGCCCAGGTCCTCCGCCACGATGTCCAGCCCGGGCAGCACCTGGTTCAGCCGGTCGAAGAGATGCTTGCCGGGGCCGATGATCCAGCGGCCGCCGCGGGCGTTTTCCGCGCCGTGGGGCACTGAGTAGTAATTCGCAAAGCCGATGAAGTGGTCCACGCGCACGATGTCGTACATCTTCGCCATGTGCCGCATGCGGTCCACCCACCAGCCGTATTTGTGCAGCCGCAGCCAGGTCCAGCGGTAGAGCGGATTGCCCCAGAGCTGTCCGTCCTCGGAGAAGTAGTCCGGCGGTACGCCCGCGATGCGCTTCGGCACGCCGTTGCGGTCCAGCTGGAAGACCTCCGGGTGCGTCCAGGTGTCCGCGCTGTCCTCTGCGCAGTAGATGGGCATGTCCCCCAGCATCAGGATGCCGAGGTCGTTGCAGTAATGCTTCAGGTCCTGCCACTGCTGCGCGAAGATATACTGGCACCACCGGTGGAAGCTGATCTCCTCGCTCAGCTCGATGCGCAGTTTCCGCAGCGCGTCCGGCCGGCGCAGGCGCGCGTGCACGTTCGGCCATTGGGTCCACAGCGCGTTGCCGTAGTGCTCCTTGATCGCGGTGAACAGCGCGAAGTCACAGGCCCAGGGATTCTCCTGCTCGAAGGCGCGCATTTTCTCCTTGAGCGCGTTCTCCGAGCGGCAGAAGCTCTCCCGCAGGAGCTTCATCTTGTGCGCGCGGACCGCCGGGAAGTCCACCTGCTCCGGGTTCTCCGGCACAAAGCGCTCCTCCGGGTGCAGCACCAGGAGTCCCTGCTCCGCCAGCCGGTCGATGGAGATCAGCAGCGGGTTTCCCGCGAAGACGCTGGTGGACTGGTAGGGGGACTCGCCGTAGCCCGTCGGACCCATCGGCAGCACCTGCCAGATGTTCATGCCGCTCTTGTGCAGGAAATCCGCGAACGCATAGGCTTCCGGACCCAGACTGCCGATGCCGTCCGGCCCGGGCAAGGAGGAGATGTGCATCAAAACACCGCTCTGACGCATCGAAAAGCCACCTTTCCCACTTCGTATTGAGTTCATCTGCGGATGCTATCCTTTCAACGGACCGACAGCATCCAGGTCGCTATATAATGTAGCGGATCGGAAGGAATTTGTCAACCTTCCCGGGCATTGACAAATATGATATAATAGATTTACCGGAGGAGAGGAGGTCGGCCATGTCTGAGGAAAAAACCGTGAGCGGCCCGCGCAAGCTGCTGGAAACCGCGCTGCGAGCAGTCAAGGGCGACAACACCCAGGCGCTGGTGGAGAATTTCTCCGCCGAGATGACGTTGGTGGCGGAGGGACTGTGCGACGACCAGGCCCGGCTCCGGGGCAAACTGGACGAGCTGGAACAGCGGCAGGAGCGCGACCGGCAGCACTCCGACAGCGATCTGCAGGCCACCGAGCAGCAGATCCGGGAGCTGGAGGAGCAGGTCGAGGAGCTCCGCAGGCAGCTGCAGACGATGCAGCGCGCGGAGGAGTCCCGGCAGAAGCTGCGCAAAAAAGAGAAGATTCCGGGCGGTCTGATGCGCTCGCTGATCATCCTGGCGGCGATCGTCTGCGGCTCCTGGGTGCTGGTAACCGTCCTGCAACTGTTCAAATAACAAAACGGGAGGAGGGCAATGCGATGAAGAGCTATCGGGAGATTGTGAAAGGGTATGAGCGCCGTCAGCGGGATACGCTGGTGGACAGTATCGCGACCTCGCTGACCTACGCCGACGAGATTGCTGTGGACAGCGGCATTCTGGAGGAGACCGGACTGATGGCCGAGCTCACCTCCTCGGTCTGCACCGCGCTGCCCTTTGTGATCATCGCCGCGACCGAGGGCGCCAAGGTGATCCTCGGCCGCAAGCCGGGCAAGCTCGGCGTGCACGACGGCGCCTTCCGGGCCGCCAAGACCGGCGCGGCGCTGGGGGTCGGCGCGCTGCTGATGCCCACGCTGGGCGTGCTCGGCGCGCTGCCCGCGACGCTGGGCGTGCGCGTGCTGATGGACCGCTACAAGAGCCGCCTGCTGACCGGGCGCCGGCTCAAGGCCCGCACCGAGCGGCTGACCGCCCTGCGGGAACAGTTGGAACAGCGGGACGCCCCGAAGGAACCCGCGCCGAAGGCGATTCCCGGGGAACTGCTGCGCATCGAGTAATTCCGGATTCTTTTCAGACAAGGCCGCGCGCCTTGTCTTTTTCGTGCATTTTGTCTTGCGCGCGCCCCGGCTTGCGGCTATACTGCACAGGTCGGGAGGTGAGCGCGCCGTGCGGTTCAGCAAGATGCAGGGGATCGGCAACGACTATATCTATGTCAGTCTCTTTACCGAGCGGGTGGAAGACCCATCCTCGCTCGCGGTGGCCATATCGCGGCCGCATTTCGGCATCGGCGCGGACGGGCTGGTGCTTATCGGGCCTTCCGAAAAGGCCGATTTCTCGATGCGCATCTTCAACCCGGACGGCTCCGAGAGCGAGATGTGCGGGAACGCCTGCCGCTGCGTCGGGAAATACGTCTACGAGCGCGGGCTGACCGACAGGACGCAGCTCACGCTGGAAACCCCCGCCGGCATGCGCGGCCTCGCGCTGACGGTATCGGAGGGCAAGGTCGACCATGTGCGGGTGGATATGGGACGTCCGGAGCTGAACCCCGTCCGGATTCCGGTGAACGCGCCGGGAACGCGCGCGGTGCGGCTGCCGGTGGACGGGCTCGAGCTCACCTGTGTCTCGATGGGCAACCCCCACGCGGTGCTTTTCACGGAGGACCTGAGCGACGAGACCGTCGCCCGTCTGGGGCCGAAGCTCGAGCACCATCCGCTCTTCCCGCACCGTACGAATGTGGAGTTTGTCCGGGTGGAAGCACCCGACCGGCTGCGCGTCCGGGTCTGGGAGCGCGGCGTCGGGGAGACGCTTGCCTGCGGAACCGGCGCCTGCGCGGCGCTGGTGGCGGCGAATCTCTGCGGGCTGTGCGAGCGCAGCGCGGAAGTTGCGCTGCCCGGCGGCTCGCTGCGGGTCTCCTGGCTGCCCGACGGACACGTCACCCAGGAGGGGCCTGCCGAATTTGTTTATGACGGCGACTGGCTTGAGTGAGGAGTAATAACATGCTGCATATCAATGAAAACTATCAGAAATTGCCCGGCTCCTACCTCTTCGCGGAGACCGCGCGGCGCACCAGGGTCTATCAGCAGGAGCACCCGGAGCAGGAGGTCATCCGCCTGGGCATCGGCGACGTGACCCGGCCGCTGGTGCCGGCGGTCATTGAGGCCATGCAGAAGGCCGTGGCGGAGATGGGCGTGGCGGAGACCTTCCGGGGCTACGGGCCGGACTTCGGCTACGACTTCCTGGTCAACGCCATCCGGGAGGGGGACTACGCCCCGCTCGGCGTCGAGCTGGCCTACGACGAGGTGTTTGTCTCCGACGGCGCCAAGTCCGACGTGGGCAACATCCAGGAGCTCTTCTCCCCCGACGCGCTCATCGCGGTCACCGACCCGGTCTACCCGGTTTATGTGGACTCCAACGCAATGGCTGGGCGCGCCGGCGACTGGAACGGCGAGCGCTGGGACCGGCTGGTCTACCTGCCCTGCAATGCGGAGAACGGCTTTGTGCCCCCGCTGCCGGACCGGCCGGTGGACGTCGTCTACCTCTGCTACCCGAACAATCCCACGGGCACCGTGCTGACCCGCGAACAGCTCAAGCGCTTTGTGGACTGGGCCCGGGCAAACGGCGCGCTGATCGTCTACGACGCGGCCTACCGCGCTTTCATCACGACCCCGGGCATTCCGCGCTCCATCTACGAGATCGAGGGTGCCCGCGAGGTAGCCATCGAGTGCTGCTCCTTCAGCAAGACCGCAGGCTTCACCGGCACGCGCTGCGCCTACACGATCGTGCCCCACGAGGTGCGCGGCATCGGGCGCGGCGGGGAACCGGCCGAGCTCAACGCCCTGTGGAAGCGCCGCATGGCCACGAAGTTCAACGGCGTCAGCTATCCGGTGCAGCGCGCCGCGGCGGCTGTCTTCACCCCGGAGGGGCAGGAGCAGATTCACGAGGTCATCCGCGGCTATCTGGAGAACGCCCGGGTGATTCGCGAGGGGCTGCAGGCCCGCGGGTTTGAGGTCTTCGGCGGTGTCGACGCCCCCTATATCTGGCTGCGCACCCCCGGCGGCATGGACAGCTGGACCTTCTTCGACAAGCTTCTGGCCGACTGCCAGGTCGTCGGCACCCCCGGCGCCGGTTTCGGCCCCAGCGGCGAGGGCTATTTCCGCCTCACCGCGTTCAACAGTCTGGAGAAAACCAAAGAGGCTATCGCTCGGCTGGACCGGCTGGGATAAATGCCGTCAAAAAAGCTCAGTTTCCTCTCCGTATACGGGATCGAGACTGAGCTTTTTGATTGCCCTACAGCAGACCTTTCGCCTTCTCCACATTCTCCCCCACATCCGCTGTTCCGTCCAGGTGGATCACCGGAAGGCCGACCTTTTGCAGCCAGGCTGTGACATACGCCTCCTCCCGGGACGCGCACATCGCGAAGAAGCGCTCCTCGGAGGCATGGAGGTCCCCGCCGGGGAGCATCCGGGCGCCAAACTTCCGGAAGGAGCGGTCTCGGATCCGCTGCATCCGGATCTCCCGGGGCACATGAAGAAAGATCGCCTGGTCGAGCAGGGCTTCCGCCGCCGCGCCGTAATCCGCGGTCACCGCGGCCAGGACGCAGGATGGGTTTTCCCGGAGATCGCGGGTCAGCAGAGCTTCGACCTCCTCCCGGGTCCGCGGGCGGGCATAGTTGTAGCCGCCCGCGGGTTCTCCGAACCAGTAGGTCTCCACATCCAGAAACGGGCACCCCAGAGCCGCCGCGAGCGCGCGTCCGAGGGTGCTTTTTCCGCTGCCGTTGAGGCCGCAGACAATGAGCCTGCCGTTCATGCCGGAATCCCTCCTCCCCTGCCCTCCATGATACCGCGATCCGTCCCGGAAGACAAGCGCTGAAAAGGGGCTGGCGCAGGCATGCGGAATATGGTATGATGGGGACTGTATCTGAACGAAGGAGGGATCTCTATGCGTTTTCAGCCCCGGGAAATCAGACTGAAGGACGGCCGGACCTGTCTGCTGCGGCCCGTCACGCCGGAGGATGCCCCGGAGATGATCGCGTTTCTCCGGCAGGTCGCCGGCGAGACGGACTTCCTGCTGCGCTGTCCCGATGAAGTGACTTTCACGCTCGAGCAGGAGCAGGAGATTCTTGGGCGCATCCTCGAGGATCCCGCCTCCGCCATGATGGTGGCCGTCGTGGACGGGAACGTCGCCGGGAACGCCTCCATCGGCGGTAATGCGTCCAAGCGCAAGGTCCGCCACCGCTGCAGCCTGGGCATCGCGCTGAAGCGGGAATTCTGGCGTCTGGGCATCGGCACCGCGCTGATACAGTACCTGACCGAGCTGGCCCGGCAGATCGGCTACCGGCAGATGGATCTCGAGGTCGTGGCGGACAACGAGCGGGCACAGGCGCTCTACACCAGGAGCGGCTTCGTGGAGAGCGGCCGCCGGCACAACGGGATGCTGTTCGACGACGGTACCTACCACGACGAGATCCTGATGTACAAGCCCCTTGACTGAAATCATCATCAAAAAACAACGTCAGGACATTGTATTTTCGCAGCAAAGAATGGACGGATTTCCATGAACAAAACCGGAACGCAGCGCATCGAGACACACCGCCTGATCCTGAGACCCTTCCGGATCGAGGACGCGGAGGATATGTATAACCACTGGGCCTCGGACCCGGAGGTGACCCGCTTTCTGACCTGGCCGGTCCACGCGGGCGTCGAGGTCACCCGCGCGGTGCTGCAGAGCTGGATCGCGCAGTACCCCAACGGCAGCTTCTTCAACTGGGGAATCGAGTGGAAGGAGACCGGCAGCGTCATCGGCAGCATCGCCGTGGTGAAGCTGGATGAGACAAAGGAAGCCGCGGACATCGGCTACTGCATGAGCAGGGCTTTCTGGGGCCGCGGCATCATGCCGGAGGCTCTGCGGGCGGTCATGGACTATCTGTTCGACACCGTGGGACTCAACCGGGTGGCCGCCTGCCACGATGTGAACAATCCCAAGTCCGGCCGCGTGATGCAGAAGGCCGGCATGAAGTTCGAGGGCATTCTCCGCAGAGCAGGCAGGAATAACCTGGGCATCTGCGACGAGGTCTGGTACGCGGCGATCCGCGACGACCGGACTCCGCCCGCCCCGCCGTCGCCTGCCTCCGTGAGCGTCCGTCTCGCCCGGGAGGAGGACCTGCCCCGTGTCAACGAGCTGCGCCGGCAGGTCAACGAGCTGCACGTGGCCGGCAAGCCGGAGGTCTTCAAGCCCGGCTTCGGCGGCGAGCTGCGGGATTATCTACAGGTCATCTGGCGGGATCCCCGGCAGGCTTTCGTGGTCGCGGAGGCGGACGGCGCGGTCTGCGGCTTCGCGGTGCTGAATCATATCACGCGGCCGGAGAACCCCTTCATGTTCGAGCGCGACTACCTGGACATCGATGAGTTCGGCGTGGACAAGGCCTTCCGCCGCCGGGGCGTCGCCTCGGAAATGATCCGCTTCATCCGGACGTACGCGCAGGAGCAGGGATTCCGGCGGCTGGAGCTGAACATGTGGGAGTTCAACCGCGGTGCCCTGGCCTTCTACGAGGCGGCGGGCTTCTCCGTCTTCCGCAGGTATCTGGAGATGAAGCTCTGATACTAATCTCAGTTTAGGATGCTTATTGTCAGTAGTGGGATTTCGCGCCTGCGGGCGCGACCAGGGCTTTCCGATCGCCCTGGACCTTCGGCCACATGCTGTTGCTGGATTTGTTGTTTTACTTTGAGATTGGCATGAGAGGAGGAATCCTCATGACCTATCCTTCCGAAATCGCCGCCGTGCTGGGCGATGCCGCCTGTCAGCCGGACAGCACCGGCAAATCCCGCGCGCAGGTGCTGCTCTTCCCGGACTATGTGCTGAAGATCCGCCCCGCCGACAGCTGGGAGGTTCGGGACGTCGACGTGCTTGCGTGGCTCCGGGGCAGGCTTCCGGTGCCGGAGATCGCCGCACACGCGGTCGAGGACGGACAGGACTGGCTGCTGATGACCCGGGTGCGGGGGCAGATGCTCTGCGATCCCGCGGTGATGCGGAAACCTGCGCTCCTGCTGGACTGCATGGCGGAGGCCCTGCACCGGTTCTGGGAAATCCCATGCGAGGATTTCCCCTCCCGGCGGACACTCGAGGACGAGTTCGCGCAGGCGGAGAAGGCGATCCGTGACGGCACCTACGATCCCTCCGACTGTGAGCCGGAGACCTTCGGTCCCAACGGTTTCCGGGACCCGCCGGCCCTGCTGGCGTGGCTGCGTGAGAACAAGCCGCAGGAGCACCTCGTCCTCACCCACGGGGATTTCTGCCTGCCGAATCTCTTCACGGACGGCGTGCGCCTCTCCGGCATCATCGACCTGGGCAGCTGCGGCGTCGCCGACCCCTGGCGCGACCTGTCGCTGGGCTGGCGGAGCCTGAAGCACAACAGCGACGGACACTACGGAAAAATCTACCCGGATATCCACCCGGACGACCTCTTCCGCGCGGCCGGGGTTCCCCTGGACCGGGAGCGGCTGCGGTACTATCTGCTGTTGGATGAACTCTTCTGACAAACCAAAGGAGGCGGCTTCATGACCATCCGCACCATGACCATGGAGGACTATGATTCTGTCTGGGCGCTCTGGATGTCCAGCAAAAACATGGGCTTCAACAACGTGGACGATTCTCGGGAGGGCATTGCGCGGTATCTGCGGCGCAACCCAGCCACCTCCTTCGTGGCCGTGGAGGGAGACGCCGTGGTCGGCGTGGTCCTCTGCGGGCACGACGGGCGGCGCGGGTTCATCCACCACATGTGTGTCGCGGAGGCCTTCCGGGGGCAGGGCATCGGCTCCGCGCTGCTGAACTGCTGTCTCGCGGCCCTGAAGGCCGAGGACATCCACAAGACCGCGCTGCTGGTGTTCCGCCGCAACGAGATCGGGAACGCCTTCTGGGAGAAGAACGGCTTCACCGCCCGGGAAGACGTTCTCTACCGCAACCGCGCCCTCTCCGAACTGATCCGGATCGACACGTGATTCATCATTCATTTTTCAACCAAACCCTATACTTCTACAAAAGAGGTTCGTTCCCGAAGGTCCAGGGCGATCGGAAAGCCCTGGTCGCGCCCGCAGGCGCGAAACCCTTCTGCTGAATATACTATAAACTCGGCTGATACGAAAGGAGCATTATCTCATGAAAATCGCAGTCCGTTACTACACCAAGACAGGCAACACCAAGCGTCTCGCGGAGGCCGTCGCCGCGGCGGTGGGCGCGGAGGCGCTGCCCATCAGCGAGCCCATCCGGGAGCCGGTGGACATCCTCTTTCTCGGAAACTCCTATTACGCCTTCACCATCGATCCGGAGGTGCGGAATTTCGTGCGGAGTCTGGAGAAGGACAAGGTCTGCAGGATTGTCAATTTCGGCTCTGCGGCGATGCTGAACTCCACCTACAGGAAGGTCAAGGCCGAGGCCGACCGCGTGGGCATCCCGATGGAGCCGCGGGAGTTCCACTGCAAGGGGCAGTTCAAGGGCGCGCACAAGGGTCGTCCCAATGAGGAGGACTGTAAGGCCGCCGCGACGTTTGCGAAGCAGATTGTGGAAGAATAACGCAAAAGGGACATTGGCGCTTTGAGCCGATGTCCCTTTTATGTAGAGATTTTTCAAATGTATGGTTTTTCACAGAAGGATTTCGCGCCTGCGGGCGCGACCAGGGCTTTCCGATCGCCCTGGACCTTCGGCAATGCACTTTTTTGGAGGAGTCTGTGTTTTGATGGGAATGGAAGATTAGTCTGTTGCCAATCTCAAGCAACACTGTTCTCATACTAAAACTGCAAATCCAGCAGCAGCATGTGACCGAAGGTCCAGGGCGATCGGAAAGCCCTGGTCGCGGCCCGCAGGCCGCGAAAACTCTTTGCTGACATTTGCACACGATACTGAGATCGGTATCATACCAATCTCAAGTAAGAATTCCAAATCCAGCTAAAGCATGTAACCGAAGGTCCAGGGCGATCGGAAAGCCCTGGTCGCGGCCCGCAGGCCGCGAAATCCTCTGCTGACATTTGCACACGATACTGAGACCGGTATCTGATTACTCTGACGCTGTATCCTGGACTCTGACGAAGCGTCCGCCGTCTGGGACTTGCACGTAGAGGAAACCATCGGAGCCCTCCGCGACGAAGACCAGCGTGTCCTTCATCGGAATCAGCGTATTGTAGAGAGACAGGCCGTTTGCCTCGCTCAGGTAGATGAATCGCTGTTCCATGCTCCACTCCCCGCCTCCCATGTAGCTGCTGAGCAGACCCTCGTAAAAGGTGTAAGTGCCATCCTCCAGCAGGGTGAGGGTGAAGTCGCCGCCGAAGCCTTCGCCTTCGTAGCGGTAGGTGCCGGGGACCGTCCCGTCGGACTCCTCCGGGAGATCCTGGAGCAGAGTGGTGATCGCCGCGACCGCCTCCCGATAGTGCTGCGGAAAGGCGTTGTCTCCGGTGGCGTGCACCTCGGTCCCGTCGGCGAACACGATGTCCAGGCGGAACATCTCACCGTCCATCACATAGGGATTCGACCGGTCGAAGCCGTCCCAGGAACGCATCTCGAAGCGCTCCACGATCTCCTCCAGCGCCACCAGGGTTTCTGCGTCCACCGGCTGCGCGAGCGTCCGGTCCCGCCAGAGGCAGGGCGTGTCCCCCAGTCGGAAGATCTCATAGTGGACCGTCGGAAGATCGGTGGAGTACGCGTAGTCGAAGGAGACGATCTCCGCCCCCGCGCAGCTCATCCAGCAGAGCAGCAGAACCAGCCCCAGGCAGATCCTTTTTCTCATGGAAAGAACCTCCTCACTGACAGAAGGCGATCACCCGTTTCAGGAATTCCGGATCCTCCTCGTACAGGCCGTGTCCCAGCCCGGGGACCATCACCAGCTCGCTGCCGGGAATCCGCGCCGCGATCTCCCGGGAGGCCTCCCCGGTGACGATCCGGTCCTCCTCGCCGCCGATCACCAGCGTCGGGCAGGCAATCCGCGGAAGCGCCTCCCAGGCGTTGTGGGTCAGACAGGATTCCGCCTGGATCCGGAAGCGGTCGAAGGACTTCGGCTTTCCGAGATTGCCCAGCAGGCCGTAGGTCTTCCTCGCCTGCGCGATCCGCTTCGGGGAGTAGGAGCGCTCCGCGGTGTCCAGCATGATACCCCTGTAGTCCCCGTTCTCCGCCATCTTCAGCCAGCGGCCGATCACGTCCTCCGCCGTCGGGTTGCTCCGGCTCAGGGTGACCGTCAGGACCAGCTTACGCACCAGCTCCGGGTGGTCGATCGCCAGCCACTGCGCGATCATGCCGCCCTGGGAGACGCCGACTACCGCCGCGCCGCGGAGATTCAGCTGCTCAAAAGCACGGCTCAGATCCGCCGCCATCTCCCGCGTGCCCGTGCCGGGCACGAGCTCGTTGCGGCGGCTGAACACAGTGACCGTGAAGTCCTTCGCCAGCGCGCGGTACATCCACGCGAAGGGCAGCGCCATGCACTTCACCGTCTTCAGGCCGTCCCCGACGCCCGGGATCATGACCAGGCTGCGGCTTCCGCTCCCGAAGCGGATGTAATCCATCGTCGCGCCGTCGATCGTCAGGCGTCCGTTTTGGGCCT
This sequence comes from Clostridia bacterium, assembly GCA_017508975.1. Classification (GTDB taxonomy): domain Bacteria; phylum Bacillota; class Clostridia; order Christensenellales; family Aristaeellaceae; genus RUG11272. The sequence continues at coordinate 39,136 of JAFWQU010000011.1, read as the reverse complement.
GCAGCATGGTTTCTCCCCTCCCGAGCCGTTCTTGGCGGACGGACACTGTCCCGCCATGCCGCAGCCCGCGCAGCCGTGGCAGCCGCCCTTCTTTCCACGGTAACTCCGGACGGCGAGCACCACCGCCGCCGCGATCACCGCCAGGATTCCGATATCCCATCCGTTCATGAGGTTTCCTCCTCAGCCCAGGCCCAGCGCCTGTCCGATCAGGTGGACCACCAGCGTCATGAGCCAGGCGATTCCGCACTGCCAGAACACCACGCCGAGCGACCAGCGCCGTCCCAGCTCCCGGCGGATGGCGGCCACCGCCGCCACACAGGGCGTGTACAGCAGGCTGAACACCAGCATGCACGCCGCGGTGAGCCCGCCGATCGAGGTGATGCCGTCGACGAAGAGCGTCTCCATGACCGAGACCACGCTCTCCTTCGCCAGGAAGCCGCTGATCAGCGAGGTCACGATCCGCCAGTCGCCCAGCCCGACAGGCCGCAGCAGCGGCACCAGCATGCCGGAGATCGCGGCCAGCATGCTCTCGTGCGAATTATCCACCAGGTTGAATCGGAAGTCAAAGCTCCGCAGGAACCAGACTACGATCGTGGCGATCAGGATGATCGTGAACGCCCGGTGCAGGAAGTCCTTGGACTTCTCCCACAGGAGCTGCGCCACGTTCCGGGGGCTCGGGATACGGTAGTTGGGGAGCTCCATCACAAAGGGGACCGCCTCACCCCTGAACAGCGTGCCCTTGAACAGCAGCGCCGCCAGCACCCCGATCACGATGCCCAGCAGATACAGTCCCGTGATGATCAGCCAGCTCCACTCCGGGAAGAGCTCCCGGACGAAGAAGCCGTAGATCGGCAGCTTGGCTGTGCAGGACATGAAGGGTGTCAGAAGAATGGTCATCCGCCGGTCCCGCTCGCTGGGCAGCGTCCGCGTGCTCATCACGGCGGGCACGGTGCAGCCGAAACCCAGCAGCATGGGCACGATGCTGCGTCCGGACAGGCCGATGCGCCGCAGCAGCTTGTCCATCACAAAAGCCACGCGCGCGATATAGCCGCTGTCCTCCAGCATGGACAGGAAGAAGAACAGGATCACGATGATCGGCAGGAAGCTGACCACCGTCCCCACGCCCTCGAAAATGCCCTCCAGCACCAGGCTCTGGATTGTCTCATTCACATGGACCGACTCCATGCCCTGCAGCGTCAGCACCCTGAGCGCCCCGATGCCTTTTTCCAGCAGGTCCTGCAGGAAAGGTCCGATCAGGAAGAACGTCAGGTAGAACACCAGGCCCATGATGGCAATGAACATCGGGATTGCCGTGAACCGGCCCGTCAGCACCTCGTCGATCTTCCGGCTGCGCTGGTGCTCCCGGCTCTCGTGCGGCCGGATCACGCAGGCGTCGCAGACCTTGCGGATGAAGGCAAAGCGCATGTCCGCCACGGCCGCGCTGTGGTCCAGACCGCGCTCCTTCTCCATCTGAAGAATAATATGCTCCAGCAGTTCCTTCTCGTTCTGGTCCAGCGCCAGCTGGTCGGCGATCAGCGGGTCGCCCTCGATCAGCTTGCTGGCGGCAAAGCGCAGCGGCAGGCCGGACGCCGCGGCATGGTCCTCAATCAGGTGCTCCACCGCGTGCAGCGCCCGGTGGACCGCGCCGCCGTGGTCCTCCGCGCCGCAGTAGTCCTGCTCCAGGGGCTTCTCCTGATACTTGGCGATGTGCACCGCGTGGCGCACCAGCTCGTCCACACCCTCGTTCTTCGCCGCGGAGATCGGCACGACCGGGACGCCCAGCATGGCCTCCATCGCGTTCACGTCCACCGTGCCGCCGTTGCCCCGCAGTTCGTCCATCATGTTGAGCGCCACCACCATCGGCACGCCCATCTCCAGCAGCTGCATGGTCAGATACAGATTGCGCTCGATGTTCGTGGCGTCCACGATATTGATGATCGCCTTCGGCTTCTCGTCCAGCACGAAATTGCGGGACACCCGCTCCTCGCTGGAATAGGGGGACATGGAGTAGATGCCCGGAAGGTCGGTGATGAGGGTGCCGCTCTGCCCGCGGATCGCGCCGTCCTTGCGGTCGACGGTCACGCCCGGGAAGTTGCCCACATGCTGGTTCGAGCCCGTCAGCTGGTTGAACAGCGTGGTCTTGCCGCTGTTCTGGTTGCCCACCAGCGCGAAGGTCAGCATCGTGCCCTCCGGCAGGGGATCGCCGCTCCCCTTCGGGTGGAATTTGCCCTCCTCGCCCAGGCCCGGGTGGGCGGTGCGCTTCCGCTTCGGCTTCTGCGCCTCCTCTGCCGCTTCCTTCTCCACAGGCGTAATGGTGATCTTCTCCGCGTCCGCCAGCCGGAGGGTCAGCTCATACCCGTGGATGCGCAGCTCCATCGGGTCGCCCATCGGCGCCAGCTTGATCAGCGTGACCTCCGCGCCGGGAATCACGCCCATATCCAGGAAATGCTGCCGCAGCGCGCCCTCCCCGCCGACCTCCAGGATCCGCGCGGATTCCGCCGGTTTCAGTTCGTTCAGTCTCATGTCCGACCGCCCCCTTGTCTTCGCCTCTATGGTAGCAGAAACCGGCCGTTCCCGCAAGAGAAAACTCGCCCGCCGCGGCCCTTGACTGCGTGGAAAACTCTGAGTAAGATGGTGGCAGAGATAATCCGGGTTACGGCTCTTTGTTCCGCTCGGCTATAATGGCGGTAAAGCCGGATGCTTTTTCCATTCCGTATGATTTCAGAAAGGATCTGACCCTATGAAGAGAACAACCGCGGCAGTCCTCGCGCTGGCCCTTGTCCTGGCCCTGCTCCCCGTCAGCCCGGCCCTCGGACAGTCCGTCTATCCCGGGTATCACTTCGCCTTCGGGCATTTCGAGCAGGACGGTTTCATGGTCAACGGACAGGAGCCGATCATCTGGCGCGTGCTGGATGTCGATTCCAGCGCCGGAACCGCGCTCGTGCTGGCGGAGGCCGGTCTGTACACCATGAAGTACCACCGCAGCAACAACCGGACCAGCTGGGGCGACACCGACGTCCGCCAGTGGCTGAACACCAATTTCCTGTCGAGCTTCTCGTCCTATGAGCGCTCGCAGATCGTGCCCGGCATGGTCAGCGGTTCCTGGGACTACTGCTTCCTGCTGGACGAGTACCAGCTCCAGCGCTACCTGAGCTATCCCTATCTCTGCTACGCCACGCCCTGGGCGCTGGGTCACGGCGAGCAGGGCGCCTACGTCAACGAGTCCACCGGCGCCAGCTCCTGGCTGCTCCGCCGGGACGTCGCCTACAAGAAGATCTCCTGGGTCGGCGGCGGCGGCGCGCTGTACACCCCCGAGACCAGGGGAACCAACTACCTGACCTCGGCGGACAACGTCGTGCGCCCGGCCATGTGGATCCGGCTGAGCGCGATCGGCGGGGAGGTCTGGGATTACGGCTTCCCGCTGTTCGCCAAGACGCTCATCTCGACCATCGCCACCCGCTCCGGCCCCTCCACCGGCTTCAACGGGCTGGGCAGCTACAACAACATTCCCATGGTCAAGGTGCTCTCCCGCGAGAGCGACGGCTCGATCTGGTGGCTGGAGGTCGAATTTGAGTACAACAGCGAGATCATCCGCTGCTACACCGGTCTGAAGCGCGTCAATGTCAGCATCAGCCGCGTCCCCGACGCGAACTACTGGCCCATCGCTTCCGGCACGGTGTCCTATAACGCCTCCGCCTACTACGGCCCGGGAACCTACTACAAGCGGCAGCCCGCGCGGCTGACCCCCGCCGCGGGGACCTCGGGCACCGTCCTGAAGTACGAGAACGGCTGGGTGTGCTTCGAGTTCATGCAGCAGAAGGAGAAGGTTCGCGTGTGGCTCCCGCAGGACGCCGTACAGACCTGGTGATGTCCGATTTGTAAATCCTTCCCGGGGCGGTCGCGGAATGCTTTGCGATCGCCCCGGTTTGTGGTATCATTGTTAAGTGAAACATCGCACCGGGAGGTTGGAGGAGATGAGCAGACCCAGACGGCATCGGGAGGCCATGGGACGGACGCCTCTTTTGCAGTGGGAGGAGGAACAGCGCGCAAAGCGGGACCGGGAGCCCCGCGCGGTCCGCGCCGCGCCGCGGCACCGCCGCAGCAATCACACCGCCGCCTGGCTGCTCCTGTCGCTGTTCAGCCTCGCGGGGATCCTGCTGTGCGCGTACGTGGCGCTCCCCCAGCTCACCGGCTTTTCCGAGCCCGGGCTCCCGAAGATCGCCTTTGTGGGCCGGGAGCTGGTCAGCCGCCGGGAGGCCGATCTCCAGGCGCTGGCGCAGGACCGCTCCGCCCTGGGCGCCGCCACCGGCGTCTTCGGCCCGGGCATCGTGATCGACGACCTGGACGTGTCCGACATGACCCTCGAGGAGGCCCGCGCCGCGCTGGCGGAGGTCCCCGCGAGCGGCGGCGGCACCTTCAACCTCACCATCCAGATCGACAGTCTGACCTGGCACATCACCTCGGACCAGGTGCCCATGACCCGCAACACCGAGGAGGTCCTCTTCGAGGCCTGGGGCATCCACCTGACGCCCGTGGTCCAGCTGCCCGGCGAGACCCTCCTGCATGCGCAGCTGCGCACCCTCGAGGAGCGGGAGGCGAACCCGCACCACTACCAGACCCGCTGGAGCTTTGACCGGGACTCAATCCGCGCCCTGACGGACGCCATCGCCCGGCAGCTGGTCATCGAGCCCGTCAGCGCCGCGATCACCGGCTTTGACCCGCAGACCCGCCAGTTCACCGTGTCCCAGGACCAGAACGGCATCTACCTGGACGCGGACGAGCTGCACCGGCTCACCCTCGCCCGGCTCGACAGCGGCGATCTCTACGGAGTGGTCACGATGGAGCTCTCGACGGTGCTGCCGCCGGTCACCGCGGAGGAGCTGCGCGGCCGGCTGGGACGCATCTCCGGCTACACCACCAAGACCACCAGCAACAAAAACCGCAACACCAACATTCGCCTCTCCGCGGAGGCGATCAACGGCTTCTGCGTGGAGCCCGGCATGCTCTTCTCCTTCAACATGACGACCGGCCAGCGCACCGAGCGCGCGGGCTACAAGCCTGCCGCCGCCATCTCGGGCGGGCAGAGCATCGAGGAGATCGGCGGCGGCGTCTGCCAGACCTCCTCCACCCTGTTCAACGCGGTGGCGCGCGGAAACTTCGAGATCATCTCCCGCAGCCCGCACGCCTGGCCCTCCTCCTATGTGGAGAAGGGGCTGGACGCGACGGTCAACTGGCCCGGGCTGGACTTCCAGTGGCGGAACAACTCGGATTACCCCGTCTACATCGTGGCGGCCTACGCGGACCGGCAGGTGACCGTGGAGCTCTACGGCGTCCAGCTCGGCGAAGGCATCACCATCGAGCTGGAGAGCGAGGTCACCCGCACAATCCCCAAGCCCACGGGCATCAAGGAGGTCTACAACCCAGAGCTTCCCTTCCACACCCGCCAGACCACCGTCACCGCCCGCAAAGGCTATGAGGTCGACACCTGGCAGGTCTGGTACCGCTACGGCGAGGTAATCGACCGGAAGCTGCTGTGCCACTCGACCTACAAGGCCTACCAGGAGACGGTCGAATACAATTATTGACCGCTCCGTCTTCCATTTTCCCCTTGCCTTTTGGAAATCGTTGTGTTATCATGCCGCCATGGGCGATGAGGAGACCCAGTAAGCGGGGCGTTCCCGGCGTACAGAGAGCTTCCGGAGGGTGCGAGGAAGCCGTCGTGTTCCGCTGAATTACCTCTCCGAGCTATCCGCCGAAGGCCGTGCGGCTGCGTAGGACGGATCCGGTGCGCCGGTTACAGCGACTGACGAGAGCTGTCTTCGCGACAGCTGAATGTGGAAGTGGTACCGTGGCGGTTTCCGTCACCTTCCCGGACAGCGTTTGCTGATCCGGGCTTTCTTTATTCAGAGACACACCGAAGGAGGGAACCCTATGCCTCAGAACATCCGGTTTGCCCAGCGCTTCAACGGCATCAGCGGCAGCGCGATCCGCGAGATCTTCAAGCTGATCGCCCAGCCGGACATGATCTCTTTCGCGGGCGGAAATCCGTCCCCGTCCGCGCTGCCCGACGCGGAGGCCGCCCGCATCGCGGAGCAGGTCCTGCGGGAGGACGGCAAGCGGATCCTGCAGTACGGCGCCACCGAGGGTTACCCGCCCTTCGTGGAGAGTCTGAAGGGCTACGTCCGGCAGCAGCTGGGCACAGAGGTGCCCGCGGTCCTGCCGGTCACCGGCTCCACCCAGGCGATGGACCTGCTCTGCAAGGCCATGATCGATCCCGGTGACGCGATCCTGGTGGAGGATCCCTCCTTCCTGGGAAATCTGCAGTGCATGAAGCTCTACCAGGCGAAGCTCGTGCCGGTCCCCAGCGACGAGAACGGGCTGATCCCCGAGGCGCTCGAGGAGGCCATGCGGGTCCACCGCCCGAAGATCCTGTACGTCATCCCGAACTTCCAGAACCCCACCGGCAAGACCCTGGCCGCCGAGCGCCGCCCGCTGATCGCGGAGCTGGCCGCGCGCTATCAGGTCGTGGTCGCCGAGGACGACCCCTACCGCGACCTGCGCTATACCGGGGAGTTCCTGCCGTCCATCAAGAGCTATGACACCGAGGGCTGGGTAGTCTTCCTGGGGTCCTTCTCCAAGATCATCTCCCCCGGCATGCGCGTGGGCTATCTCGCGGGCGACGCGGACATCGTGCGCAAGTGCACCCTCGGCAAGCAGAGCTCCGACCTGCACACGGCGAACCTCACCCAGGCGGTCGTCGACCGCTTCCTGCGGGAGGGGCTTCTCCCCGGGCACATCGCGCGCATCCGCAAGGACTACGCCGTGCAGTGCGAGGCGATGCTCGCGGAGCTGGCGAAGTTCCCGGAGGGTGTCCGATATACGAAGCCCGAGGGCGGGCTCTTCATCTGGGTGGAGCTCCCCGAGGGCGTCAACGCACTGGAACTCCTGCCCAGGGCGATCGAGCGCAAGGTCGCTTTCGTCCCGGGCACCCACTTCTACGCGCTGGGCGGGCACGAGAACACCCTGCGCCTGAACTTCTCCAACAGCACCCTGGAGCAGATCCACACCGGCATGACCGCCCTGCGGGAGCTGCTCGCATAAACGAACAACAGAAAGGAAGATTCCCTCATGGCCCACATTCTCGATACCCTGAAAGAGCGCGGATTCATCGCGCAGATGACCTTTGAGGACGAGCTCTACAAGCAGCTGGAGGAGCCCACCACCTTCTACGTCGGCTTCGACCCCACCGCCGACTCCCTGCACATCGGCCACTACATCCCGATCATGGCCATGGCGCACATGCAGCGCGCCGGGCACAAGCCCATCGCGCTGATGGGCGGCGGCACCGCGATGATCGGCGACCCCTCCGGCAAAACCGACATGCGCAAAATGATGACCGTCGAGACCATCGACCAGAACGTCGAGTGCATCAAGAAGCAGATGTCCCGCTTCCTCGACTTCGGCGAGGGCAAGGCCATCATCGTCAACAACGGCGACTGGCTCCGTTCACTGAACTACATTGATTTCATGCGGGACATCGGCTCCATGTTCTCCGTCAACGAGATGCTGACCGCCGACGCCTACAAGGCCCGCATGGCCACCGACAACGGTCTCTCCTTCCTGGAGTTCACCTACATGCTCCTGCAGAGCTACGACTTCCTGGAGCTCTTCCACCGCTACGGCTGCCGGCTGCAGATGGGCGGCAACGACCAGTGGTCGAACATGATGCACGGCGCGGATCTGATCCGCCGCAAGGACCGCGAGCGCGCCTTCGCCTGCACCTTCCAGCTGCTGCTCACCCACGACGGCCGCAAGATGGGCAAGACCGAGGCCGGCGCGCTGTGGCTGGATCCCGTCAAGTGCAAGCCCTTCACCTTCTACCAGTACTGGCGGAACGTGGACGACCAGGACGTGGGCAAGTGCCTGGGTCTGCTCACCTTCCTGCCCATGGACGAGGTTCGCCGTCTATCCGCCCTGGAGGGCGCGGAGATCAACGAGGCCAAGAAGGTTCTGGCCTTCGAGGTCACCAAGCTGGTCCACGGCGAGGAGGAGGCCAAGAAGGCCGCGGACGCCGCGCTCGCGCTGTTCGCCAGCGGCGGCAGCGGGGAGGGCGTGCCCACCTTCGCCGTCACCGAAGCGCAGCTGCAGGAGGACGCCCGCGTCACGACCCTGCTGAACCTCTGCGGCCTGTGCAAGAGCCGCAGCCTCGCCCGCCAGGATGTCCAGGCCGGCGCGGTGGCGCTGGGCGACGAGAAGGTCACCGACCTGAACGCCGTGGTCACCTGGGAGCAGATCGGCCCCGACGGCGTGCTGCTCCGCAAGGGCAAGAAGAACTATATCCGGCTCGTGCGGGCATGAGCGCCTATCAGACCCTGGGGCAGCGCGGGGAGGTCGAGTTTGTCGACCGGAAAAGCCGCTTTCTCGGCCACGCGCGCCCCGTCTCCACCGAGGAGGAGGCGCTGGCCTTTCTGGACGAGATGCGCCGGGCCTACCGCGACGCCTCCCACAACTGCTACGCCTACACCCTGGGAAAAAACATGGGCGTCATGCGCTACTCGGACGACGGCGAGCCCGGCGGGACCGCGGGGCTGCCCATGATGGAGGTCATCAAGCAGCGCAAGGTCTGCGACTGCGCGGTAGTGGTCACGCGGTATTTCGGCGGCGTGCTGCTGGGCGCGGGCGGTCTGGTGCGGGCCTACAGCCACACCACCGCCCTCGCGCTGACCGCGGCGCGGATCGTCACCATGGAGGAGAGCGAGCAGTGGCTCTGCGAGGTGCCCTACACGCTCTGGGACCCGGTGCAGCACCTGCTCCGCGGCCTGCCGGTGCAGCTCCTGCATACCGAGTTCACCGCCGCGGTGGCCTTCACCCTGCTGGTCCGCAAAACGGACAGTCCCCGGGTGACGGAGGAGCTGCAGCTGCTGACCAACGGCCGCGTGGAGATGCTTCTGGAGGAGACCTCCTTCCGCGCCTGGGAGGCCGAAGAACAAAACGCTTGACGCTCCGGACTCCGGCGTGCTATAATCAATTGATCATTCTGTCTTCAGGAGGAGGAATACCATGTCCGGACATTCCAAGTGGCATAACATTCAGGCTAAAAAAGGCAAGGCGGACGCCGCGCGCGGCGCCATTTTCACCAAGATCGGCCGCGAGATCGCCATCGCCGTGCGCGAGGGCGGAGCGAACCCCGACAGCAACGGCAAGCTGCGCGACGTGATCGCCAAGGCCAAGGCCGCGAACATGCCTAACGACAACATTCAGCGCTCGATCAAGAAGGCCAGCGGCGAACTGTCCAACGTGGTCTATGAGCAGATCACCTACGAGGGCTACGCCCCCGGCGGCGTTGCCGTGATCGTCGAGGCCATCACCGACAACCGCAACCGCACCGCCAGCGACGTGCGCCACTGCTTCGCCAAGTACGACGGCAACATGGGCACCACCGGCTCCGTGTCCTTCATGTTTGACGAGAAGGGTGTTATCGTGGTGGAGCGCGCCCCGGGCCAGGATGAGGACGAGATGATGATGATCGCCCTGGACGCCGGCGCCGAGGATATGAAGGTGCTGGACGACGCCTTCGAGATCTACACCGCCCCCAACGATTTCCACAACGTCCGCGAGGCGCTGGAGCAGCAGGGGCTGTCCTTCCTCTCCGCGGAGGTGCAGCGCATCCCGCAGAACCTGGTCTCCGTCACCGATCCCGACACCCTGGTCAAGATCCAGAAGATGCTGGATCTGCTCGAGGAGAGCGACAATGTGCAGAACGTGTTCCACAATGCGGATCTGCCCGAGGAGGAAGAGGACGACTGATTCCCTTCCCGATAAGCCCTGCGCAGTCAACGCGCAGGGTTTTTCATGTTGATCTCATTTTCATGTGTATTTGCAATAGCGCGATTTCGCGGCCTTCGGCCGCGACCAGGTCCGCAGCCGGACTGGCGGCTTTTCGATCGCCCTGGACCTTCGGTCACATGCCGTTTTTTGATTTGTATTATTTCTGAAAACAGTATACGCGCAGCAAAAAGCCCTCCCGCTTGGAGAGGGCTTTCAAGGGATCCTTTTGTTCAGCTGAACATCCACAGGAGCAGGGAGAAGACCACGAACACGGCCGCGGCGATCTTTGTGCCCAGCGCCAGCTTGGCGTCGACGGAGGCCGCCTGCGCCTTGTTCATGTTCTGGGTCACCTCGCCGGCGATCGCGCCGAGGCCCTTATTGTTGCTGCTCTGCAGCAGCACCGTCACGATCATGAACAGCGCCGCAAGAATCACCACAACCGAGAAAGCAATCGTCATAGCATAACCCTCCTTAAGTTTCCGCAGGCATCATAGCACAACCCTCGCCGAAAGGCAAGCGTTTTTCACTTTTTTCCATGGGAATCCAAAGAAGTTTTGCACAAAAAAAGGATTTCGCGCTTCTTTGTCAAACTGTTACACCATCCAAGCTGCAGAGGGGAGCGGAATCGGGATGACAAACCGAGAGCTGACCGAGATGCGGGAGGCGCAGTGGCTATCCCCCCATGCCTGCCTGAGCACCGCCAGCCGTGGACGCGAGCGCGCCGAGGAGCCCTGCCAGACGCGCACCGCTTTTCAGCGCGACCGCGACCGGATTCTCCACTCCAAGGGTTTCCGCCGCCTGCAGGGCAAAACGCAGGTCTACATCGCGCCCGAGGGCGACCACTTCACCACCCGTCTGACCCACACCCTCGCGGTGGCGCAGATCGCCCGTACCCTGGCCCGCGCGCTGCGGCTCAACGAGGACCTCACCGAGGCCATCGCCCTGGGGCACGATCTCGGCCACACGCCCTTCGGGCACATCGGCGAGCGCTCCCTGAACCAGCTGATGCCGGAAGGTTTCCGGCACAACGAGCAGAGCAAGCGGGTGGTCGAGCGCCTGGAGGCCGGCGGGAACGGGCTGAACCTGACCTGGGAGGTGCGCAACGGCATCCTCTGTCACTCAGGCCCGGAGCAGCCGGCCACGCTGGAGGGCGCCTGTGTCCGCCGCGCGGACCGCATCGCCTATCTGAACCACGATCTGGACGACGCGCTGCGCAGCAAGGTCCTCCGCGATTTCGACATTCCCGCGGACTGCCTGCGGATCCTGGGCCGGACACACAGCGAGCGCATCAACACCATGATTCTGGACATCATCCAGGAGAGCCAGGACCGGGACACGCTGCAGATGAGTCCCCTGGTGCAGTCCGCCACCGACGGGCTGCGGGAGTTCATGTTTGAGAAGGTCTACCGCAACAGCTGGCGCGCCGCGGAGGAGCTCCGCTGCGACTATGTGATGAAGGCCCTGTTCGGCTATTACTGCGAGCACCCCGGCGAGCTGCCGGAGGATTATCTGATGATCGTCTACCAGGAGGGCAGCCAGCGCGGCGTCTGCGATTTCCTCTCCGGAATGACCGACCGCTACGCGATCCGTCTTTTCCAGCACCTGTTTGTCCCCAGCGGATATCCGGTGGACTTCACACTGGATTCGGAGTGACTCTGATCCTGATCTCAACTGCGTGTGCCAAATGTCAACTGAGAGATTTCGCGGCCTGCGGGCCGCGACCAGGTCCGCAGCCGGACTGGCGGCTTTCCGATCGCCCTGGACCTTCGGTCGCATACCGTTGTCTGATCTGTCGTTTTGCAAGAGATCAGCATGAGAAGGAGGCTGAGCTTTGGCCAGAAGATTTCCGCCGGAGTGGCTGGAGCAGCTTCGGGCGAACACCGACATCGTTCAGACCGTCTCCGCCTATGTCCCGCTGAAGAAAAACGGACGGAACTACTGGGGCCTGTGTCCTTTCCACGGGGAGAAGACGGCGTCTTTTTCCGTCTCCCCGGAGAAGGGGTTCTACTATTGCTTCGGCTGCAAGGCCACCGGAAACGTGATCCAGTTTGTGATGGAGATTGAACATCTGGACTTCTCCGAGGCGGTGACCCTGCTGGCCGAGCGCGCCCACATGCCCCTGCCGCAGATGGTGGAGGACCCGCTCTGGCAGCAGCGCAAGACAGAGCGGGAGCGGATTCTCGAGGCAAACCGCACCGCCGCGCAGTTCTTCCACCAGACACTCTACTCCGACGCCGGCGAGCCCTACCTCGCCTATATGCGCAAGCGCGGGCTCAACGACAACGTGATCCGCCGCTTCGGCATCGGCGCCGCGCCGCCGCAGTCGGACGGGCTCTTCCGGCATCTCCGGGAGAAGGGCTTCTCCGAAGAGGAGCTGCGGCTCGCCGACCTCATCCGCGTGCAGGAGGCCCAGCCGGCCACCGAGCTGACGCCCGCCCGGGAACGCCGCGTCCGCGATGTCTTCTACCGCCGGGTGATCTTCCCCATCATTGACGCGCGCGGCAACGTGCTCGGCTTCGGCGGACGCATCATCCAGGGCGACGGCCCGAAATACGTCAACACCTCCGAGACTCCGGTCTTCCACAAACGCAAGGAGATCTTCGCAGGAAACCTGCTCGCCAAGGAACGCGGTCTGGAGCGCGCGTTCCTGGTGGAGGGCTATCTGGACGTGGTCTCCCTGAGCCAGTTCGGCGTCAAGGGTGTCTGTGCGACGCTCGGAACCGCGCTGACCAACGAGCAGGCGCGGCTCATCCACCGCTTCGCCCCGACCATCGTGCTGTCCTACGACGGCGACAGCGCCGGACAGCACGCGATCGAGCGCGGCCTGGAGATCCTCACCCAGGAGCAGATTCCCGCGCGGGTGCTGGTATTCCCGGACGGACTGGACCCGGACGAGTTCATCCGGCAGAAGGGCACGGAGGCTTTCCATCAGCTGAAGGCCATCCCGCCGGAAGCCTACCGCATCCAGCGCCTCGCCGAACAGTACGACCTGACCACCCCTGAGGGCAAGACCGAGTACGCCCGCGCCTGCGCCAAAATCCTGCGGCCCCTGGACCCCGTCGAGCTGGAGGGCTATCTCCAGCGGCTGAGCGTCCAGACCGGCTTCACGCGGGAGGTGCTGCTCGCGCAGATCCGGCAGAACGCCCTCCCCGCCTCCCCGGAGACGGCGCCGCGTCCGCGCCCCTCGCCGGTGCGCGAGGAGCTGCCGAAGGACGAGGCACTCGACCGCGTCCGGGCGCAGGAAACGCTGATCGCCATCCTGGCCAGCGGAAGACTGCCGAAAGATCTCGCAACGCAAGAGGATTTTGAGGACCCTCTGTTGAAATATATCTTTGGTGCCCTGCAGGAGGGCACGACCATCCCCGGCCTGATGGAACTTCTCTCCAGCGACGCGGACCGCGCGCGGGCAGCCCGGATTCTCCAGCTGCCCACCAGCGACCAGACCGGCGAACTCCTGGAGATGGCCCGGCAGTGCGTGGCAACCCTGCAGGCCAGCCGGGCCGCGGAGCGGATCCGGGAGATCATGTCCCACATCAACGAAAAAACCGGCGAGGAAAAGCAGCGCGATCTCGCGGAGATCATGCGTCTTCGCCAGTCCCGGTCCGGCGACCACCCCGAAAGGAGCGACAATCTTGACTTACACGCCTGAAACCCTCGAACAGCGCATCAACGAACTGTGTGAAAGCGGCAAGGCAAAGGGCTTTGTCACCTACACGGACGTGATGAACCAGCTGAACGATCTGGATGTGGATCCGGATCAGCTGGAGAACATCATCGACCGCCTGGAAGCCGCTGGCGTGCGGATTGTGGAACAGGATGTCCCCGCGTCGGATCTGCCGGAGGAGCTCGCCTCCGAGGATGCTCCGGAGAAGGATATCGCCGGCGCAGGCAAGGCGCCTGCCGGCCAGGCGGACGAGATCAATATGTCCGATCCGATCCGGATGTATCTGAAGGAGATCGGACGCTACCGCCTGATCACCGGCGAGGAGGAGGTCGCTCTCGCCAAGCGGATCGAGGCCGGTGTCGCCGCGCAGGAGGAGCTCCGCAAGTTCCGGGACGGCAAGGACAGCACGCTGGCGGATCAGATCGCGCAGGCCAAGGCCGCGCGGGAAACCCTGATCCACCCGGATGCAAGCGCCTCCCTCACGGAGAAGGAGAAGGCCGGTCTGCGGGCCGTTGTCGAGGCCGGCAAGGCCGCGCAGGCCCAGCTGCTGGAGGACCAGCGCATCGTCCGCGACGGACAGGCCGCCAAGCAGGAGCTGATCAACGCCAACCTGCGCCTGGTGGTCTCCATCGCCGGACACTACAACGGCCGCGGCATGCAGTATCTGGACCTGATCCAGGAGGGCAACCTGGGCCTGATCAAGGCCGCCGACAAGTTCGACCACTCCAAGGGCTTCAAGTTCTCCACCTACGCCACCTGGTGGATCCGGCAGTCCATCACCCGCGCGCTGGCCGACCAGGCCCGCACGATCCGGATCCCGGTCCACATGGTGGAGACCATCAACCGCATGATCCGCACCAGCCGGCAGCTCCAGCAGGAGTACGGCCGGGAGCCCACGACCGCCGAGGTCGCGCAGGCCATGAACCTGACCGAGCAGCGCGTGCAGGAGATCCGCAAGATCGCGCAGGATCCCGTGAGTCTGGAGACCCCCATCGGCGAGGAGGAGGACAGCCATCTGGGCGACTTCATCCCCGACGACTCGGCCCCGGCCCCCGCGGACGCCGCCTTCTACTCCCTGCAGCGCGAGCAGCTGATGGAGGTGCTCGACACGCTGACCGAGCGCGAGAAGAAGGTGCTGATCCTCCGCTACGGGCTCGACGGCGGCCGCTCCTACACGCTGGAGGAGGTCGGCGAGAAATTTCACGTCACCCGCGAGCGGATCCGTCAGATCGAAGCGAAAGCCCTGCGCAAGCTCCGCGCAAACCGTCAAGTCCGTGGCATGCGCAGCTGAGGCGCTGGACGCGCGGCTGCGCCTCGCCGCATCCCTTTACCCGCACTGCGCCCTGGGCGCCGACATCGGCACCGACCACGGGCTGCTCCCCTGCTGGCTGCTGGAGCACGGCGTCTGCGAGCGGATGATTCTCGCGGACCGCAGCGAGAAAGCGCTCCGGCACGCGGCGGAGCGCGTCCGGCGGCTGCACCTGGAGGAGCGCGCGCTGATCCGCTGCGCCGACGGGCTTGACGCAGTCACCGAGCCCTGCGGCTGCGTCTCCGTCATGGGCATGGGCGGACAGACCATCGCCGATATATTGAGGAGTGGCATCCGGAGACTCTCCGGTGCCACCCTCATTCTCTCTGCGCACACGCAGCCCTTTCTCGTCCGGCAGGCCCTGGCGGAGATCGGCTACCGGCTGGTGCGGGAGGAACCCTGCGTCTGCCGGGGATACGCCTATCTCGTCTGGCGCGCCGAGCCCGGCGGGATGGTTCTGACCCCGCAGGAGCTGCGGGTCGGACCGCTGCTGGCGGAGAGCCGGTCCCCGGAGCTGCGGCCCTATCTCGCCGCCCGCCTGCGCGCCGTCGCCCGCCAGCTGGAGGACACGCGCACCGGTTCGCCGAAGCGCGCGGAGCTGGAGGAGGATCTGGCCTTCTACCGGGCGCTGTGGGACAAACTGTAATACCGGAAGGAGTTTTTTGGGGATGCTCGTATCGGATCTCTACGCGATGATCAACAGCCTGGCGTCCTTTGAGACCCAGGAGGCCTTCGACAATTCCGGGCTGCTTCTCGGCTCCGCCCGCAGCGAGGTCACGGGCATTCACGCGGCGCTGGATCTCACGGAGCGCGTGATCGACGAGGCCGAGGCGGCCGGCGCGAACCTGATCGTGACCCACCACCCGATCCTCTTCCACGGCTGCAAGCGGATTGTCGAGGAGGACTACGAGTCCCGGCTGATCGCCCGGATGCTCCGTCTGCGCATGAATCTGATCGCCGCGCACACGAACCTGGACCGCGCCGAGGGCGGCATCAACGACGCTCTGGCCGCCCGCTGCGGACTCACCGACGTCACCGCCTGCGATTTTCTCCGCGTGGGCAGTCTGGTACCGCCCTGCCCGGCGGGGGAGCTGGTGCGGCGCCTCTCCGATGCGCTGCACACTACTATCCGGGTCATGGGACAGTTCCCGGAGGACAGGCTGATCCGCCGCATGGGCCTCGTGGGCGGCGCCGACAGCGAGGACTGGGAGCAGGCTCTCGCGCTGGGCGCGGACGCCTATCTGACCGGCGAGGTCAAGCACCACCATGCCCTCGCGGCGGCGGACGCAGGCCTCCTGATTCTGGAGGGCGGGCATTTTGCCACGGAGGAGCCCGGGATTTTCGCCCTGGCCGACACTTTACAAAAGCGCCTGGATACGATACAATGTAATTTGCGTGTCACAATATCCTCCAGCGGCGGCTACGCACCGCCCTCACGGCTGGAATCAGAAGGAGCGCTCAGTTCATGGAAATGATGGAAAAACTCTGGACCTATATGCAGGCCGACAGCAAGGCCGAACAAATCAACCGGGAGCTTCGCAGCTCGCCGCTGCGGCAGAAGCTCGAAAAAATGCAGACCTATATTCTCGAGCGGCAGCAGGCCTACAAGACCATGGAACAGCAGGTCGCGAACCACGCGGACCGCAAGGACGCCCTGCAGGACGTGCTCCAGCGCGCGAAGGGACAGCTCGAGGCCCTCGAGCAGCGCTTCGCCCAGCAGCCGCCCCAGGACACCGAGCAGGTGGACGCGATGATCGAGGAGATCAAGCGCTGCCAGCGCCGCATCTCCGAGTATCAGCACGAGCTTGAGCGGATCTTCGCGGATGCCAAGGGCTTCACCAGCCGCGCGCAGACCATCCGCTCCGAGACCGCCCGCGCCCGCCAGCAGTTCATGGAGATGAAGGACCGCTACACCGAGGAGCTGGCCAGCCGCAAGACCGCCTACCAGGAGGCGCGTGCCGCCGCGGACGCCCAGGCACAGGGGATTCCCGAGGATCTCATGCAGCTGTACTCCAACGCCAAGAAGCACACTTGGCCGCCCATGGCGCGGCTCGTGGGCTCCCAGTGCAGCGGCTGCAACACCGCGCTGCCCAGCGCCGCCCTGCGGAAAATCGACGCCGGGGACTCCTACGTCGAGTGTGAGAACTGCGGCCGGATTCTGATCAAGTAAACCCTTTCACGCCTTTTTCCCGAAATAACTTGCATTTTCTTCTCTCATCGGTTATACTACACAAGCCGTATCTGCGATGAAGGTTGGGTCCCGTGCGATTTGCCGGTGTGAACCCTGTCAGGGCCGGAAGGCAGCAGCAGTAAGCATTAGGTTGATGTGCTGCGGGATTGCCCAGCCTGAGCGGTACGGTTTTGTTTTGTCCTTCTTGTACTGATCTCAGTTTCGTATGCATATTGTCAGGAGTGGGATTTCGCGGCCTGCGGGCCGCGACCAGGGCTTTCCGATCGCCCTGGACCTTCGGATGCATGCTGTTACTGAATAGGCAGTTTTTGCCTGAGATTCGTATGAAACCGAAAGGAGCGCCCATGGTCTCATCCCTTCTGCAGTTTCTGGATCAGCCCGCGCTGAGCCGCCTCTCGGACGCCGCCCCCGGCGCGCCCGTGGCGCTGACCGGGCTCAGCGAGACGCTCGCCCACTGGACCGCCGCCGCACTGGCGCAGAAAACCGGCCGGCGGGTTTTGCTGATCCTGCCCAACGATCTGGCCGCGGTCCGTGCCTATGAGAGCGCCTCCCAGCTGGGCGGCGACGGCGTCTGCTGCCTGAACGGCGCGCAGATCGACCTGACCCGCGGCGCGGTCAGCCAGGAGCAGACCTGGCGGCGGCTGGACGCGCTGACCCGGATTGTACAGGGGGGCGTTTCCCTCCTGTGCGCCTCCCTCGACGCGCTGACGATGCGCATGGGAAACCCGGAGGAATTCCGCGCGGGCACGCTGCGGCTGCGCGTCGGCGACCGCCTGCCGCCCGAGGAGCTGCTCGCGCGGCTGATCCGTGTGGGCTATGAGCGCGTGAAAATGGTGGAAGGCCGGGGCCAATGCGCCCGCCGGGGCGATATCGTGGACGTGTTCCCGCCCTGCGGCGCGAACGCGTGGCGGATCGAGTATTTCGACGACGAGATCGACTCGATCCGCAGCATCGACGTGCTGAGCCAGCGGACTCTTGAGCGCGCCGAGAGCGCCCTGCTCTCCCCCGCCGCCGAGGTCATCCTGCCGGAAGCCCTGCGCGGCGAGGCCGCCGGGCGGATGCGCCGGGCGCTTGAGGCACTGAACCCGGATCCCGTCGCAGCTGAAACAGAGGAAGATCTCCCGCCGCTGCCGGAAGATGAGGAGGAGCCTGTCTCCGTGACCCGGCAGGCGGAGCTGGACCGCCGTCTGGCCGCCCTGCAGGCGGACGCGGAGCTGGTCGCCCAGGGGCTCCCCTTCCGGCGGATCCGCGCCTGGCTGCCCGTACTGGACCCGGAGGGCATGACCGGTCTGCTCGACTGGTACAAGCCCCAGCTGATCCTCCTCTGGGAGCCGGAGACGCTCCGTCTGCGCACCGCGGACAAGCGCGCGAGCTATGCCCAGGACCTGACCGCGGCCATCGAGCGCGGCGAGGCGGTCCAGGCGCTGGAGCCCCTCTACTGCGACTGGGACGAGGTTTTCCAAAGCCTGCAAACACTGCCCTGCGTGCTCTGTTCATCGCTGCTGCGCTCCCAGGGCGGTTTCCAGCCCAAGGCCGTGGAGAACCTGCACGCCACGGCCCTCGATGGCTACCACGGACAGATCGCCATCCTGGCCAAGGATCTGAAGAACTGGCGCGCCCAGAACTGGACAGTCCTGCTGCTCTCGGGCGGCGCCGCCCGCGGCCAGCGGCTCTCCGGCGCCCTGCACGAGCTCGGCGTCGAGGCCCGCTTCCTGCAGGAGGATGAGTCCCCCGACGCGCAGGCAATCTCTATTCTTCCACTCTCCATGGCCCACGGTTTTCTCTGGCCCGACGCGTCCCTGGCGGTGGTCTCCGACGCGGACATCTGGGGCGCGAGCTACCGGAAGTCCAAGTCCCGCCGGAATGAGGGCCAGAAGCTCTCCACCTTTACCGAGCTGCATCCCGGCGACTACGTCGTGCACGAGGACAACGGCATCGGCATCTTTCAGGGCATCACCCGGATGTTCGCGGGCGGCGCCTGGCAGGATTACATGGCGATCCAGTACGCTGGCTCGGACAGGCTCTACGTCCCCGTAGACCAGTTCCAGCGGATCCAGCGCTATATCGGCAACCCGAGCCAGCCCCCGAAGATCAACAAACTGGGCGGCGCGGAGTGGCGGCGCCAGAAGAGCAAGGTCAAGGAGGGGCTGCGGAAGATCGCCTTCGACCTCACCGCGCTCTACGCCCGCCGGATGCGCGAGCCCGGCCATGCGTTCCCGCCGGACACCCCCTGGCAGCGCGAGTTCGAGGACCATTTTCCCTATGAGCTGACCCCGGACCAGGAGCAGAGCGTCCGGGAGATCACGCAGGACATGGAGGCGCCCCACAACATGGACCGCCTGCTGGTCGGCGACGTCGGCTACGGCAAGACCGAGGTCAGTCTCCGCGCGGCCTTCAAGGCGGTCATGGACGGCAAGCAGGTCGCCCTTCTCGCGCCCACCACCATTCTCGCCCAGCAGCACTACCGGACCATCGTGCAGCGCTTCGAGGGCTTTCCGATCCGGGCGGACGTGCTCTCCCGCTTCCGGACGCCCAAGGAGCAGAAGCAGGTCCTGGCGGATCTGAGCATCGGCAAGATCGACATTCTGGTGGGCACGCACCGTCTGCTGGCCAAGGATGTGAAGTTCAAGGATCTCGGCCTGCTGATCGTGGACGAGGAGCAGCGCTTCGGCGTGCAGCACAAAGAGATCATCAAGAACATGAAGAGCCAGATGGACGTGCTGACGCTCTCCGCCACGCCCATCCCGCGGACGCTGCACATGTCCATGATCGGCATCCGCGACATGTCCGTCCTGGAGACACCGCCGGAGGACCGCCTGCCGGTGCAGACCCATGTGATCGAGTACTCCGACGCGCTGGTGCGTGAGGCGATTCTCCGGGAGCTGAGCCGCGGCGGGCAGGTCTATTTCCTCTACAACCGCGTCCAGTCCATCGAGCGCTTCTACCAGCGGCTGAGCGCTCTGGTGCCCGAGGCCAGGATCGGCGTGGCGCACGGGCAGATGCGCGAGCAGGCCCTGGAGGACGTGATGATGGACTTCTACGCCGGCAGCTACGACATTCTGCTGTGCACCACCATCATCGAGAGCGGTCTGGACATCCCCACCGCCAACACCCTGATCGTCTTCGACGCGGACCGCTTCGGCCTGAGCCAGCTCTACCAGCTGCGGGGCCGGGTCGGCCGTTCCTCCCAGCAGGCCTACGCCTACTTCACCGTCCGGGAGGACAAGATTCTCTCCGAGACCGCCGAGCAGCGGCTCAGCGCCATCCGGGAGTTCACCGAGTTCGGCGCGGGCTTCCGCATTGCCCTGCGGGACCTGGAGATCCGCGGCGCCGGCGACATCCTCGGGCCGGAGCAGCACGGGCATCTGGCCACCGTCGGCTATGAGACCTACTGCAAGCTGATGGAGGAGACCATGATCGAGGCGAAGGGCATCCCCAGCCGCAGCGAGCTGGAGACGCGCGTCGGCCTGAACGTGGACGCCTATCTGCCGAACGATTATGTGGAGGACGAGATGCAGCGCATGGAGATCTACCGCCGCATCGCCTCCCTGCGCACCGAGTCCGACCGCATGGATATCACCGACGAGCTGGTGGACCGCTACGGCGAGCCGCCGGAGGTCGTGCAGCGCCTGCTGGACGTCAGCCAGTTCCGCGCGATGCTCAGCCGGCTGGGCATCACCCAGGCCCGGCGGGAGGGCGGCGCGCTGATGATGCGGGTGGACAGCCGCTTCGTGCCTGATCCCCTGCTGCTGATGCAGGCTATGTGGGAGACCGACCGCCGCCTGACCGTGCCTCAGCGGCCGCAGAATACGCTGCTCTGGAAGGGCTCCTGGGCCGACGATACCACCCTGCTCAAGGAGGCTATCCCGGTCTTCCGGCGTCTGCTTGCCCGGCTGGATGAGCTGGAAGCGGAGCAAAAGAAAAAGACCGCCCAGGAGGGTTCCGACTCCTGAGCGGCTCCGGGATTGTGCTTTATGCGGGAATGAATGTTTTTTCAGGAAAGAGATTCCGCGCCCGCAGGCGCGAAATCCTGTTAAATCATCTGCATTAAACTGAGATCAGTCTCAGCAGAACTCCCGCAGGGCCTTCTCCCGGGCCTCAATGATCCGGTCGCACCAGCGGTCGAAGTCCGGGTCCTCCTGCTGGCACTCGGGATGCGAGAGCATGTAGTCCAGGGAGATCCGCACACCGCGGTGGAAAGGCACCGTGGTCTGCATCGTCGGCACCGCGCGCTTGAGCTTACGGTTGTCGAACACCACCGACACCGCCTTGTCCCCGAGCAGCGCGCCTCCGAGATCATAGCCCATGCTCTTGCCCGCCTCCGCGAGGAACTCGGAGGAGACATGCACCGCGTGGAGTTCCACGCCCAGCGCGTCCGCGATCGTCGCGTGGATCTGGTCCCAGGTCAGCGTCTCGTCCGAGGTGATCTGGAACGCCTCGCCGATGGCGTGGGGGTTGGCCATCAGGCCGACAAAGCCCACGGCGAAATCCGTGTTGAACGTCAGCGTCCACAGGGAGCTGCCGTCACCCTGGATGATCACGGGCTTGCCGTCCATCATCCGCTTGAGCACCTGCCAGCATCCCTTCGCGCCGTGGACGCCCACCGGGATCGTCCGCTCGTCGTAGGTGTGGCTGGGCCGCACGATCGTCACCGGGAAGCCCTCCTCCCGGTATTTTGCCATCAGGAACTCCTCGCAGGCGATCTTGTTGCGGGAGTACTCCCAGTGCGGATTGACCATCGCGGTCCCCTCCGTGATCAGGTAGGACCGGGCCGGCTTGTGGTAGGCCGAGGCGGAGCTGATGTAGATGTACTGCCTGGTCTTCCCGCGGAAGAGCCGCCAGTCGCGCTCCACCTGCGACGGCACGAAGCCGATGAACTCGCAGACCGTGTCGAAGGTCATCCCCTCCAGAGCGGCCGCCGCCCGCTGTTCATCCGAGATGTCCAGCTGGATCGTGTGCACACCCTCCGGGACGATCGCGGCGCGGTTGCCGCGGTTGAGCACCCAGACCTCCCAGAGGGGGTCCCGGGCCAGCTGCCGCACGATCGCGGCGCTGATGGTTCCGGTTCCGCCGATAAACAAGGCTCTCTGTTTCTTCATGGTACTCCTCCTTATTCTGACCCTTTGACACCCAGGGGCTGTCTGTTCGGAGTTCCCGCCTTGCGGGGATAGGCAGACGGCGTTTTTTGTTTCTTCTCCACCGGAAGAATCAGATGGTCCCAGGCAAGGCCCCGCAGCTCCGTGCGGACCGGCTCCTGCAGGCTGCCGCCCAGCAGGTGCGCGGCCCGGCGGCCCGCCTCCAGTTCCTGGAGCACGGAGGGGCCCTTCCAGCACAGCGCCGCTCCGCCGATCCGGACATAGGGCAGCAGGTATTCCAGGAGCACCGGCAGCTGCGCCACCGCCCGCGCCGCGGCCCGGTCGTACTGTCCGCGGTGCGCGGGCTGCCGCGCGGCGTCCTCCGCCCGGGCGTGCACCAGCGTCACGTTCCGCGCGCCGACCGCCTCCGCAACCGCCGCGAGAAAGTCCAGCCGCTTTCCCAGCGCGTCCAGGAGCGTCACCCGCAGGTCCGGCCGCGCCAGCGCCAGCACCATGCCCGGAAAGCCCGCGCCGGTGCCCACATCAATCAGGCTGCCGGTCTCCGGGATCATCCCCGGGACCTGCAGCGCGGTCAGGCTGTCCGCGAAATGCCGCTCCAGGATCTCCGGCTCCTCCGTCACGGCGGTCAGGTCCATCCGCTGATTCCACTCCAGCAGCAGACGCAGATAGCACTCGAGCTGTTCCGCGAGGGACTCCCCGCAGGACAGCCCCAGCGTCTGCAGCCGCTCGCGGATCTCCGCCGCCCTCATGGCTTGCGCTCCCCGGCGCCGCCCAGCAGCGCCGTGATGCTGTAGAATTCCGCGCCGGTGATCTTTTCGCACCAGTATTTGATCCAGGCGATGGCCTCCCGGGCATGGTTCTTGACCAGCCACCAGCCGCCCAGCGTCGGTGAGGGGATGCCGCAGGCCTCGAAACCCTCGTCCTCCGCCAGCGCCAGCGCCCGGGGCACATGGTAGTCGCTCGTCACGACGCAGACGCGCGAGACATCCTTCCCCTCGAGGAGCTGCGCGGCGTTGCGCAGGTTCTCCCGGGTGTTGAAGGATTCCACATCCACCAGAATCTGCTCCTCCGGAACGCCGTGCGCCATCAGGTAGGTGCGCATGACCTCGCCCTCCGGGGCGGGCTCGTTAAAGCCCTGCGCGCCGCAGACCACGATCCAGCAGGGTGTCTTCTTCCAGGCCTCCAGCGCCGCGTCCAGCCGCCACTGGAGCTGGATGTTCGGCGTGCCGTCCGGTTTGACCTGCGCGCCCAGTACGACGATCGCGCCATAGTCCTCCACCGGCGGAAGGTGATGCTTCTTCCAGACTACCATCCCGACCACCCCCAGATAAGCCGTCAGCGCCGCCAGAAAAAGAATCAGCAAGACCCGCCAGACCGGGTGTTTTCTTTTTCCGTGTTTTCCTTTTCCGCTCACTTTTTCATTTTCCTCCTCGGCGGCGAGGTTTCAGCTCTTTGCGCTCCGCCATCGAACACGCCTGATCCCGCGCGACGATCACATGGTCCAGCAGCTGGATGCCGAGCTCCCCCAGCAGGGTATCCAGCCGGTGTGTCAGCGCGAGATCCTCCGCGGAGGGCTCGCAGAGGCCGTCCGGATGGTTGTGGCAGAGGATCACCGACTGCGCGTTCAGGTTGAAGGCGGTCTCCACCACCAGGCGGGGATAGGCACTGACTTCCGTCACGGTCCCCTCCGCGATCAGCTGTCGTCCCAGAATTCTTCGGTTCGCCCCCAGACAGATCACATAGAAGTGTTCCGTCCGCTTTCCGGCCAGCAGCGCCAGCCCCAGCGCCTTGGACTGCACCGTGGATTCGACCCTCGGCTGCTCCTCCGCCGCCGCCAGGGAATAGCGGCGGAACATGGGGATCATCAGCGAGACCAGCGTCGCCGACGTCTCAGTCATTCCCTGCACCGTCATCAGCTGCTCCGGGGATGCCTCCAGCACGCCTTTCAGGGAGCCGAACCGGTCCAGCAGCGCATGCGCGATCGGGTTGGTATCACGCTGCGGAATCGCGAAGTGCAGCAGCAGCTCCAGCACCTGGTGGGGCTCGAAGGCCTCCAACCCCTCCTCGAGATAGCGCTGCCGCAGGCGCCTGCGGTGGCCTGCGTGGACGCCCCCGGCGGGTTTCTCACACTTAACGTTCTCCGTTTCCGACACAGTCGATCAGCTCCTTCAGCTGTGGGGTGATCTGGTCCCCCAGGCGGCGTACCTCGCCCAGAATCCGCTCCCGCCCCTCCGGCGTCCGGAACCAGTCCTCCGGGCCGAAGCCGGGCTCGTCCGCCGGGCAGACCGAGAAGACGGTCTCCGGGAACGCCGTCTGATAGTAGATCAGCGCCCGGCGGGCATGATAGCTCTTGCAGCAGAGCAGGCCCCGCCGAACCGTGAGGCCGTGCTCATCACAGACCGCGCGGGAGAATTTCGCGTTCTCCCAGGTGTAGGTGGCCCGGTTCTCCCGCAAGATTGCCCGGTCTGGCACGCCCTGCTCCAGCAGGATCCGCCGCATCCAGGCCCACTCGGAGGGCATGTCCGGAATGCCGAGGGTCTGGCCGATGGCGTGGCAGCCGCTGGGCAGCACCCAGGGCGCATAGCCCTTCTTCCACAGTTCCGCCGCCCGGTCCACATGCAGCCGCCGCTCCGAGCCGGGGACGAAAATCACATCCGCCGGCACCGGTTCGTCCCGGATAAACACAAGCTCCGTGACCGCCCGCCAGAAGGATGTCAGCGTATCCATGGTCGGTTCTCCTCCGGCTTACGCGTAATAGAGATGCAGGAAGTTCTTGCAGAAGTCCAGCCACGCGACGGGAACCTCCACACCGCTCGCGTAGGGGAAGAGAATGACAAAGAAGGCCAGGCAGACCGCGAGGTATCCCCAGGTCAGCCGCTGACCACCCACCGGGCTCAGCAGCATCAGCCGGTGCAGGAGCCACATGGTGCAGAGAATCAGGAAGGGCACCGAGGCGAAATAGTGATAGATATAGGTTCCGCGCGGCACCAGCACCCAGGGCAGGAACTGCGCCAGAAGCCCGATCAGCAGGAAGGTCGTCTCCGTCTCCTCCCCGCTCGCCCGCAGGTGCCAGCGATAGGAGCTCTCCTCCAGGGTGTACCGGTGTCCGAGCAGATAGCGCCATACCACATAGCCGACGCCGGCCAGGCCCACATACCACACCGCCGGGTTGCCGAAGCAGAAGATCGAGTAGTTGTACCCCTCCCGGGTGTAGGCCGACATCGCGTAGTACATCGGGCGCACGATCAGCGGCCACTCGTACCAGGGTGAGTAGAACGGATGGTCCATGCCCAGCCCGGGAGTCGAATGGTAGTTGAGCATCCCCTGCTGCGCCTCGATCGTCATGCGGATCAGATCACCCAGGCTCTGCGGCTTCTCCGCCGCGAAGTACGGGATATAGCACAGCAGGTAGAGCACCGCGGGCACCAGGATAAAGAACACCAGACAGGAGGCGCAGTCCAGCAGGATGATCCGCCAGATATTGCTCCGCTCGGGCCCGGGCTTCGTTGCCCGGATCTCCCGGGCCAGCGCCCAGAAATACATCACCGCGAGCCCTACGCCCGCGTAGATGCCGATCCATTTGGACGCGCACGCGCAGCCCATGAAGAACCCGCTGCAGGCCAGATCCGCCAGAGACCATTCGGTCTGCCGCAGATCCCGCTGGATAAACCGCAGCATGAAGAAGCAGGCCAGCAGGATGAACAGCACCGGGAAGGAGTCGATGGTCGCGATCCGCGTCTGGGTGTAATGCATGCAGTCCAGCGCGATCATCAGCGCCGCCGCGGCCGCGGGAACCGTTTTCTTGGTCAGCTGCTTCCCCATCAGGTACATCACCGGCACCATCGCGATGCCCGCGAGGCAGCCCGCCAGCCGCCAGCCGAAGGGCGTCATGCCGAAGATTCCGATGCACAGCGCCATCAGGAGCTTGCCCAGCGGCGGATGCGTGTTCTCGTAGGGCGTCATGCCGTGCAGGTGCTCGTACCCGGTCCGCGCGTGGTAGATCTCGTCAAAGTAGGTGGAGTTGAACCAGCCCGGGTCCCCCTCGCAGGTGCCAGGCTCGTCCACGGTCAGCGCGCCGCTCGAGGCGTAAGGCGAATCCGGGTTCCCGCCCGCGCCGCGCAGGAAGGTCACCGGGATCTCCGCGCCGGGCTCCAGCAGGGTCTCCGCCACGGTTTCGCCGGTCTCCTCGTCCTCGCGGAACACCCCGCGCCGCACAGTCTCCCGGAAGATTACCTCGCCGAGGCGCAGGGCCGTCTGCTGGGCACTGATCCGGACATAGCGGCCGCTGAGAAGCTGAACGCCGCCGTACTCACGGCTGGAAGAGTAGGTCCGCTGTCCGTTGCCCTGGGCGTAGGAGGGCACAAGGTACTTCCAGCGGAAGCACTGGCCCTGGTCCATCTGCGCCCAGTACTCCTCCGACCAGCTCTTCCCGTCGTCGCTCACGGCCACCGTGAAGGGCCGATAGCTGACGCCGCAGTAGTAGAGCATGGAGAAGTCCTCGTGGCGCGCCCCCAGGTCCAGGATCACCTGTTCGTCCGATTTGGAGGAGGTCCAGAAGGTCTGCGGCGCGCGGGTGCTGCCCAGGTTCCACAGGCCCACGGCGCTGTACGAAAGGGTGATGCCGAGGATCAGCAGGGTGTCCAGCTTTCTCCAGTGCAGGAGCGGATCCCTTCTGACGGGGCCGTCCGGCCTGGCGGGCTGGGGATCCGTCAACAGGCTGCGGAGCGGGACGCTCCGCGGCCCCTCCGGGTCGCACAGGTCCAGCGCGGCCCAGGCGGTCAGCCCCATCGCCAGCAGGTTGATGATCGCCGCGGCAGAGGCCTGAACCGCCGTGTCGCTGTTGAGATGGCCGGACTCGCTGCCCAGCCGGAGCGCGTTGTCCAGCGGAATGCCCACATTGACGAGCATGGCCGCGCTCACCAGCAGCAGCGCGAGCAGCAACCGCCAGTCGCGGCGGATCGCGAAGGCCAGCGCCAGGAAGGCGATCGCCGGGAAGAGATAGCGCTCGTGCATCTTGATGCCCAGCGCGAAAAGGACCAGAAACAGCAGCGCCCCGCAGACGGACAGATCCTCCAGCCGGGTGGAGCGGAGCCACAGGGGCAGCACCACCGCGAAGGCCAGCGCCATGGAGCCGATCCCCATGACCCGCCAGCTCAGCTTCAGCGGGATGCACAGCAGGAAGAACAGGAAGAACGCCCCGCAGAGAGACAGTTCCAGCCCGGGAAGCTTCCATTTCCGTTTCTGCCCCCGCAGCCAGCAGGCCGCGCCCCATCCGGCCGAGAGCAGCGCCAGGACTGCGTCCACCCAGGGCGACGCGGTCAGCGTCAGGGCTTTCCAGTTTGCGCCCAGCAGATAGTTCAGGTTGGACGCGTTGACCGTCGCGTAGGGGTAGGAGCTCAGGGTATCGCTGTAGATCTGAATCAGCCAGCCCGGCTGATGGTTGATCGCGAATGGAACGATGATGCCCGCCGCCACCCAGGCGCTCGCGCCCAGGCCGATCAGCATCTTCTCCCGGCACTTCGGGTTGCGTGCAGCCTCCACGACAATCGCCGCCAGGCCCAGGAAGCCCAGCATCAGCGCCTGCGGCTTGGTGAGCACCGCCAGCACGTAAACCGGCAGCACCGCCTGCCACTGTCCCCGCATGGCCAGGATCGCCACCAGCACCAGCAGCAGCGTCAGCACGGAGTCGATCTGTCCCCACGCCGCGCTGTTGAGGATCATCAGGGGATTCAGGGCCAGGAGCGCCGTCAGGAAGACGGTGGTGAAGCGGCTGCTGTGCCGCCTCCGGGCCTCACGTCCGGCCAGGACCGCGATGCCCAGGTCCGCCAGCATGGCCGGGAGCTTGATCATCATGACCTGCACCGCCCGACCCCCGCCGAGAGCCCGTGCGCACAGCTGCCCCAGGCCGAGCACCAGCATGTAGGCGGGCGGATAGTCGCAGAAAACGCCCTCCTGATAGAACCTCGCGGTTCCGACCGAGAGGAGGCGCTCTCCCCACGCGGTGAAGCAGCTGATATCCACCGGATAGCCTTCCACCCGGATTCCGACCCAGAGGCGCACGGCCAGGCCCGCCAGGAGCATCAGCGCGGTCCAGAACCAGGGATACGCCTTCTCCTCCGTTTTCCGGTCAAAGCGGTTTCGGTTGGCCCAGAGCAGCAGCGCGATCAGGACAAAGCCCGCCGCGATGCCGACCAGCATCGGCCAGGCTGCCCGCTGGGGCTCGTCCATGTCCTCGTCCCAGTCCGTCTCCTCCCAGGATTCGTCTCCCCAGTCGTAATCCGGCGAGAACCAGAGCTCGGCCACCGTGTCCCCGGGAATCTCCTCCACGCGGACCAGGGAGAGATCGTCGAACCAGGCTTTGCCGGAGACCTCCCCGCTGTAGCCGCCCAGCCGGGCGCAGACCGTGACCTCCGTCTGGCCGGGACCGGTCTCGCCGTAGAGCTCGACATAGCGCCAGCCGCCCTCCGTGTCCCGGATCGCCTCGGTGTGCACATAGAGGTTTTTGACGGAGAGATTGGCGCCCCACTCCCCCGTCGGGGTGATTCCCTCCGCGCGGATCCAGCCGGAGAGGCGGTATAGCTCCTCCGGCTCCACCTCGACCGTCTGGTAATAGCGCGCGTCGTTGTTGTCCAGGTTCTGCAGCATCGCACTGTAGGATCCCTCGTGCGTCTCGGCGGAGAGGCCGTAGAGGGTATAGCCGTCCAGGCCGAAATAGGCCTCCGTCTCCCAGCCGGTCGGCAGGCCCTCCTCTCCCCGCTCCTCAAAGCCGGGATTGATCAGCAGATTCTCCTCCGCCGCCGCGGACGCCGCCAGCAGGACCAGCAGCAGTGCCAGCCACAGCCCCCATCTCCGGGAAAGCCCCATAACAACCCTTCTTTATATCGCATGATGACGCGTCAGTCTGCCCAGAACGCGTTCGGCACGTGCAGCAGACCTTCGCAGGTGATTTCCACAATATCAAAACGAACCGGCGCGTCCAGAGCATCCCGGCTGACCAGATAAACTTTCGCCGCGTGCACCATCCGCCGGCGCTTGGCAGGGGTCACGGCATACAGGCCGTCCCCGCGCCGCCCCGTCGGGCGGGCTTTGACCTCGACGAAGACGATCGTCTCCCCGTCCCGGAGGATCAGGTCAATCTCCCCGTCCGCCGCCCGGAAGCGCCGCTTCAGCAGGACCATGCCCTTCTGCCGCAGATAGTCGAGCGCCGCCTGCTCCCCCGCGACGCCCTCGGTATACTGCCCGCTCATGGCGCGACAAAATGGCCGATGAAGCTCCGGCGGTGGATCTCGCAGGGGCCGATCTCCCGCAGGGCCCGGATATGCTCCGCCGTGCCGTAGCCCTTGTTGCGCGCGAAGCCATAGGCCGGATGGCGGCTGTCCAGCTCGCGCATCATCCGGTCCCGGGTGACCTTCGCCAGGATGCTCGCCGCGGCGATGCTGTAGGAGGAAGCGTCCCCGCGGATGATGGGCACCTCCCGGCCAGCCAGTCCCAGCCCCTGCACCGCGTCGATCAGGAACACGTCCGCCCGCACCTGCGCGGCCGCGCGGCGCATGGCCTCGCGGGTCGCCTCGAGGATGTTGATCCGGTCGATCTCCTCCGGGTCCGCCATCCCGACGCCCCAGGCCATGGCCTCGCGGCAGATCTCGTCGTACAGCTTCTCCCGCCGCGTCTCGGAGAGTTTCTTGGAGTCATCGACCCAGAGGATCGCGGACTCCGGCGGCATCACCACGCAGGCGGCCACCACCGGCCCCGCCAGCGGGCCGCGGCCGGCCTCGTCCATTCCTGCCACCGCGAGGCCCTCCCCGCGCCACTGCCGATCAAAGGCGCACAGCGCGGCGCAGCGCTCACTCCGGCTGATTCCCGGCATGTTTCTCCTCCTCCGTCTCCCGCGTGCGGGGCGGGAATTCCAGCGTGATCCTTCCGCATTTTCCGGCCCGGAACTCGTCCAGCACCACCGCGCAGCAGCGGTCATAGTCGCACACGCCGCCCTTCATCAGGAACCCGCGCCCGCGGCACACCGCCTCCAGCAGCGCCTCGCCCCGGAGCTCGCGGTCCGGGATCCGGTAGCGCTGGCAGGCCATCTCCGGCGCGGCCTGCAGGAGATCCTCCAGCAGATGGATCGTCAGCATCGGCAGATCCACCACGTCGTCCTTCACCGACCCGATATAACACAGCCGCCGGGCCGCCAGCTGGTCCTCCAGCTTCGGCCACATGAGGCCCGGGGAGTCCATCAGCTGCAGATAGGGGCTGATATTCACCCACTGGTTCGCCCGGGTCACGCCCGGCTTGTCGCCGGTCTTGGCGATGCCGCTGCCGTGGAGCCGGTTGATCAGGGTGCTCTTGCCCACGTTGGGCACGCCGACCACCATCGCGCGGACGATCTTGCGCACGCCCTTGGCAGCGGCGCGCTCCACCGCCTCGCGGGCGGCGGTATCGATCAGGGCAAGCGCCTCCTTGGGGCGGCTGCCCACCGCGCTGAAGGGAGCCGCCTGCACGCCCTGCGCCCTGTAATACCGGAGCCAGGCCGCGGTCACGTTCGGGTTGGCCAGGTCCGATTTGTTCAGGAGCAGCACGCGGCTTTTTCCGCGGATCAGCCGCTCCAGGTCCGGATTCCGGCTGCTGTCCGGCAGCCGCGCGTCGCACAGCTCCAGCACGACGTCCACCCGGCCCAATTGATCCGCCAGCAGGCGCTTGGCCCGGGCCATATGTCCGGGATACCAGTTGATTTCCACAGTGCTCCCCCCTCGCCTCCCATTAAACCATCCTTCCCGCAAAAATGCAACCCTGCCGGGCCTCCCTGCCGCAGAACTTTGTTTACATTTCCCGCCGCGCCGGTGCTGTACAAAGCCCCGCAAAAATGCTATACTGGATCTGATCATGCCGGAGGAGGGAGGCTGCCTATGAACCACGCGCGCCGATGGGCCTGTCTTCTTTTGGCGCTCCTGCTGGCAGCCCTGATGCTCCCGGCCCAGGCCGCGAAACCGAAGGTGACGGCCACCCCGGACCCGAACCCCAAGCCGACCCTGCCCCGGGACGTCGTCCCCTACAATACCGACAAGCCCGAGGAGCTCCTGCCCGAGCAGCTCTACGCCTGGTCCGCGATCCTCATCGAGGCAAAATCCGGCGAGGTCATCTTCGAGAAGAACGCCGACGACATCCGCTATCCCGCCTCCACCACGAAAATCATGACCTGTCTGCTGGCCCTGCTGATGCTGGACGAGGAGCAGCTGAATTCCGACGTGTTCTGCACCGAGCAGGCGGTGGCCGTCAACACGCAGGAGGAGGACGTCACCAGCCTGAAGCTGAAGGCCGGGGACAGCGTCAACCTGCTGGAGCTCATCGAGGCCACGCTGGTCTACTCCGCCAACGACGGCGCGAACGTGATCGCCGAGGCGGTGGGCGGCACCATCCCGAACTTCGTCAACCTGATGAACGAGACCGCGGTCCTCTACGGCTGCACCAATACGCATTTCGCCAACGCCCATGGTCTCCACGACGACGCCCACTATACCACACCCCGCGACCTGGCGATCATCGCCCGCGTCGCGATGCAGAACGAGCGCTTCCGGGAGATTGTCAAGAAGCAGTCCGTCACCATCACCATCACCGGCATCGACGGCAAGAGCCGCACGAAAACAGTCAACACCACCAACGATCTCTTCAAGCCCGGCACCGAGGAGAAGCCCAACAAATACTACTTTCCGGCCATCCAGGGCGTGAAGACGGGCTTCACCGGGAAAGCGCAGTACTGCTTTGTCGGCGACGCGATCCGCGACGACGTGGAGCTGATCTCGGTGGTCATGTACTCCGGCGACAACTCCCGCTGGGCCGACACCATCAAGCTGATGAACTACGGGTTCGCGAAGTACAAAAGCGTCACGCCGATCGATCTGTACAATATGAACCCGATCACGATCGAGACCAGCAACTACTCCCTGCAGGACAGCCAGTTTGGCAAGCTCCGCCTGCAGTGCGTGGCGACCGACGCGGTCGGGCGCATCACCCGCATCACCGCCCTCAGCACGCAGATTGAGGCCATGGCGCGCAACCTGCGCACCACCATGCTGATCCAGTACACCCGGGACTTCATCGCACCCATCGAGGCGGGCGAGGTGATCGGCACCATGACCTACGTCCCGGAGAACGGCGAGACCGCGGTTTACGAGCTGGTGGCCACCCGGTCCGTCGCCAAGCGGGAGAACGCCCCGCCCACCCTCTCGGAGATCATCGCGGCCTCGGACGCCGATCCGAACCCCTTCCCGCCGCTCTCCTTTGAGGTGGTACTGCTTCTGATGCTCCCCCTGGCGGGCGCCATGGGGCTGATCCTGCTGCTGCGTTATCTGATCATTGGCCGGCGGCGGAGCCGCAAAAACCCGAAAATCCGTCACCGCTACCTGCGGTGATATCGACCACAGAAAGGAAGGCATCGACTATGGAGATTCGCGAGATCATTCGGACGGGACAGACCTGGCTGGGCATTGAGTTCGGCTCGACCCGCATCAAGGCTGTGCTCATCGGACCGGACCACCAGCCCATCGCCTCCGGCAGCCACGAGTGGGCAGACCGGCTTGAGAACGGCATCTGGACCTACTCTCAGGAGGCCATCCTGGCGGGTCTGCAGGACTGCTACCGGGATCTGAAGGCCGATGTCTCCCGCCGTTACAGCGAGGCGCTGACCACCTTCGGCGCCATGGGCGTCAGCGCCATGATGCACGGCTACCTAGCCTTTGACAAGGACATGAATCTGCTGGTGCCCTTCCGCACCTGGCGGAACACCATCACCGCCCAGGCGGCCGCCGAGCTGACCGAGCTGTTCCAGTTCAATATTCCCCAGCGCTGGTCCATCGCCCACCTGCACCAGGCGGTGCTCAACAATGAGGAGCATCTGGGCAGGCTGGCCTTCTTCACCACGCTGGCCGGCTATGTCCACTGGATGCTGACCGGCAAGAAGGTGCTGGGTCTGGGTGACGCCGCGGGTCTTTTCCCGATCGACAGCGCCGCCTGCGACTGGGACCCGCAGATGATCGCCCGCTATAACCAGCTGATCGCTGGCCGCGGCCTGCCCTGGCAGATCACGGATCTCCTTCCGGGCGTGCTGCCCGCCGGAGACTGCTCCTGCCGTCTGACGGAGGCCGGCGCGCGCCTGCTCGACCCCGCGGGGGACCTGCAGCCCGGCGCGATCGTCTGCCCGCCCGAGGGCGACGCGGGCACCGGCATGGTCGCCACCAACTCCGTGGCCGCCCGCACCGGCAACGTCTCCGCGGGCACGTCCATCTTCGCGATGATCGTCCTGGAGCATCCGCTCAAGCGCCTGCACACGGAGATCGACATGGTCACCACCCCCACCGGCAAGCCCGTGGCGATGGTGCACTGCAACACCTGCACCTCCGACCTGAACGCCTGGGTGGGCCTCCTGCGGGAGGCGCTGCGCACCTTCGGCGCGGAGCCGGACGCCAATGAGGTCTACACCCGTCTGTTCCAGCTGGCGCTGACCGGGGACCGCGACGCGGGCGGCATGATCTCCTTCAACTATTACTCCGGCGAGCCGGTCACCGGCACCGACGACGGCGTGCCGCTGTTCACCCGCCGTCCGGATCTCCCGATGAGCCTCGCGAACTTCATGCGCGCGCAGATCATGGGCGCTCTGGCCACCCTTTCGATCGGCATGGACACGCTGACCGTCGAGGAGCAGGTGGGCATCGACCGCGTGCTGGGCCACGGCGGCCTGTTCAAGACCCCGGAGGTCGGCCAGCGACTGCTGGCTGCCGCGATCCACTCCCCGGTCACCGTGATGGAGACCGCCGGCGAGGGCGGCGCCTGGGGCATCGCCCTGCTGGCCGCCTACGCCGCCCGCAGGGAGGCCGGCGAGACGCTGGAGGCCTATCTGGACCGCCGCGTCTTCGCGGACGCCGCCGCGACCACCCTGGCGCCCGATGCGGAGGATGTGGCGGGCTTCGACGCCTACCGCCGCCGCTACGAGGCCGCGATCGCCGCGGAGAAAGCGGCCTGCGCGGCGCTCAAGGGCTGATTGTTTTCTGAAACCAGTATCAGGAATACTATAAAACGGACGCTGGGGCCAATCCCCTGCGCCCGTTTTTGTGTAATGCTTGTCTCATACTGATCTCAGTTTAGAATGCTTATTGTCAACAGGGAGATTTCGCGGCCTGCGGGCCGCGACCAGGGCTTTCCGATCGCCCTGGACCTTCGGCCACATGCTGTTGTTGGATTTTTATTTCTTACTTGAGATTGGTATCAGTTTAGAATGCTTATTGTCAACAGGGAGATTTCGCGGCCTGCGGGCCGCGACCAGGTCCGCGGCCGGACTGGCGGCTTTCCGATCGCCCTGGACCTTCGGGTGCATGCTGTTGCTTGATTTGCAGCTTTCGCTTGAGACAAGATTAAACTTGTTTTCTTCAGAAGTCCCGTTCCTCTTTGCAGCCGCCCGTGCCTGTGCTATAATGGGCGGGAAAGGAGGCGGTGCCGTGCTGGCGATCTTATACCTGTTGCCCTATCTGGTCTGCGGCGGTCTGATCGTCCGCTGGCTGCTGCCCCGGTGTTCCCCGCTGACCCGGCTCTGGCTGGGAGGCTCGCTGGGCGTGCTGCTGCTCATGTGGCTGCCCACGCTGTGCGCCTTCGGGATGCGGTTCTCCGTGGCCGCGCATATGGTTGCGCTGATTCCGCTGGCACTCCTGACCCTGGGCAGCCGGTTCGGCAAAGACGCCCGGACGCCCCGCGGCTGGGACGCGGAGGAGATCAGCCTTCTGAAATCCACGCTGATCGTCCTGATCCCCTTCACGATTCTTTTTGTTTTTCTGCAGGTCACACACGTCTATCGCGTGGACGGCCGCGGGAACTGGGTCGTCGGCCAGTCCACCTTCGGCGATCTGCCGATGCACACCGCCTTTATCACGGGACTGCGGAACGCGGCCTTTCCGCCGGAGTATCCGATCTTCCCGGGGCACCGCCTCACCTACCCCTTCCTCGCGGACAGCCTGTCCACCACCTTTCTGCTCCTCGGAATGAGCCTGCAGGCGGCCACGGTCGTGCCGGCGGTGCTGATGGGGATGCTGCTGTGCACCGGGCTCTTCTGCCTGCTTCGCCCGCTCACCCGCGGCCGGCGCTGCCTGATGCTCGCCGTGCTGCTCTTTCTGCTGAACGGCGGCCTCGGCTTCCTCTATGACTTCGACCAGGCCGGCGGCCTGCAGGAAGGCAGCTGGGTTCCGAACGTCTGGGAGCGGATCATGGACATCCTCTCCGGGTACTACACAACCCCCACCAACCAGCCGGAGCCCAACAACCTCCGCTGGTCGAATCTCATCGTCGATCTCTTCGTGCCCCAGCGGACGCTTCTGGGCGGCTACACCATGGTCCTCCCCTGCTTTTATCTGCTCTGGACATCCTTCCGCACATCGGAATTTGAAAAGCAGGGCAATCTGCGCGCGGAGCTGCTGCTGGCGGTCTGGGCCGGAAGCTTACCGCTGATCCACACGCACTCTTTTCTTGCCCTGGGCCTGTGCTCGGCGGGCTTCCTGCTGTACGACCTGATCCACGGCGAGAACCGGCGGGACACGCTCCTGCGCTACCTGCGCTACGCGGGAATCACCCTGCTTCTGGCTGCGCCGCAGCTCGTCTGCTTCACCTTCTATCAGGCGCTCGGGCAGCAGCCGGACACGCTGCCCCCGGAGTACGGCGGTTTCCTCCGGCTGCAGTTCAACTGGGTCAACAATCCCGGCGGGCGCGGCATGCGCGATTTCTATCTCTGGTTCTACCTGAAGAACATCGGCCTGCCCTTCGCGATTCTGCTCCTGGCGGTCTTCGAGCCGGACAAGCTGCACCGCAGGCTGCTCTCCGGCGCGGGGGTGATCTGGCTGACGGCGGAGCTGGTCCGTTTTCAGCCCAACGAGTACGACAACAACAAGCTCTTCTATCTGGCCTGGCTCCTGTGCTGTCCGGTCATCGCGGATTTCGCCTTCGGGCTCTGGGACCGCCTGAAAGGACTGCGCGCCCGGCCGCTGATTGCGATCGCGGCGATCTTCATGACCTTCTGCTCGGCGGCGCTGACCCTCGCGCGGGAGTGCGTCTCCCCTTACCAGCTCTTCACCGCCTATCCCTCCTTCGACTTTTCCGCGGAGGGCAGCGGCTACTATCTGCAGTCCTTCAGCGCGGGGGATGTGCAGGCCGCGCACTTTATTGAGGAGCACACGCCCGAGGGCAGCGTCTTCCTCACCGGCTATGATCAGCTGCAGAACCCGGTCGCCTCGATCGCCGGGCGCACCATCGTCTGCGGAACCAACACCTGGCTGTTTTACCACGGCTTTGACACCCGTGAGGCGCACGCGGACATCGCGCGGTTCTACGGCGATCCGGCCGCGAACCTCGATGTTCTGCAGAAATACCAGGTCGACTATGTCTACGTCTCCGCCCACGAGTACAACAGCGAGGATTACGAGGTGGATCCCGAGGCACTGGACCGGCTCTTTCCCCGGATCTATTCCGAGGGCTGGATCACGATCTGGGAAGTACCCGTGGGCTGAAGGAGGGCCGGTATGGAACGCTTTCTGCGCTACTCGCTGGAACACGACCGGGCAATCCGGGTCATCCTGATGCACCCGGACGGCAAGATCCGGCAGGTGAACGCGGTGGTCGAGGCGATGGAGGGGGATCAGGTCCGCCTCTATATCATCCGGCCGCCCCAGCGCCTGACACTGCCCATCCGCGATCTGCTCTCCGCCGCCTACGCCGCGGGGGACGAGGGCTGATGCTGATCGCAAGTAAAAGCTGCAAATCAAATTACAGCATGCAGCCGAAGGTCCAGGGCGATCGGAAAGCCCTGGTCGCGGCCCGCAGGCCGCGAAATCTTACTGTTGACAATAAGCATTCTAAGCTGAGATTGGTATGACGCATCCGAACCAATCCGAGAGGGGTGTTTCGCATGGATAAGCGCCGGACGGTCGAGGTCCGGAAAACCACCATCTTCGTCATCGTCATCAACGGCCTGCAGATCGCCATGATGGCGGTGATTCTGGTGCTGGTTTTTATGGGACACGCGCGGACGCTCACCCGCACCTCCGGGCGTGTGCTTGCGGTCATCGCCGCACTGATCGTGAGCAGCGGCGCGTATTTCGACATCCGCGACGCGCTGAATACCCGCTCGCTTCTCCTGCGCAGCGAGGATATGGACTCCACCATCCGCAACATGGCCGCGATGAACAACTCCCTGCGCGCCCAGCGGCATGATTTTCTCAACCATCTCCAGGTGGTCTACAGCCTGATCGAGATGCAGGACTACGCCGAGGCCAACCGCTATATCGAGCAGGTCTACGGAAAGATCCACGCCCTCAGCCGGGCGATGAAGACCGCGAATCCCGCGGTGAACGCACTCCTGCAGGTCAAGCTCGCCGCCGCCGAGAAGGCCGGCATCCCGGTCACCCTCGAGATCCTCTCCGACTGGCGCGAGCTGCCCCTGGAGGGCTGGGAGATGTGCAAGGTGCTCTCCAATCTGATCGACAACGCGCTGGAAAAGCTGGCCGAGACCTCCGGCGAGCGCCGGCTGCGGATCCGCCTGGAGGAGGATCTGCACGGCTATCGCTTCGATATCGCCAACAATGGCAGCCCGATCCCGCCGGAGCTCCAGGAGAGCATCTTCCAGCCCGGCTTCACGACCAAGGGCTCCGGCCACGGCATGGGGCTCTACATCGCGCGCAGCACCCTGACCCGCGCGGGCGGCACGCTGACCGTGCACTCGGACGAGCGGGAGACCGTCTTCAGCGGTACGCTCCCCAAGGCGATGCCGCCGCAGGAATGAACCGCGCCGGCACACTTGCCACCGCAGGGAAAGTCGTGTATAATAGGAAAGCAAGTTTGAAGGGAGGGTTTTCCCGATGAAAGGCATCGTCCTCGCGGGCGGCGCCGGCACCCGGCTGTATCCGCTGACCATGGTCACGTCCAAGCAGCTCCTGCCGGTCTACGACAAGCCCATGATCTACTACCCCCTCTCCACGCTGATGCTCGCGGGCATCCGGGAGATCCTGATCATCTCCACCCCCACCGATACCCCGCGCTTTGAGCAGCTGCTGGGCGACGGCAGCCAGTTCGGCCTCTCGCTGAGCTACTGTGTGCAGCCCTCCCCGGACGGTCTGGCGCAGGCTTTCATTCTGGGCGAGGACTTTATCGGCAGCGAGCCCTGCGCGATGGTGCTCGGCGACAACATTTTCTACGGCAACGGCTTCGCGAAAGCGCTGCGCTGCGCCGCTGCGCAGGCGGAGGCCGGGCGCGCCACCGTCTTCGGCTACTTTGTGCAGGATCCGGAGCGCTTCGGCGTGGTCGCCTTCGACGAGGAGGGGCACGCCGTCTCCATCGAGGAGAAGCCCGCGCAGCCCAAGTCAAACTACGCGGTCACAGGCCTGTACTTCTACCCCCGCGGCGTCTCCGGGCGCGCGAAGCAGGTCAGGCCCTCCAAACGCGGCGAGCTGGAGATCACCACGCTCAACGAGATGTATCTGAACGACCAGCTGCTGGACGTGCAGCTGCTGGGACGCGGGTTCGCCTGGCTGGACACCGGCACCATGGACGCGCTTCTGGA
Organism: Clostridia bacterium; assembly: GCA_017508975.1. Taxonomy (GTDB): domain Bacteria; phylum Bacillota; class Clostridia; order Christensenellales; family Aristaeellaceae; genus RUG11272. The sequence goes on along the minus strand of JAFWQU010000011.1, from coordinate 466 downwards.
CGCCTCGGACTTTGTCCGCATGGTGGAGGAGCGGCAGGGCATTATGATCTCGGCCCCGGAGGAGATCGCCTGGCACAACGGCTGGATCAGCCGCGAGGAGCTGCTGGTCTCCGTCGACCGCTACGGGAAATCCCCCTACGGCGCCCACCTGCGCACGGTGGCCGAGGGAAAGCTGCGTTACTGAGAAGATCCAATTCTCATGTAAGAGTAACAGGACATCGGAAAGATCACGACCGAAGGTCCAGGGCGATCGGAAAGCCCTGGTCGCGGCCCGCAGGCCGCGAAATTCCATTACTGCGAATGGGTATTCTGAATGAATTGAATAATAAGGAGCTTCCTGTATAATCCAAACTGACCGCTGAGAAGCAGGCCAAAGGAGTTGCACGAGAAAGTACCCCACAGTAGAATAGAACGCCTCAGTGAAGAACAGGCTGAAACTACAATACTGGGAGGTACCGAAATGCAT
>JAFWQU010000010.1 GCA_017508975.1 Clostridia bacterium | reverse complement strand
TTCTTGTCCTGCGTCGCATTTTCTGCTGCTACAATCTGCTTATATTCTTCCGCAGTGATGGCTCTTCTTTGCATGATATACACCCCCTTTGAGATTATACCACTCTTCGGGAGTAAGGTCAATCTAATTTGAGAGTAGTATAAAAAGCAAGCAAATTCTTTTCATTTGCCTGCTTTTTGCTTCTATTGATGAATGAATTTGGTATTTCAGCGCCGACGAGTTCTCCCCTACTTTCCCGTCGATCCATATCCCCCCGTCCTCTGCGCGGTGACCTCCTCCTCCTCGGCCACGCCGTGGGGGAGCAGGATGCCCTGGCAGAAGCGGTCGCCGGGGTGCAGGGTGAAGGGCGCGGAGCCGCCATTGACGATGGAGGTCAGCATGTGGCCCTCATTGTCCGCCTGGGCATAGTCGCTGTCAACGATGCCGACGGTGTTGGCTAAGCGCATCCGGTACTTGCGGCCCATGGAGGAGCGCGGGCAGAGGATGAACACCCACCCGGGCTCCATCAGGATGCGCAGGCCCGAGGGGATCACGCGCATCTCACCGGGGGCGAGGGTCACCTCCACCGGGCAGACCAGGTCATAGCCGGCGCTCCCGGCGGTGGCGCGGCGCGGCAGCGGGATCTCCTCCAGCGGCAGCGCCCGGTCGAAGCCCTCGCAGTCCTTCCGGTACTGCGCTTCCGAGACGCGGGCGAAACGGGCGACGGGGGTCATGGATGCGCCTCCTTCCAGGCGGTGTATGCGTCGGCGACCCGGGCGAACTCCTCCAGGCCCAGGCGCTCGCCGCGGACCAGCGGAGGCATCTGCGCGGTCTCCACCAGCGCGGCGGCATCCTCGCGGGACAGGCGGAGCGTGGCCATCAGGGCGTTGGCGAGGGTCTTGCGGCGCAGGGCAAAAGCCGCCTGCACCACGCGGTCGAAGTCCTTCTCCGAGCGCGGAGCCACCGGCGGGGTCTGCCGCAGAGGCATCACGACGAACGCGCTGTCCACCTTGGGCACCGGGGTGAAGCAGGCGGCGGGCACCGGCATCGCCAGCCGCGGCTCGCAGCGCATCTGGCAGCGGATCGCCAAAGGCCCCCAGCCGGGATCGCCGGGCTGCGCGAGGATCTTGTCGGCGACCTCGCGCTGCACCATCAGGGCGATCGACTTCAGGGGAAGCCCGCTGTCCAGCAGGCGCTGGATCAGCGGGGTAGTGATGTAGTAGGGAATGTTGGAGACCACCTGGAAGGGCTTGCGCAGCGGCTCCGTCAGCGCCGCCAGGTCCGCGGTCATGGCGTCCCCCTGCACCGCCTCGAAGTTCGGCTGGGACTCCATGAACGCGCGCAGCAGCGGGATCAGCCGCTCGTCCAGCTCCAGGGAGAGCACCCGGTGGACCGCGGCGCACAGATGCCGGGTCAGCGTGCCCGTCCCCGGGCCGATCTCCAGCACATCGTCCTCCGGACCCACGCCCGACGCCTCCACCAGCGCGGCCAGCAGCCCCTCGTCGTAGATGAAGTTCTGTCCGAGGCCGTGCTTATACTCCAGCTGGCTCTCCCGGATCCGCTCCTTTGTCTTGCTCATGGATTACAGCGCCTTCAGGTAGGCCGCGATCTCGTCGTTTTTGCACTGCGGATAGAACAGCTCGGCAAAGCGCTCGCCGCTCACGGTCTCGCGCAGGAAATCCTGGTCGATGTCGTGCAGGATGTCGATCAGCGGGCGGTAGGTGATGGTCTTCACCTGGTCGAGGATCTTCTTGTTGCGCTGCTCGGGCACCACGCGCTCCTTCGGGTAACCGTTGCCGTGGCCGAAGCCGAACAGCTGCTGGAAGATCATCTCGAGCTTGAGCTCCGCGCCCCAGCCGAAGTCCTTCGCGAAGGGCAGCGCCACGCAGTTGCCGTCGTTGATCTGCGCGAACATGAACCCGTCGGAGGGGTCCACCAGGTGGCCGCAGAGTACGCCGGGGAAGCTGTTGCAGGCCAGCATCGCGCCCTCGCCGGTGCCGCAGCCGGTCACGACGTAGTCCGCCGCGCCGCTCTCCAGCAGGATCGAGGCCAGCAGGCCGACCTTCACATAGGTCAGCTGGCAGGCGTCCTCCGCCGTGTACATGCCGTAGTTGTCCACCGTGTGCCCCATGGGCTCCACGACCTTGCGCAGGGTCGCCTCGATGAGGCTGTTCTTCGCCGCCTGGCTGTTCTCGTTGATCAGTGCGATTCTCATGATGTTGTCCTCCTGTTTTTTCTTATTTTTCCAATTCCGCGAAGCCCATCACGTCGACGATGCGCTGACCGGCGCCGTAGATCAGTTTCGCGGTTTTCTTGCCCTTCAGCCGGCGGAAGAACGCCGTCGAGGGGCCGCCGTCCAGGTTGAAGGCCCAGTCCGGACGGAACTCGCCCAGCAGGAAGTCCGTGCAGACCGCCAGCGGCAGGCCGTGCAGGCTCGTGACAATCAGCAGCACGAAGTTGTTCGCATCCAGGCTGGCGATGATCGTCCGGATGGCCTTGCGCTTCGCGAAATCCCAGTCCCGGTCCAGGATGCTCTCCCCGTCCAGAATCAGCGGGCACTTCTCGTAGAAGGACCAGGTCTGCGTGGGCTCGTGGGCGAGCACGGTCTCATTGTCCTCGGCGATGTACATGTGCAGCCCGTCCGCCTCCAGGGTCAGCCCGGTGTAGGGCACGCCCTCGAGGTTCCGGTAGAGTTCGCCGTTGGTGATGGTCAGGCTCCCCAGCGGCGTGTAGTAATAGTCCTCGCTGGTGCCGGGATAGGTCTCCGGAATCCAGGGGTAGAGCGGGCTGACGAAGCCGCTGGCGTTGACGATCAGCGCCGCCTTCTTGAGCTTCCCCGCCAGGCTCTCCGCCTTGTAGATTCGCTCGTGCCAGGGCGCGGCGGCCTTCAGGATCTGCTTGCCGGGCTCCTGCATCCACAGGCGGATCACATAGACCTTCGTGCCGCTGAGCATCCCCATCTCGATCTCATAGGTCAGGCTCTCGCTCTGGTAGCTGGCGCCTTTCCCGGTCGCGTGGTAGGTATAGCCCGGCCCGTCCGCCGCGGCGGCTCCCAGCGCCAGCACCAGCGCCGCCAGCAGGGCCAGCGTCCGTCGGATCATGCGCTTCGCCTCCTCCGGATCAGAACAGGCCGGAGATTCTGCCGTTCTCATCCACGTCGATCTGCAGCGCGGCGGGCGCCTTGGGCAGGCCCGGCATCGCGATGATGTCACCCGCGAAGGCCACCACGAAGCCCGCGCCGGCGCTCAGGCGCACCTGCCGGATGGTCAGCGTGTAGTCCTGGGGCGCACCCAGCAGCTTGGCGTTGTCGGAGAAGGAGTACTGCGTCTTGGCGATGCAGACCGGAGCGTTTCCCCAGCCCTCCTGCTCAAAGCGCGCCAGCTGCTGCAGCACGCCCGCGCCGAACGCCACGTCCTTCGCGTGGTAGATGCGGCTGCCGATGGCTTTGATCTTCTCCGCCAGCGGGGCGTCGTCCGGATAGCAGAACTGCGGCATGGCGCCGGTGTTCGCCTCCACGGTGCTGCAGACCAGGTCCGCCAGCTCCGTCGCGCCCTCGCCGCCCTTGGCCCAGGCGTCGCAGAAGGCCACCGGCACCCGCTCCGCCTCGCAGGCCTCGCGCAGCAGGGCGATCTCCGCCTCCGTGTCGCTCACGAAGTGGTTGATCGCCACCACCACCGGCACGCCGTAGACGTCCTTCAGGTTGCGCGCGTGCTGCTTCAGGTTGCTCAGGCCCGCCTGCAGCGCCTCCAGGTTCTCGCTGTTCAGCGCGTCCTTCGGGCAGCCGCCGTGATGCTTGAGCGCGCGGATCGTCGCGACGAGCACCACCGTCTCCGGCCACAGGCCCGCCTGGCGGCACTTGATGTCCAGGAATTTCTCCGCGCCCAGGTCCGCGCCGAAACCGGCCTCGGTAACCACCCAGTCCGAGAGCCGCAGCGCCGTGCGCGTGGCGATGACGCTGTTGCAGCCGTGGGCGATGTTCGCGAAGGGCCCGCCGTGCATCAGGCAGGGGGTGCCCTCGATGGTCTGGATCAGGTTGGGCTGCAGCGCGTCGGCCAGCAGCGCCGCCATGGCGCCCTCCGCGTGCAGGTCGCCCGCTGTCACGGGCTGGTCGGCGAAGGTCCGGGCGACCACCAGCCGCGCCAGGCGCTTCTTCAGGTCCGTCAGCGAGTCCGCCAGGCAGAACACCGCCATGACCTCGCTTGCCGCGGTGATGTCAAAGCCGTCCTCGCGGGGCATGCCGTTCATCTTGCCGCCCAGGCCGGAGACGATCTGCCGCAGCTGCCGGTCGTTCACGTCCAGGCAGCGCCGCCAGCTGATCCGCCGGGGATCGATGCCCAGCGCGTTCCCCTGCTGCACGTGGTTGTCCACCATCGCCGCCAGCAGGTTGTTCGCCGCGGTGATCGCGTGCAGGTCGCCGGTGAAGTGCAGGTTGATGTTCTCCATGGGCAGCACCTGCGCATAGCCGCCGCCGGTGGCGCCGCCCTTCATGCCGAAGACCGGCCCCAGGGAGGGCTCGCGCAGCGCCAGCATGGCCTTGCGGCCGGTCCGGCGCATGCCGTCCGCGAGGCCCACGGAGACCGTGGTCTTGCCCTCGCCGGCAGGGGTCGGGTTGATGGCGGTGACAAGGATCAGATGCCCGTGGGCATCAGACTGCAGCTGCCGGGCGTCCACCTTGGCGATCCACTTGCCATACGGGGACAGCGCCTCCTGCGGGATTCCGGCCTGCTCGGCGATCTGTTGGATGGGCCGCAGGGTGCACGCCTGGGCAATGTCAATGTCTCTGGGCATTCAGGGTTCCTCCTTCTCTTGTCCGGGGGTGAATTGTTCGAATATCAGCAGCTCGCATTCGCGCCGGGCCTCCGCCAGCGCCTCGGGGGTCGTCAGGGTCCAGGCCGCGAGCCAGGGCTTCCAGGCGCGCGCCATCCGGAGAGGAAGCCGGTTCCGGTCCTCCCAGCGCATCGAGACAAAGTCCGGGCGGCTCCGCACATGGTGGATGAGGCTGCCGTTCCACGCGGCACGTCTGTCCCAGTGCCGCAGGATCGGCCGCTCCAGCCCCCGCGCTAACTGTCCGCGGATCACGTTCGGCCGGTGCCGGCGGTACCAGCGGACCGCGCGGGGATCGAAGCTCTCCACGCAGTAGGGGCCGGCGTAGTGCTGCAGGAGCGCGTCCGCCCGCTCGCACATCGGCACAACGGCGCGGCAGGGCTTGAAATCGATCAGCAGCGGCACGCGCCCGTCCACCGTCTCCAGCGCCTCGCGCAGCGTCGGGATCCCCTGGTCGGAGGTTCCCAGCCGCAGCTCCCGCAGTTCGCGGAGGGTGCACAGCTCCACCTTCCAGCGGACGCCGCAGAGGCGCTCCAGATCCTCGTCGTGGAAGATGACCAGCTCCCCGTCCGCCGTGCGCTGGACGTCGAGCTCAATGCCGAAGCCCTTCTCCGCGGCCCGCTTGAACGCCGCCAGCGAGTTCTCGGGGGTCTTCTCGTTCCAGAGTCCGCGGTGGGCGTAGAGTCCGGCCAGGTTGCCCAGAGGCCGGCGGGGCAGTTGCGGCATCGTCAGGAACATCCAGATCAGCAGCAGCGCGGCCGCCGCAAAGGCCAGCGCCGCGAGTGCCCAGAGCATGCGCACCGCCTCCTCAGTCTTTCTCCAGCACCTTCCGGTAGGGGAGCGTCATTCCCTCGGTCATTCTGCCGCCGACCTTCTTGCGCAGCTTCGGGCTGTTGTTCATCCAGCCCACCGCGTACATGGCGAGCATCCGCCCCCGGTGCTTCTGGGGGAAGTCGCGGTAGAAGCCGTGGGCCTTGTAGAAGCGGTGATCCGCCCGCATGAGGCCCTGCATCTGCCAGATCAGGTCCCGGAAGATCTTCAGGCCGCCGACCCCGTAGAAGTTCTTCGGCAGCTGCAGGTGCTCCCGCACGGCGTAGGCCAGCGTGCCCGCCAGCCGGTCGATCTCCGCGTCCGGGTTCCGCTCGTCGGTGGCGACGCCCGCCAGGAAGTTGCCGCCCACCTGCGCGCGGGCCTCAATCAGCGTCTGCAGATTGGTCTCCCGCGCGAGATCGCCCGCCACGAGATACGCCACCGGCTTGCCCATGGTCACGGTGCGGTGGCCGTTGCAGAACTGCCGGTCGTCATAGAGTTTGAACCGATAGCCCATGCTGTGATCCCGGACCATGAAGGCATAGACCAGTGCGTCCGCCGTCTGGATGCGGTCCCGCAGATAGGCGTCAAACCCGTCCTTGTAGACACAGGTCCCGTCCGCCGCGCAGTGGAAGCAGCCCAGGCAGCCGCCCGCGAAGGGGAACTTGCGCAGGTTCACCACCGCGCTCTCGCCCGGGAACTGCCGGATCAGCCGCGCGATCATCCGCCGCAGGTGCGTCTCCCGGGGCGTGTCCTCCTCCGGCTCCGGCAGGTCGGTGACGATCACCGCGCGGGGCGTCTCCGGGGACGGCGCCGCCTGCTCCGGTACCGTGGGCAGGACCCCGGCCGTCTCCGGCAGCGGGGGCAGCGCCGGGGGCTCCGTCCAGCCTTCGGCGATGCTCTCGCAGACGAATTTGAAGAAATCCAGCGCTTCCCGCCTTCCCCGCTCCTGCAGGAGATCCTCCATGTCCGCGGAGAGCCCCCGGATCGAGCGCAGCCCCAGGTCGTCGCAGTTCTCCCGGATAAAGCGGTGTGCGGTCACGTCATAGAAATGCTTGGAGGTGCTCAGCTGCGTGGCGAATTTTCCCCGCAGATCGACGCCGTACTCCCGGATCAGCTCCAGAAAGCGGTGGAGCTGCGCGGGCACCAGGAAGGTGTACACCGGGTAGCAGAACACGATCAGCTCCGCGGCCTCCAGCGCCTCCCGGCAGGGCGTGAAATCCTTCTCCATCGCCCGGATCCGCTGCCCGACGTGCAGGACCTGCCACTCGTGCTCCGGGAAGTGCTTCTCCCAATAGCGCACTGTGAAGAGCGTCAGGCTGTCCTCCCCCGCCGGGGATCCGTTCAGAACCAGAATGCGCATCGTCTCACCTCAGTACACGCTCAGAAAGCCGCGAAGCCACGCGGGCTCCGCGGCAGGATCTGTCAGTTGACCGGATAGAAGAGGATCTCCTCGCTCTGCGCGTACGCCTCCGCCGGGGATCCCTCCGGTGCGAGAATCAGCAGGGTGCCGCTGTCCGGGAAACAGTCGTCTCCCACGACGGTGCTGCCCTCGAACCGTACCAGGAGCAGCGCATCACAGCCCGCGAACGCGCGGTCTCCCAGTTCCGCCACATCCGCGCCGATCACCACACGCACCGCGGCGGTGTTCATGAAGGCCTCCTCCTCGACCGTCGCGCTGTCGATCCGCAGCGTGTCCATCTCCTGCGAGTCGATCGTCCAGCGGTGGATCTCCGTCGAAGCGCTGCCCGTGATCTGCCCGGTGCCGGTGTCGGTCACGGTCAGCAGGCCGTCCTCGTCCACGGTGACACAGCCGGTGGTCTCCCAGACCGCGTCTGCCAGCGGCAGGTACAGGGTCTCCCCGGGAGCCAGCAGCAGGGTTCCGTGGTCGATCTCGACCGACGGCAGACAGACAGTTACGGTGAGCGTCTTTGTCTGGAGGTCGTAGGCGAAGTCCGCCTCGTAGTCCACCTCGTCCACAGTATACGTCTGATCCCGGAGAACCGCCAGCGTCAGGTATTCCCGGATGCCGTCCGCGTTGTCCGAGCTGTCGAAGGTCTCCGGCTGACAGGTGAAGTTCAGCACACCCGCTGCCAGCTGGGTCTCCAGGATGCCCTGCACCTCTGCGATGCGGCTGTCCAGCGCGCCGTGCTTCCAGAGATAGCTGTGCCGATAGCTCGTCGCGGGATAGGGTCTGTCCTCGCACTCGTGCTGGTTCACATGCTCGATGGCCTCGGTTGTCAGTCCGAAGTAGGTATAGCCCTCCCGGCCGCTGCGGGCGTTCGGCTCAAGGCTTGTCCCCTGTCCGTAGCGCGTCGGATCGTCCCAGGTCACATCGATATGCACCCAGTCGCCGTCCAGGCAGGCCATGTTCCAGACGTGATTTTCGCCGTATTCCAGACAGTTGTCAATCCCGACCTCGTTCAGCAGCAGCTGATAGGCCTCAGCGTAGCTCTGACACACGCCCCGGTTGTACAGAAGCACGCCGTCCGGATCGTGCGTATAGGGCAGATTCAGCGTCACATCATACTGCGCGTGCTGCGTCAGGTAGTCGTGCAGGACGAGCGCTTTCTGCTCGTCACTCATGCCCGGCTGAATGCAGGCCGCGACGATGGCATCCACCTTGTCGGCGACGTTTTCAATCCCCTCGCCCGCCTCCGGCAGCTCCGAGCTGTTCCGGGTCCGGTAGCGGATGGAGTAGGGATAGTTCAGCAGCGCCGCATAGATCGCCGAGTCCTCACCGACGACCATCGTCGTGGCGGCGGGGACAAACGAGAACTCCCAGGTCTCCACCCCGTCCGGGATATCAACCTCCGTCAGGGAGGTGTCCTCCGAGTAGAAAGCCAGATAGCCGATGTTCTTCAGCGTCTGGGGCAGGATCAGCGTGCTCGGCTGTGCGTTATAAAACGCCTGCTTGCCTACGGTGACGAGGCCGTCCCCCAGATCCAGGGAAGTGATGCCGGTGCACAGATTAAACGCGAAATCCGCGATGTATGTCACCGTATCCGGCAGAGTCACGGAAGTCAGGCCGGAGCATCCATAGAACGCGGACTGTCCGATGGCCTCCACGCCCTCGTGAATTGTAACCCACTGCAGGCTGGTTTTTCCGTAACATAATTGGCTGGGAACACTCAGGAAAGTCGCCGGAATCTCTAAACCCGTAATGCCATCTTTTATGACTTTACTCTTGTTGTATATGGCCGTCACATTTCGGCCGCCCAACTGCGCCGGAATAGAGATTTCCGTGGAAGATCCCGTATACTCGCAGAGGGAATCCTCCCCATCTATGATCAGATACTTCCAGTCGCCTTCCTGATAGATGAAGTAGTTCTCGCCGTTAATGACATAATAGGAATTCGTCCGGGTCTCTGCCATTGCAAGCCCACAGACGCACACAAGCAGACAGACCAGGAAAAGCAGCAGGCCCTTGCGCGACATGGTAATCCCTCCAGTAAATCATTCCGCCCCGGTCACCGTCACGCCCTCCAGGCGGGTTACGGCGGGGATCAGCAGGCTGTTGTACTGCCGCTGTTCGCGGGAGCAGTGCAGGTCCTGCACGAAGTCCGCCATGGTGCCGCTCACGGAGCCGCCGCTGACGATGGTCACCTGATCTCCGTCGTGCCAGTAGCCCAGGCGGATCTCGCCGGCGATATCGCCGTTGAAGGGGTTCACCTGGAAATCAGAGAACTCCACCACCTCGAGGTAGCGGCCCTGCCGCAGCTCCTCCGCCGTGGCGGTGCCGCCGGAGACCGCGAAATTGCCCGGCTGGAAGGAGTCCTCCAGCCCCATATACTGGCTGAACTGCCGGCTGCCGAAGGAGGCCTCGGCGATGCCCTCGCGGATCAGCACCCGCGGACGGATCCGCGCGCCCTCGTCGTCGTAGGCGGCATTGGCGGAGGAGTTCGGCAGCTTCGTGACCGCCTCGACCGTCATCCGGTCGCCCCGGAACTCCGGCGCGATGGGCTTGCCCTCCGTCCAGTCGGAGATTCGCCGGTAGCGCATCCCCGCGGACATCCGCGCGATAAACCACTCGTAGATTTCGCGGGCCGCGTCGGTGGAGAACACCACCGCCGTCTTCCCGATCGCGGGGGTCGGCACGGCCACCAGCTTGTCGCGGCCGTAGCGCAGCGTCTCGCTCAGGTCGCGGGTGAGCTGCTCACGGTCGCAGCTGCCGCTCTTGTACAGGCGGTACAGCTCGATCTCGTGGCCGTCGCGCCGCGCGTTGACCACCGCCTCCACCATGGAGGAGGGGTACACGCTCGTCACATCCACGCCCTCGCTGTTGAGGAAGCGGCGGCGCACCTCGCTGACGAAAATCTCGTAGCTGTTCAGGTCCTCGGTCTCCGTCTCGGGCAGCTGCTCCATCGTCTCCAGGAAATCCCGGGCGATCCGCTCCACCGCCACCGGCTCCGCCGCGGGCTGCTCCCCGCCGTCGGGCTTGACCAGCGTGTAGGCCGGATTCTTCACATAGGCCGCGCGGCCGACCAGCTCCCGGATCGTCGCCTCCGCCTCGGCGCGGGTCGCCGTCGGCGCGATCTCCGCGCTGGCGGAGCCGAGGAACTTGCCGTCCTCGCTGCGCACATAAACCTTCACCCAGATATGCTCCACCAGCTTCGCGCGGTGCTGATCCAGGCGGTGCCGAATGAAATAGAACTCCCAGCCGCGCTCCTGGCTGTCCGTGACCTCCCAGGCATCGGCGCCGCTCTCCCGCAGGAGGGAAAGAATCATGTCCAGCATCAGCCCAACCTCGCTTTCGCCTTCAGATAGGGGCCGCCGTCGGAGACCTTGACCCACTCCTTGTGTCCCTTGCCGCAGCCGCCGGTACCGAAGGCCTCGCGGTCCGGGCTCACCATGCTGATCGAGCCCAGCAGGTCCGGCACATAGCCGGTCATGACCACCGGCGCGATGATCTTGCCGGTAAACTGGCCGTCCACGATCTCATAGCCGCGCTCGACGATGCACTGGATGCCCCAGTGCTTCGGATCCTCCATGCCCGAGGAGATGCCCCGCAGGAGATAGCCGTGCCTGACGGAGGCGATCATGTCCTCCAGCCGGTCTTTGCCGCTGTCGAAGAGCGTGTTGGTCATGCGGGTGTAGGCCTTGTGCTCGAAATTCTCGCGCTTGCCGTTGCCCGTGGGGACCGTGCCCAGCCGCAGGGCGCTCAGCGCGTCGCAGATGCCCGTGCGCAGGATGCCGCGGTCGATCTCGGTCACGTCGCCCGCCAGGGTACCCTCGTCGTCGAAGGCGTAGGAGGCCACGTTCACCACCGTGTTCGCGCCCTCGTGCATCGTCACATGCTCCGAGCCCACGCGCTTGCCGATGTACTCCACGCCCAGCGCGCGCTCCTTGACGAACATGTCCATCTCCACGCCGTGCCCGAAGGCCTCGTGGGCGATCAGGCCGGTCACGTCCGGCGCGGTGATAATCTCATACTCGCCGGGCTCCACGCGCTCGGCGTTCAGCAGATCCTGGCTGATCTCCAGCGCCTGCTTCAGCGCGTCCGAGAGGTCGTCGAAAATCTCCGGGCCCAGCCGCTCCGCCACGCCCTCGTGGGACATCTCGTTGCGGCCGTCGCGCATGACCATGCACACCACACCGCCCTCGGAGTAGACGTAGCTCTGCCGCAGGTCCTGCCGCTCGGTCAGGAACATCTTGCACACGTGCGTCGACTGCGCGGAGACCATGCAGTCCAGCATGTCCCTGCCCTGCTCCATGCCCGCGTCCGAGACCTCGGTCAGGTGCCGGATCAGCGCGGGGATATCCTCGTCCTCCGGCAGGCGTCCGGTCTCCATCTCCACGAAGAGCGTCCGCTCCTCGTCCGGCAGCGCGGGCGTCTCATAGACCGCAGTGCCCAGCTCCCGCAGAACCTTCAGCTGCGCGTCCAGCTCCGCGCAGAGCTTCGCGCAGAGGCCTTCCACGTCCGCCGGATCAAAGCGGTTGAACGCCGCCTCGCTGTACAGGCCGTCCTGCCAGACGCGCACCACGCAGCCGCGCTCGGTCATCATGGTCTCGCTGCCGACATTCTTGGCACGCTGGGAGATGCGCACGCTGAAGCCCTTGGAGTCCGTGGCCAGCAGGCTCACCCAGCCATAACGCTTCCGGAGAAGCCCCACCAGCTGCTTGAGCGCCGGCGCGATCTCCGTCAGATAGGTCGAAAATGGTGCTTTCACAGAATCCCTCCTCTGTCGGGGTTTATTGCAAAGGAATCAGGGTCAGGGGGTCCGCCGCCTGGGAGACAATCGTATCAGCCTTCACCAGCGCCCAGGCGCACGTCAGCTCCCGCAGCTCGTCCCCGGAGAGGCTCTCCCGGGTGATCAGCGGCTGCAGCGCGCGGGCCAGCGCCGCGCAGTTCCGCTCCCGCGAGGCCGCCGCGAGGCAGTCCGCCGGGCAGTGGTCGAGGCCGTCCTCCACAGAAAGATAGCTTGTGCGCCGCTCGCCGTCCGCGTAGCGGTAGGTCCAGCCGGTCCGGTTCGCCTGCAGGACCGCCAGCGTGGCTTTCCCCCGGCAGACTGCCTGGGTGCCGTCCGGCAGCACGCTCGTCAGGCCGCCCTCATCCGAGCCGATGCGGGCAAATCCGTCCTTGCTGTAGAGCACGAATCGGGTGCGTCCGGCCCTGCTCAGCGCCTCCGCGAGATAGTCGGCCACCCAGGCATTGCGGAGCCAGTGGAAATCGATCCAGCGGGTCACGCCCCAGTTCTCACCGAAGGCCAGGCATTCGTCCGAGATCCGCAGGCAGGCGCGGTTTCCCTCCTCCAGCTCCAGCCGGATCGCCGTCTCGTCGGGGATCCACCGCAGGGCTTCCCGGACGAAGTCCGCCATCTCCGGGCTCTTCCGGGGATCGTAGGCCGCCGCCTCCAGGTCGCCTCCGCTGCGCACCAGGGCGTCCTGCATCTCGGCGATCGGCCCCAGGAACAGCCATCGGCCGGATGCCGCGCTGTCGGACAGCGCCTGCCACAGCGCCGGCGGCAGCTCGACCTCCGTGTTGGGGTGCGCGTTGAGCCAGCTGAGGCCCGGGTGCTCGTCCGTCACGGCCGCGGTCGGCGAGAAGTACCGCCAGGCCTCGATCTGCGCCTGGCTGTACACACGCACCAGCGCGCGCCGCTCCTGCGCGGGCCGCGCGCCGGAGGCGCCCAGCTCATAGCGCAGCGTGAACTCGTCGCAGAACGAGAGCTCCCCCGAGGTGTCCCCCTCCACGACCTGCCAGCCGGGCTCTCCGTTCAGCAGGGAAAACAGGGCAAACGCGAAAGCCCCGACGGCTACCGCCAGGGCTGCGATCATCAGGATCATGCGGAGCCGGGTATGCTGCTGGGGCAGCTCCAGCGACTCGATTCTCTTTTCTTTTCGCATCGCGCTTCTCTCCCGTCAGACGGTCGAGAGGAACAGCAGGATCGCCATCAGCACAATCACGGCGCCGATCACGGAGAAGCCGAGAATCGTGCCCTTCTTGCACATCTTCATGTTGCGGAAATGGCGGTATTTCTTGAACAGCAGCGTCCCGACAATGCCCAGCAGCGGCAGGAAGAACGACAGCACCGCCAGCCAGACATTGCCCGTGTCGTGCACCGGCGTCTGGAGGAACTCCTCGTCCACCAGCGTCTCGCCCACGGAGGAAGGCGCCTCCTCTCCCTCCGGGAGGATGGTGATCGACTTGAGCGGCACGCCGGCCTCGCGGGTCGCGCGGTACTGCTTGATCTCGGAGGGGCTGCCGTAGACAAAGTGGCCGTGGCCGATGTCCGTCAGCTCGGGCTTCTCCACGCTGTAATCGTGCACCGAGGGATCGTAGGTGAAGAGCTGCTTGTGCTTCTCCAGCTTCGGATCCGGGATCGGGATCGCGGAGATCAGCGAGCGGGTATAGGGGTGCAGCGGGTAGTTGAACAGTTCGTCCGTCTCCGCCACCTCGACGATATCGCCCTTGTAGATAACGGCGATGCGGTCGGAGATGAAGCGCACGATGGACAGGTCGTGGGCGATGAACAGGTAGGTGATGTTCTGTTCCTGCTGGAACTTCTTCATCAGGTTCAGCACCTGCGCGCGGATCGACACGTCCAGCGCGGAGATGGGCTCGTCGGCGATGACCAGCTCCGGCTCCATGACCATGGCGCGGGCCAGGCCGATGCGCTGCCGCTGGCCGCCGGAGAACTCGTGCGGATAGCGGGTCAGGTGCTCGGGCAGCAGGCCGACCTCGTTGATCATGGTCTCGACCTTCTGCACGCGCTCCGCCTCGGAGTTGAACAGATGGAAATTGTACAGGCCCTCGGAGATGATGTAGTCGACCGTCGCGCGCTCGTTCAGCGAGGCCGCCGGATCCTGGAAGACCATCTGGATGTTGCGGATGACCTCCCGGTCCAGGGAGCGCGGGATCTTGCCCGAGATGCGGACGCCCTTGTAGAGGATCTCGCCCGCGGCGCAGGGGTTCACGCGGATGACCGCGCGGCCGATGGTCGTCTTGCCCGAGCCGGACTCGCCCACCAGCGAGAAAGTCTCGCCCTTGTAGATATCAAAGCTCGCGTTGCGGACCGCCCGCACCGCGTTGTCTCCCTTGCCGAAGGTGATGTCCACATTCCGCAGGGAGAGCAGGATTTCGCGGCCGTCCGGCCCCACCGGCCCGTGCTCCGGCAGATGGGCGGCGTTATTGCTCATGTTTTCAGACACAGCCGTTCCTCCTAAATGTTGAATGCATCGATCAGCTTCTGATGGATGTTCTCAATGATCTCGGGCTTCTGCACCTTCGGGGCCCGGGGATCCTCCAGCCAGGTCTTGGCGAAGTGGGTATCGGTCACCCGGAACATCGGCGGCTCCAGCAGCGTGTCGATCTTCATGCAATAGGGATTGCGCGGCGCGAAGGGATCGCCCACGATCTTGTTGTACAGGGACGGGGGCGTGCCGGTGATGGAGTAGAGCTGGGTGTTCTTCTGCGCCAGCTGCGGCAGGGAGGAGAGCAGCGCCCAGGTATAGGGATGGCGGGGATCGTAGAAGACCTCCTCCACCTTGCCGACCTCCACGATCTGCCCGGCGTACATAACCGCCACGCGGTCCGCCACGTTCGCCACCACGCCCAGGTCGTGGGTGATGAAGACGATCGTGTAGCCGAACTCCCGCTGCAGGTCCTTCAGGAGCTTCAGGATCTGCGCCTGGATGGTCACGTCCAGGGCCGTGGTGGGCTCGTCGCAGATCAGAATCTTCGGCTGGCAGGAGAGCGCGATGGCGATGACGATGCGCTGCCGCATGCCGCCGGAGTACTGGAAGGGATAGTCGTCGAAGCGCTTCTCGGCGTTCGGAATGCCGACCTTCATCATCAGCTCCAGCGCGCGCTTGCGGGCCTCCACCTCGGAGCACTGCTGGTGCTTGAGGATGATGGAGGTGATCTGCTTGCCGATGGTGATGATCGGGTTCAGGCTGGTCATGGGGTCCTGGAAGACGGTCGCGATGCGCGTGCCGCGGATGTACGTCCAGTCGGTGGCGTCCCGGACCTTCGCCAGGTCGATCACGCAGGTGCCGTGCAGCGTCTCGGGGGTCTCATCCAGGTAGCGCACACGGAAGGTCACCGGACTGAAGACGTTGTTCAGCGTCTCCTCGTCCGAGAGGTTCTGTCCCTCGCGCATGGCGCTGCGCAGCGCCTTCAGCAGGTCGCGGAAGCACCGGGAGCGCTTCACCCTGCTGTAGCGGCCGATGGACAGGCAGATCTCCTTGGCCAGGCGCTCGTTGCGGCTGCGCTGGTCCTGGGTGATCTCCTTCTTGATCTGATCCTCGTAGTTGCCCTTCAGGGCGTTCATCTGCGTCTGGAAGTCGTGCTGGAGCTGGGCGTTCTGCTTCGTCTGCGCGCGGCGGGTCTTGATCATCTCCTCGCGCTTTTTCTGCAGTGCCTTGATCTTCGCGTCCAGCGCGCTGATCTGGTTCGTCGTCTCGTGGATGCGGTCCTTCTCCTTGCGGGTGTCCAGGGTCTGCTTGAGGTTGAACAGCTCCGTGCGCTGGAAAACAAGATCGCTGATCTCGTCCTCGATCGCCTGCTTCTCCTCCTCGGTCAGGCTGCCCGCCGCCTCGTGGTCCGCCTTGAGGCGCTCCATCTCGCGCCAGGTCTCCGCGCCGTATTCAAGCTTGGACGCCTCGTCCAGCTGGGTCTTCGCGGTCTGCATCATGCGGCGGATCGCGGGGGACAGCGCCACATGCGTGTCCGCCAGCTCGGGATCGGCGAAGATGATCTCGCCCTGGTCGATAAAGCCGTTCTCGTCCAGCATGCCGGCGAAGGTCTTGGTGAAAACGCTCTTGCCGGAGCCGGACTCACCCACGATGGCGATGCACTCATCCTCATAGATATCCAGTGAAACGCTCCGGATGGCGGTGAGGATGCGGCCGCGGACCCGGAACTTGACCACCAGATCCCTGGCGGACAAAAGAATGTTCTTCTCTTCCATGCGGCACCTCACATATGGGTTCTCGGGTCGGACGCGTCGCCCAGGTTCTGACCGACCACATAGAGGACGACGGTGATGATGGAGGCGATGGCCACCGGGCTCCAGAACTCAAACTGCCAGCCCGGCGTCAGCATCGCGTTCTCCGCCTGGTAGATCAGGCGGCCAAGCGACATTTCCGACATGCCCATGCCGATGTAGGAGAGGAACACCTCGTAGGAGATGTAGATCGGGATCTCCGTGGCGGCCAGGGTCACGATGACGCTGGTCATGAAGGGCAGGATGTTCTTCATCGCGATGCGCAGGATCGGCGTGCCCAGGCAGCGGGAGGCCAGGTTGTACTCCCGGTCGCGGATGATAATCACCTGCGTTCGGATAAAGTAGGCGATGCTCAGCCAGCCCGTGATTGTCAGCGCGAACACCATGGTCCAGAAGCCCGCCGAAAAGATCAGCACCAGAACGGATATGAACAGGATGTACGGCACGTTGGCGAGGATGTTGTAGACCTCCATCATCACCAGGTCGAACTTCTTCGAGAAGCCCCACACCGCGCCCAGGATAATGCCCACCGTCATGTTGATCAGCGCGCAGATAAAGGCCATGGAGACGGAGATCCGGCTGCCGAACCAGATCGCGTCAAAGGTGGACTCGCCCGATTTGCCCGTGCCGAGGATCCAGTGGATGCTGTAGCCGAACTTCTCCAGCGCCTTGGTGGGCCACAGATGCTTGGCGGAGGAGTCCATCAGATTCTTGAAGGGGTCCGTGGTGGGATCATACCCGATGATGGCCGGATAAACGTAGGCAAAAATCAAAATCAGCGCAAACAGGGTCAGGATCACGATATTGATCCGCTTGCGGAAAAACACGCGGAACACGCTCTTCCAGTAGGAATACCGGGGCGCGGTGATCTTCTCGGACTCCATGGCCGAGTGGTCCACATGGCTGAACAGCTCGTCCTCGCTCATGCCCAGATCGCTCAGGTCGTACAGTCCCTCGGAGGCCTTTTTCAGGCTGACCGTCTTATTCGTCTCAGACATCCCTTCTCACCTCGCCTTCGATGTAAAGTTGATCCGCGGATCCACCAGGGACATCATGATATCGCCCAGGATAATGGAGACCACCGTGAGGCAGGCGTAGAAGAGGGCGACGCCCACGATCACGCCGTTGTCGTACATATTGATGGCCTTTGTCAGCAGGTTGCCGGCGCCGGGCACCACGTACACGCGCTCGGTGATGATGGCGCCCACCAGGGATCCGAGCACCGTGCCGGGAATGCCGTGCACCAGCGGGATGATCGCGTTTTTCAGGATATGGCGGGAGAAGATTTCCCGCTCCGAAAGTCCGCCGGAACGGGCGAACTTGACATAGTCGGAATTCATCTGGTCGATCATGTAGCGCCGCAGCCACTTCATCAGACCCGCCACGGAGGGCAGCGTCAGCGAGACGATGGGCAGCACATACATGCGCCAGTCATTGGAGTCCATGTTGAAGGTGGTCGGCAGGCCGATGGCGTAGCCGATCGCCTTGAAGAGGAAGATGTAGGCCAGGGACGGCACCGCGATGATGAAGATGATATAGATCGTGCCGATCTTGTCGATCAGCTTGTCCTTCTTGCGGGCCATCACGATGCCCATCGGAACGCTCAGCAGATAGGCGAGGAACGAGGAGATAATACCGATCACGAAGGAGTAGCCGATCTGGCTCAGACCGCTCTTGGCCGTGGTGACCGCGGTATAATCGTCCGTGAAGCGGTCGATGTTGACGCGGCTGCTCTCGCGGGAGCCGGCGGCGTAGGTCGCGGTATGCAGGTCATCCGCGCTCTCCTCGACGAGGCCCGTGGGATAGGTGATGGTGGAGCGGACATAAGAGCCCTGCGGCGCGTTCATGCTCTCAAACACGTCCACGCCGGAGTTGACCGTGTAGGATTTGCCGAGATTGATGGTGAGCAGGTTCTGGTGGATGAACGGGAACCTGCCGTCGGTATAGATCAGATACTTGTGCAGCGTGCCGTTGCCGATCACGGCCGGCGCGAATTTCTCCCCGCCGTAGGCAGGGTCGTGGAGCGTGAACGTCAGTCCGCGCGCCCCCACGTCCTCCTGCACATAGTGGATGTTGTCCACCGAAAGCAGGCCGGTCAGGTACTTCCAGAGCCGGCCGAGGAGGGGCTTGTCTTTATAGGCGAAAAGCGCCTGGTTGCCGCCGGGCGCCACCTTCTTCTTGGAGAGCTTCGCATCGAGGCGGATGACCTTGTAGCCCTTCGCCTCGTACTCCTGGGTGAAGCGGGAGACATAGGACGCCACAGACGCCTCGTCATCGGCGGCTTTGCGGCCGATCGCGGAGAGCCCCTGGACTTCCTCGGGAGCGATCTCCCCGGCCGTCGCGACCTCCTGGAGCCACTCAGCATACGGGACATAGTCGATGTAGCCGAAAGACTCCCAGCGCCGGTACTGGTACAGGACCTTCGCGTTGTTGCCCAGCTGGGTGTAAACCGGGTCCTGCGCGAAAATCAGCTGCCGGTCCAGGCAGGAGTAAATCAGCAGCATCACGATGGCGACGACGACGATCACGGAAAACAGGCCGTGCAGGAAGCGCCGAATCAGATATTTTGTCATGCGATCACTCTCATCAGAATCGGCAGAGGGGATGACGGAAGCCGTCATCCCCCCGCCTAGATTAGGTTAAACCGTTTTCAGGTTCCGGGAATCAATAGACGCCCAGGGCCTTCACCATGTAGCCGGCATAGTCGGGCAGCATGGTGTCCAGATAGCTCTGCGGATCGCCGTAGTCGGGGCCCCAGCCGGACAGGTCGCACAGGTCGAAGTTGGCCTCGTGGCCCTGGTTGAAATAGTAGCCGGCATAGTACCACTCACCGCTGGTGGGGCAGGCAACCTTGTTGATCACGATGAAGCCGTTGGAGGCGGCAGCCACAGACTGCTTCAGCGCTTCCTCACGGTTGTTGTAGATCTCGGAGCCGGTGAAGGTGGGCACGTCGATGTAGATCGGATGATCCGCGTCGATCACAACGCCCTCGGCAGCCAGCTCTTCCACAGCGATCGCCAGCTCAGCCTGAGCGGCTTCCACATTGTACCAGCCGTCGAAGCCGGAGCTCATGCCGGTCTCGGGATCCCAGACCTTCGCAGCGACGCCGTCAGCGTCCAGCTGAGCCTGCATGATCTCGCCATAATAGGTGCCGGCCGGGAAGGTCTTGGACTCGCCGTTGATCTCCACGGTGGCATCCTCTTCCAGATACACGAAGTTGCCGGGGGTGTAGGAGTTGATCAGGGCGGCATACTTCAGATCCTCGCCGACGGACTGGGCCTCATAGGCGCCACGGTCCAGGCTCATCAGCAGGGCGCGACGGAAGTGGATGTTCTTCATCGCGGCATTGGTGCGGGCGGCGTCTTCCACAGTCTGGGGGGACACGGCCTTGGTCGCATCGTTGAAGTTCGCGAACGCATGACGGTTCACGTTGAAGAAGCCCATGAAGGAGGTGGCGTCGGTGGCGGAGATGTAGTGATGGTCATCGAACAGGCCGTCTTCCTTCGCCTGCACCAGGCTGGAGGAGGTCAGGCCCACGCCGCACAGGATGCCGGCCTTGAAGTCGTTGTAGGCCTTCAGGGCGTCCGTGCCGTCATTGTAGTACCAGTTGACGGTGTGGATGTTGATGTGGTCCTTGTTCCAGTAGGAGGGGTTGGCCTGGAACACGATGGTGTTCTGGGCGGTGGAGTTGGTCACCAGATAGGGACCATTGTACGCGATGTGGTCGGGATCCTTGCCATACAGGTAGGTCTCGGCTTCCGCGTTGAAGTCAGCGCCGAACTGGCCGCCCTGGGAGGTGTAGTAGTCGCGGCTCATGGGAGCGAACACACCGTAGCCCAGCATGGTGGTGAAGAAGGCGCAGGGATCAACCAGGGTGTACTCCAGGGTGTAGTCGTCCAGGGCCTTCACGCCAACGGTGGAGAAGTCGGTGGTCTCGCCGTTGATATAGGCCTCAGCGCCCACGATGTTGCAGCCGGCGGCGGTCACGAGGAACTCAAGGCCCTCAGCGGCGTCGCACATATGCTGCATGCCGGCCACCCAGTCGTCGGCCTTCACGTCGGCGACCTCGCGGCCCTGGCTGTCGACCCACTTCACGCCCTCACGGATGGTGAAGGTGTAGGTCTTGCCGTCCTCGGACACGGTATAGCCCGTGGCCAGAGCCGGCTGCTGAATGTTCTCCTCGTCGTACTCATACAGGCCATCATAGGTGTTGATGATGGCGCGGGAGTCCGCCTGCTTGGAGGTGGCCAGCACGTCCCAGGTGTTGGGGTCGCTGGTATAGGCATAGTTGTACACGTCGGTCAGCTCGTAGCCCTGCTCGGCCAGGTAAGCCTTGGCCAGGCCGTCGTAGGTGCCGGTGCCGTGCACTTCGTTCCACAGATCGCGGAGGTGGTTGACCTGCTCAGAGGTCAGGATGCCTTCCTTCACGATAATGAGCTGGTGCACGCGGTCCGCGTCGTTGCCCCACAGGGTGGAGTTGGCGGAACGGGGCGCAATGCGGGTGATCGCATAGTTGCCGCCGCGGCTCTCCAGGGGGATCATGACGGCGGAGCCCATCAGCTTGGCCTCGGCGATAGCCATCTTGGCATAACGCTCGGACACGCTGATCGTGGGGTCCTTCGCCTCCATATAGATCTTGTAGAACTCGCCCAGGACGAGCTCATACACTTCCGCGGAGGTCGCCTCATAGGCGTCCATGTCGACCTCAGTCTGGGCTTCCGCAGCCAGCTGAGCGCCTTCGCCCAGAGCCACACCGGCCAGCATGGTCAGCGCGAGCACCAGGGACAGGATCTTCGCAAGCTTGGTCATCTTGCATCTTTCCTTTCTGGAAAATTCTTTATTATCGCAGGCATTGCCTGAATAATAAGTACTACAAAGAGGGGGGGCAAAACCAATCGCAAGTATTGTATCACACTAGTGCAAGAAAAGCAAACAGAAAATTCGCGTTTCCCGGCCCGCCGAACTCGCCCTTTTCTCTGCCGCGAAACCGTGCTATAATCGGAAGCGATACAATCAAGGAGGGATGCGCATGGCATTGCTCGGGCGCGCGTGGGGCTACGCGGTCTCCGCCTGGCGGGAGGACGGCCTGCCGGGGCTTTTGTGGCTTGCGCGGGTGGCCTGGATGGGCCGCCGCTGCCGTGCGGTCACCCATCAGATGCTCGCCGCGAAGCAGGAGGAGAACCGCCGCTGGAACGAGTGGACACACGCCCACCCGCTTCCGGAGGAGGTCCGCCGGCGGCAGGCGCTGGACCGCTATCCGGACAAGCTCTCGATCCTGATTCCCGTCTACAACGCCGAGCCGGAGCATCTCGAGGCCCTGGCGGAGAGCCTGCTGGCGCAGACCTGCGGCCAGTGGGAGGCCTGCTTCTACGAGGGCGCGAGCCCCCGGGAGGACACGCGGGAGGCACTGCGGAAGCTGAGTCTCCGGGACCCGCGCCTCCGGGTGACCTTCGGGAAGGAGAACGCCGGCATCTCCGGCAACACCAACCAGGCGCTCCTCATGGCCACGGGCCGCTGGGCCGCGCTGTGCGACCACGACGACCTGCTGGCGCCGGACGCGGTATGGCAGGTGCTGCGCGCCTTCGCCCAGGGCGCGGATATGGTCTACACCGACGAGGACAAGTGCGACGAGACAGGCGAGACTTTCTTCGGCCCGCACCTGAAGCCGGACTTCTCGCCGGACAGTCTTCGCGCCGGCAACTATATCTGTCACTTCTTCGCGTTGAAGGCCTCGCTGATGCGCGAGCTGGGCGGCCTGCGTCCCGCCTGCGACGGCAGCCAGGACCACGATCTCGCCCTGCGCGCCAGCGAGAAGGCCCAGAAGATCGTGCACATCCCGCGCGTGTTGTACCACTGGCGGCAGCTGAACGCCTCCTGCAGCCATCAGAAGGCACAGCTCTGCGCGGAGGCGGCCGCGCTGTCCGTCCGCGAACAGCTGGAACGTCTGGGGATGGACGGCGAGGTCGGCACCCTCCGCCGCGCCATCCAGATCCGATACGCCCCGCCCGCCCGGGCCACGGTCACGCTGGTCGTCCGGCACGGGGGCAGCGAGAGCTGGCTGCGCGACCTGATCCAGCGCGCGGGTTATCCCGTGACCGAGGTGCTGCGCGTCCGCGAGGACTTGCTGGACGACGAGGTGCGCCGCGCCTCCGGGGACTATCTGGTCCTGATCGCGGGCGGCGTGATGCCGGCGAGAGGCTGGCTAGCGGAACTGCTCAGCCACGCGCAGCATCCACATATCGCCTGCGTCGGCGCGCCGCTCACGGACCGCCGGAACCGCTACCGGCACTGCGGCTACGCGGCGGACCCCGCCGCCGGCGCGATCCCGCTCTTCCTCGGGCAGTGCCCGGTCGGCCCGAGCTGGCAGCTGCAGGACCGGCAGATTCACAATGTCAGCGGCGTCTCCGGAGCGCTCCTGTGCGTCCGGCGGCGGCTCTTCCTGGAGCTGGGCGGGCTCGGGCGCTACCGCAGCGATCTCGGCGCGCTCTCGCTGGGACTGCGCGCGGGGGAGCAGGGGCTGTACAACCTGCTGACGCCGCGGGCCATCGCCCGGGCGCCGGAGGGCGTCTGCCTGGCCGGACCCGCGCCCGAGGAGGACCTGCAGCGCTTCCGCAGGGAGTTCCACGGCAATCCGCCGGAGCGTTTCCTGCCCGCCGCGCTCGACCGCAAGGGCGGCATGACCGTCGATTTCGACCGGCTCGGGGAGGTGCTCCGGTGAACTGCACGCTGATCGCCGTGGGCAAGCTGCGGGAGAAGCCCTACCGCGCCATGGCGGACGAGTACCTGAAACGGCTGACCCGCTATGGCCGGGTCCGCGAAGTCGAGCTGCCGGACCTGCCGGAGCCGCAGGACCGCTCGGAGGCGCTGGAGACACAGGTGCGCCAGCGCGAGGGCGAGCAGATTCTGAAGCAGATCCGCCCCGGCGACTATGTGGTCGCGCTGACGATTCCCGGGCGGCAATGGGACTCCCCCGGGCTGGCGAAGCATCTGGAGGCGCTCGCCGTGGGCGGCGCCGGGGAGATCGTGTTTGTGGTCGGCGGCTCGCTGGGGCTCTCCCCCGCGGTGATTGCCCGCGCCAACGAGGAGCTCTCTATGTCCCCGATGACCTTTCCCCACCAGCTGGCCCGCGTCATGCTGCTGGAACAGCTCTACCGCGCCGCCCGCATCACCGCCGGGGAGAGATACCATAAATAAATTTCGCGGCCTGCGGGCCGCGACCAGGGCTTTCCGATCGCCCTGGACCTTCGGCAGCATCCTCTTTTGGAGGTTCGGGGAAAGCGCGGCAGAGACGGCCCCTCCGCCCTTCGGGCACCTCCCCAGCAAGCTGGGGAGGCTGAAGATACTGAACCATGCTTAACCATTCACTCCAAAAAGGTGCATTCCCGAAGAGTCCAGAGGCGATCGGAAAGCCTCTGGCCGCGCCCGCAGGCGCGGAATCCCCTTGCTGATTGATCATCCATTCCCCGGATAGTTACATTTATTTAGGAAGGAAGATTGCCGTGAAGCTCCTGTCCAGATCAAATCTGCGCCGCGCGCTGACACTCCTTGCCGCGTTTGTTCTGCTCCTGGCGGACCTGAGCTGGCTCCTGCCCGGCCAGGCCGCGGCCGACGCGCCTGCCGTCCGGCGGACGGAGATGCGGGAGTCCGCCGGCAGCCGGAAGACCACCCCCTCCCCCAAGCCCAAGAAAACCCCGAAGCCTACGCCGGATCCCGCGGCGCCCACCGCCACGCCCAGGGCCACACCCACCCCGACCCCCTTCGCGGAGCCGGACGCGGTCACGCCCAGCCCCATCCCGGAGGGTCCGATCATCGAGCCGCAGGCCATCGCCGACTGGCTTTTCGCGCACGACTTCACGCTGCCGGACAACTTCATCACAAAGAAGGAGGCCCAGGCCCTGGGCTGGGGCTCCCGCTACCGGAACGTCTCCGACGCGGCGCCCGGCAAGTCCATCGGCGGCGACTATTTCGGCAACTACGAGGGAAAGCTGCCCACCCAGCGGGGCCGGCGGTATTACGAGTGCGACTGCTGGTACACCCGGGGTTCGCGCAACGCGTACCGCATCATCTTCTCCAACGACGGCCTGGTCTTCTACACCGAGGACCATTACAATACCTTCATCCAGATGTTCCCCTCTGTCCCCGGCGGAGGCGCCTATGATTGAGGTCTCCGCGGGCATCCTGCAGCGGGCGGACGGGCGGATCCTGGTCTGCCGGCGCGGCCCGGGGCGGCGCAACGCGCACCTCTGGGAGTTCCCCGGCGGCAAGCGCGAGCCCGGGGAGGACGCCGCTGCCTGCCTGGCGCGGGAGCTGGAGGAGGAGCTCTCCCTGCAAGTGAGCGGTCTGCGGACCGTCCGCACGGCGGAGGAGGGCGGCATCCGCTTTACGTTTCTCACCGGCTGCTGCCGCTCGGAGCCCGTCCCCACGGAGCACGAGGCGATCTGCTTCGCGCGGCCCCGGGAGCTTCTGTCCCTGCCCTTCTGCCCCGCCGACGCGCCTGTCGCCCGGACACTGGCCCTGGGCCATCCGCCGCTGACCGCGCTGGTCTGGGACTTCGACGGCACGCTCTTCGACACCTACCCTGTCCTGAGCCGGACCCTCGCCGACGCCGCGCGGGAGCTGGGCATCCCGACCGATCCGGAAGAGGCGCTGACCCTGATGAAGCAGAGCCTCCATCACGCGCTGGTCACGCTCGCCGCGCGCGGGCAGGCCGACCCGGATCTTCTCCGGCAGGCTTACCGCAGACACGAGGCGCTGACGCCCCCGGCGGCGTTTCCCCCGCTGCCCGGCATTCCGGAGGCGCTGCGGGAGCTGCGACGGCGCGGCTGCCGGCACCTGATGCTGACCCACCGGGGGCACAGCGCGCTGGAGGCGCTGGAGGCGCACGGACTGCTCCCGCTCTTCTCCGGCTGGGTCACCGCCGAGGACGGTCTTCCCCGCAAGCCGGACCCCGCCTCGCTGCGCGTTCTGATGGCGCGGCACGGTCTCGCGCCGGAGGAGGTCTGCATGATCGGCGACCGCTCACTGGACCTGGAGGCCGGGCAGGCCGCGGGCACCCTCAGCTGTCTGCTGGACCCCGACCGTTGGCTCGACCCCTCCCCCGTCCCGCTCACCGCCCGCCACGCAGGCGAGCTGCCGGAACTGCTCCGGCCCGAGGAGATTCAGCTGCCCGTGCAGATCTGACCAACGCAAAAAACACTGCCAGGGGATTTCGCGCCTGCGGGCGCGACCAGGGCTTTCCGATCGCCCTGGACCTTCGGCAGCATCTTCTTCGGGAGGCTCAGAGACAGCAGCAGAGGAGTCCGCGTTTTTCCCCTCCCTCGGTAGGGAGGGGTCAGGGGAGGGTTTTCACACAAGATATTCCAATCTTCTCCAAAAGAGTGCATCCCCGAAGGAGTCCAGAGGGCGATCGGAAAGCCCTCTGGCCGCGCCCGCAGGCGCGGAACTCTTCTATAGAATAAAACGCCGCTTCCCCACACAGATCGGGGAAGCGGCGCTGTTTTTCTGGATTACTTGTGTCCGTTCGGCGCATTCTCCCAGGCGTACTGGATCGCCGCCTTGTGGTAGCTGTCCACCTTCTTGGAGGTATGCGTCTTGGAGTTGGTGAAGTGCATGCAGATCTGGCCGTTCATGTTGTTGGTGGAGATATCGCCCGCGCCGTAGTTGTGCGGCACGCCGTACAGCGAGCAGGCGTAGGTGTGGCCGTTGATGGTCACCAGGCACGGCCTGCGCTGCCAGAGGTCCTTCTTGACGATATCCGACGCCTTGCTCACGCCGTAGATCTGGCACAGACGCGCGGTATCCGCCGCGGTCAGCGGCTCGATGTCCGCGTGGTTGGAGCCCGCCCAGCGGTGTGCCCACCACACGATGCCCGTCCGCACGTCGTAGACCTTGCAGTTCGCGCCGCGCGGCCAGAGTTCCTGGATGCCGCCGGTGAACCAGTCGATCTTCTCCGCCGGATAGAGCACCATGCTCATGCTGCTGGAGTCGGCGGCCGTTCCGACCGGCACGGTTCCAAAGAGAGCGTGCTGGGTCGCGCTGCCGGCGATGCCGTCCACCCAGAGTCCCTTGGCGCGCTGGAAGGCGGAGACCGCCGCCTGCACGTCCTCGGTATACTTGCTGGTGCTCGCGCCGGTGTAATAGCCCTGGGCAATCAGGGCGTTGACCAGCCGGGTCACCGGGGTGCCGCTGGAGCCCAGCTTCAGGATCGAGTAGCTCGCCTCCACGACGGTGGAGGACACCGTGCTGCCGTTGGGATTGCCGGTGGTGCCCGTGGCGGGAGCGCTGCCCAGCGCGGAGCCGTCCGCGAGGCACTCCTCCACGCAGTCCGCGCGCACCCAGCCCTGACCCAGGTTGGTTCTCACATGGTACCAGACGTACTTGTCGCCCTTCTGAGCCTCGGAGTAGGTCAGCACGATGCCGCGGGCGATGGTGCCCATGGAGTCGCCGCCCGGCTTTTTCCGGACGTTGACGCCGCTCTTGATGGTCTTGACAAAGCCCTCTCCGGTGGGCACCGGCTGTGTGGTCACCGTGGCGCCGCCGCTCTGCTGGCCGCCGCTTGTCTCCTGCTGGCCCATGATGCGCACATAGCTGCCCATCACCCAAAGCTTCTTGCCGTCGTGCACCACGTTATACCAGATCTCGCCGCCGGCGGTGGTGGTGCTGAGGTAGTGCAGCACCGTGCCGAGCGGAACCCGGTCCTCCAGGGCAGAGTCCTTGGTCGCGGCCTTGCGCAGGTTGACTTTGTCCACGATCGTCACCACATACTCGGACGCGGTGGCGGCATCCGGGGTCGCGGTCGGAGCGGCCGTGATCACCGGAATCTTCTGTCCGCCCAGGTAGGCGAGCACCTGCTCGTCGGTGAGCATCGCCACGCAGTCGCCGCGCAGGAAGCCGTTGCGGCCGTTCGCGCGCACGGGATACCAGGTGTAGCCGGAGACCGTGGTCGGGGAGCCCGTCAGAGGCCAGACCGTGTCGCGGGCCACCTGGCTGATGGTCTCGCCCGCGGCGGTTGCCCGCAGGTTGACGTTGCTCCGGGTGACCCGGACGTAGCCGTAGACGACCGAGCCCTCGGGCGCGGGGGTCACCGTGGTGCCCGCCGTGCTGCTGCCGGGGATCTCCGCGCCGGAGGCGTCCGTCACCACCACGCAGTCGGAGCGCAGGTAACCCGTGCGGCCGGAGGCGGCCACCACCGGATACCAGGTGTAGCGGCCGCTCTGCACGGGATTCCCGCGCAGGGGCAGCACCGTGCGGATCGCGATCTGCTCCAGGGATTCGCCGGCGGGCTTGTTGCGCAGGTTCACCTTGTTGGCGATGGTGCGCACATAGCCGTAGCTGTTGACGGTCGCCGTCGCCGCCGGGACGGGCGTGACCGCGCCGGGCAGCACCGCGCCGGAGGCGTCACAGGGCTGCACGCAGTCGCCGCGCAGGTAGCCGTGCACGCTGCCCACCCGCACATAATACCAGGTATAGCCGGAGTCCGACACCGGGGTGCTCAGGAAGGGCACGATCGTGCCGCGCGGCACCTGCTGGATCACCTCGCCGGCCGGATTCAGCCGGAGGTTGACGTCGGATCTCGTGGTCACCACATAGCCCAGCGTGCCCGGCGCGTTGGTCGCGCTGGGAACAACGGAGCTGCCCTGCGTAGGCGCGGGGGTCGCCGTCGCGGCCGCCTGCGCGGCCGGCTGGGTCGTAATCTGCACGCTGTCGCCGCGCACATAGTAGACGATGGAGCCGTACTGCACCGGATACCAGGCGTAACCGCCGTACATGGTGGCCGCGCCGGCCAGCGGCAGCGTCGAGCCCACGCCCGTCCACTGGGTCACAACCGCCCCGTTGGGCAGGGAATACAGGTTTGTCTGGTTGAGCAGCAGCTTGACATAGTTGGTCGAGGCCGCGGGGGCGATGACCGTCGGCTGCTGCACGGTCGTCGGCTGCGTCTGGGCCGTGTCCGTCGTCGGATTCGTGCTGACGGTCACCGAGCCGTCCGCATTGATTGTGCTGTTCGACACATTCGCGCTTCCGACGGAGACTACCTTCACATAGGGGCCCTGCACGAAGCCGGTGTTCCCCGCGTACCAGATTTCATACCAGGGATCCGGCGAGTTCGCGGCGGGGATCGAGATCAGCTCGACCGTCGCGCCGCGGTCCAGCTTCATAATCACCGAGCCCTTGAGGCTGGGGCTGGAGCGGAAGTTGACGCCGCTGTTGGTGATGGTGCCCACACCCCGTCCGGAGCTGGCCGCGGCCTGTCCGCCGGCGGTGACCGTGTTCACCGGGTTCTGCACCCAGGCGGCCGTCTCGGTGCTGTTGAGCTCGGCAAAATACTCTCCGCGGATGAACCCCACGTAGACGTTCTTCGTCCCGGAGCCCGGCTTCTCCAGCTGGACCTTGTACCACACGGTCTTGCCGATGGTCTGAACCGTCAGAATCTGCGCCACCGTGCCCTTGTCCACCCGGAACCAGATGTCCGAGCTGGTGGAGGCTTCCTTGCGCACCGCCACATCGGCCGCGGTCGTCTTGCCGTAGGAGGCCGCGGCAAAAGCGTCGCCGCCCGGAAGCTCCGGCAGCAGCACGATCAGCAGGATCGCCGCGAGGGCGAGGGAAACGGCCTTGCGCCAACCACGTGTCATGGTTCATCACCTCGTGATCTGCGCTCCGCACGACAAATGCGCGGAGCACGACTGTCCGCCCCCATTTTATTGCGAAAATGTTACATTGTCAAGTCTATCTTTTGCTGTTTTCCGTACGCTTTTACAATTCTGCGGTAATTATGTTACGCTGCGTATTTATATTATGTAGAATAAATCGTTCATAATCGTGCAAAGGGTTCCGCGCCCGCAGGCGCAAAACTCTTATGCTTCCATTAATAATCCAGCCGCCAGCCGGGGATCAGGCGCTCCACCAGCCAGTGACGGCCGTCGGTGGACAGGATCACGCCGCCGGTGCGGGTGTTGACGTAGGGGATCTGGTTGTCCCGCAGGGCGCGCTTGCTGGCCGTATCGTTGCTGCGGCTGGTGATGACGCAGAGTTTCGGCCGCACGGCTCCGATAAAGCCGGTGTGGAGGTTGTTCAGGGCGTGGTGCGGGTATTTCAGGATGTCCGCCCGCAGCTCGCCCGGCCGGACATTCTGCAGCAGCGCGTCCATCCCGATGGGCTCGATGTCCGCCGAGAAGTACATGCTCCGCCCCCGGTAGCGCAGGACGGCCTGCAGGGAGCGGTTGTTGGCGCCGTAATCCTCCGGCACACGGTCGATCAGCGTGAGGCTCGCCTCGCCGATGCGCAGCACGTCCCCGTCCGCCACATGACGCACGGGAATCTTGAACGCCTCCGCCCGCAGCAGCAGATCCGTCATCCGCTCGTTATAGTCCTCGGGGAAGCTGATCAGCACCTCGCCCACCTCGACCGCAGCGGCCACGGCGCCAAAGCCCTCCGTGTGGTCGTGGTGCGGATGCGTGATCAGCACAAACTCCAGGCGTTTCACGCCCATAGTCTCGAGCATGCTGACCACGTCGCGCTCCTGCCCGTAGTCGGCGCAGTCGATCAGCGCGGCTTTCCCGCCGCAGAGGATCAGCGCGGCGTCCGCGTCGTAGAGCGTCGGCATCACGACCTTCATCAGCTCCGCGTTCTTCGGGAAGGAGAACCAGCTCCAGGCATCCGGGTTGTCTGCCCGGCTGACGATCAGCGGCGGCGTGGGCAGCGGGGTCGGCTTGGGGGTGGGGCTGGGAGTCGGGGTCGGCGCGCGCGTGATGATGGGCGGATCCGTGGGCAGGGACGGCTGGATGGTCTGCGCGGGATAGCGCGGGCGGATCCGGGGTCCGTTCCCGGTCTCCTCGGGTTCCTCCGGCGCGGGGGTCGATTCAGGCGCGGAGGTCGGGACAGGCGTCGGCGTCGGCGCGGGGGTCAGCTGAATGCGGGAGGTCGTCTCCGGATGCGGGGTTCCGGCGATCAGGCGCGGCGTTTCCGCGGCAGCGGACATCAGCAGCAAGAGCGCCAGCAGCACGGCCACGCCCCAGATTCCTCTCCGCATCGCAACCATTCCTTCCAATTATATACAGGATTGCGCGGCCCTCCGGGAACGGCCGCGGTTCTTCCTACGATAGCACGGTTTTCAAAGATCGTCAAGCCGGCGGAAAAAAAGGGCTTGCATTCCGATCCAAAACCTGATACAATTCATGCTCGGCACATCCTTGCGCTGCATGCAAGGTGCAGCGCCATATGTCCGTGAGGAGGTGAAAGTATGAATAGGTACGAACTGACCTACATCATCGACGCCACGCTGGAGGAGACAGCCCGCAAGGAGCTGATCGCGAAGTTCTCCTCCCTGATCGCTGCCAACGGTGGCGAGGTGGAGAAGGTGGATGAGACGTGGGGGAAGCGGCGCCTGGCCTATCCGATCGATCATAAGACGGAAGGCTACTACGTGCTGGTGACCTACACCGCGCCCGTCGAGGTCCCGGCTGAGGTGGAACGCAACATGCGCATCAACGACAGCGTGCTGCGGTATCTGACCGTGAAGCTGGTGGAGAAGCATTCCAAGGTCAAGCCGCGGCCCGTGCGTCAGGCGCCGGCTCCCGTGGCCGTCGAGGAGGCCCCCGTTGTGGAGGCCGCCCCCGCCGTCGAGGAAGCTCCCGTCGTGGAGACTCCCGCCGTCGAGGAAGCTCCCGCCGCTCCGGCTGAGGAGTAAGACAGGTTCAACGTTTGCTGATCGATAGATGAGTGGAGGCTTGGAAGATGAATAAGATGACGATGATCGGCAACCTGACCCGGGATCCCGAGCTGCGGTCGGTTAACACCGCCAGCGGCCCGGTGAGCGTGTGTGATTTCACAGTCGCGGCGAACGGCCGCCGTCGCGGGCAGAACAACGACCAGGGCCAGCAGGATGACACCGTGTTCATCCGCTGCACCGCCTGGCGCGGGCTCGCCGACGTGATCAGCCGTTACGCCAGCAAGGGGAAGAAGGTCTATGTGGCCGGACCGCTGAGCGCCCGGACCTATCAGGCCAATGACGGCTCGACCCGTGTCTCGCTGGAAGTGACGGTGGAGGACTTCGAGTTCTGCTCCGCGCGCGGCGAGGAAGCGGGCGGAAGCACCGGCGCCTACAGCGCGCCCGCGGCTCCCGTGCAGCCCTCCCCCACCGCACAGAACGACGGCTTTACCGCCGCCGTCGCCGACGATTTGCCGTTCTGAGGAACGGTTTCCCCGATTGAAAGCCGAAAGGAGGCAACCCCATGTCTGAGGATCGCGAAGAGAGACGGCCGCGGCCCCGGGGCGGACGCCGTCCGCGCCGCAAGGTCTGCAGCTTCTGCGTAGATAAGATCGCCTACATCGACTACAAGGACGTGAACCGCCTGCGCCGCTTTATCAACGAGCGCGGCAAGATCCTTCCCTGCAGAATGACAGGCAACTGCGCCAAGCATCAGCGTCAGCTGGGTGAGGCCATCAAGCGCGCCCGTGCCATCGCGCTTCTGCCCTACACCGCTGAATAATGCGCTATCTGCCGGCGGGCTTCGGTCCGCCGGTTTTTCTGTGCCCAAAACGCGCCCAAAAGACGCGGAATTTTCTCGCGCCGGGCCCTGGAAAAGCGTTGACAAACCTGTTCTGATGAAGTAGAATGCAGAGGTTGAATGCTGCACTCGGGCAGATTCGCTCTTTTGAGATGTGTTCTGCCCCACGGGAGGAGGATGCCGGATGGAAACCCTCAAGGCCAGTCAGAAGCGGGTTGTGGGCACCAAGCAGGTGCTCCGCGGGATCAAAGCCGGCACACTCACCCGGGTGTACATTGCCAACGATGTGGATACCTTCCTTTATGAGCGCGTCGTCCGCGCGGCGGAGGCCGCGAGGATCCCGGTCGTCCGGGTCGCCACCATGAAGGAGTTGGGCCAGGCCTGCGGCGTCGCGGTGGAGACCGCGGCGGCGGGCATCGGCGCCTGAGGGTCCACGCATTCCTTTCTGCCTGCAAGTTTCCGAGGGTTGCGGAAATTTTGGGGATACTACGATGGAGGTGTTTCCATGCCCACGATCAATCAGTTGGTTCGCAAGGGACGGGATGTGGCTGTCCGCAAGTCCACCGCTCCGATTCTGCAGGGTTGCCCGCAGAAGCGCGGTGTCTGCCTGAGCGTCAAGACGAAGACGCCCAAGAAGCCGAATTCCGCCCTCCGCAAGATCGCCCGTATCCGTCTCACGAACTCCATTGAGGGTACGTGCTACATTCCGGGCGAAGGCCATAACCTGCAGGAGCACAGCGTGGTGCTGATCCGCGGCGGCCGTGTGCGGGACCTGCCCGGCGTCCGCTATCACATCATCCGCGGCGCGCTGGATACCGCTGGCGTGGCGAAGCGCATGCAGGCTCGCAGCCGGTATGGCGCCAAGCGGCCGAAGAAGTAAGCCCACGGGCTGACCGCCCCTTGCCGCCTGCGTCTCTCTGCCTTGGGCGCGCGGAAGTGTTTCTCCCCCTGGAACCGGGGAGGGACAGGACCGCGGCGAGCCCATCGAGGGATCCGGTCCGAACTGGCGCCGGGGACGCGTGATGCTGACGCGCGTCCGGAGGAGAGGGAACGTCCGCCGAACCCGGGCTGAAGCGGAGTGCCCAACCGCTATGCCCCGCAACAAGAATTTTCAGGAGGGATATTATGCCCCGTCGCGGTTTCATACCCAAGCGTGAAGTGCTGCCGGATCCCGTCTACGGGAACACGGTGGTCACCAAGCTGATCAACCAGATTATGCTGGACGGCAAGCGCGGAATCGCACAGAACGTGTGCTACAGCGCCTTCGAGACCCTGGCTGAGAAGACCGGCAAAGAAGCCAACGAAGTCTTCCAGGCCGCCCTGGCCAATGTGGCTCCCTCCCTGGAGGTCAAGGCCCGCCGTGTGGGCGGCGCCACCTACCAGGTACCTATGGAAATCCGTCCCGAGCGCCGTCAGACCCTGGCGCTGCGCTGGATCGTCGACTTCGCCCGCAAGCGCGGCGAGAAGACCATGGCCGAGCGCCTGGCCGGCGAGATCCTGGACGCCTCCAACAACACAGGCGCTGCTGTGAAGCGCAAGGAAGAGATGCACCGTATGGCCGAGGCTAACAAGGCGTTCGCCCATTACCGCTGGTAATCTTCCCTTCGGAATCCGAAAGGAGCGAACACTATGCCCAGGAGCCATCCGCTCGAACGGGTACGGAACATCGGCATCATGGCTCACATTGATGCAGGAAAGACCACTACCACGGAGCGCATTCTCTATTACACCGGAAAAACCCACCGGATCGGTGAGGTCCATGACGGCAACGCCACCATGGACTGGATGGTCCAGGAGCAGGAGCGCGGCATCACGATTACCTCCGCCGCCACCACCTGCATCTGGCACGATCCCCACGATCCGCAGAACAAGGACAAGACCTACCGGATCAACATCATCGACACGCCCGGCCACGTGGACTTCACGGTCGAGGTCGAGCGTTCCCTGCGCGTTCTGGACGGCGCGGTGTGCGTCTTCGCCGCCAAGGGCGGCGTCGAGCCCCAGTCCGAGACCGTCTGGAAGCAGGCGCGCACCTACCACGTCCCCTGCATGGCCTACGTGAACAAGATGGACATCACCGGCGCGGACTTCTTCCTCTGCATCGACATGATGAAGGACCGCCTAGGATCCAACGCCGTGGCCATCCAGCTGCCCATCGGCAAGGAGAACACCTTCCGCGGCATCGTGGACCTGATCCGCATGCGCGCGGAGGTCTACTACGACGACCAGGGCAACGACGTGCGGGATGAGCCGATTCCGGAGGACATGCTCGAGCAGGCCCAGCAGTACCGCGAGATTCTCCTGGAGAAGGTCGCGGAGGCCGACGAGGACCTGATGGAGCGCTATCTGGAGACCATGGGTGAGGATTTCACCGAGGAAGAAATCCGCCGGGCGATCCGCAAGGCGACCATCGCCTGCGAGATGAACCCCGTCACCTGCGGCACCTCCTACCGCAACAAGGGTGTGCAGATGCTGCTCGACAACATCATCGACTATATGCCCTCCCCCCTGGACATCCCGGCCATCGGCGGCACGTCGGTGGACGACTCCAGCGTGGCGATGGAGCGGCATCCGTCCGATGACGAGCCCTTCTCCGCCCTGGCCTTCAAGATCATGACCGACCCCTTTGTCGGCCGTCTGGCCTTCATCCGGGTCTACTCCGGCCATATCGCCTCCGGCTCCTACGTCCTGAACTCCACCAAGCAGAAGAAGGAGCGCATCAGCCGCATCATGCTGATGCACGCCAACACCCGCGAGGAGATCACGGACCTGTACACCGGAGAGATCGCCGGCATCATCGGCCTGAAGGATACCACCACGGGTGACACCCTCTGCGACGAGAAGAGCCAGATCATCCTGGAGTCCATGGAGTTCCCGGACCCGGTGATCGAGGTGGCCATCGAGCCCAAGACCCGCGCGGGTCAGGAGAAGATGACCCTGGCGCTGCTCAAGCTCGCCGAGGAGGATCCCACCTTCAAGACCTACACCAACGCGGAAACCGGCCAGACCATCATCGCCGGCATGGGCGAGCTGCACCTGGAGATCATCGTGGACCGTCTGCTCCGCGAGTTCAAGGTGGAGGCCTCCGTCGGCCGGCCGCAGGTCACCTATAAGGAGACCATCCGCAAGGCCGCCAAGGGCGAGGGCCGCTTCGTCCGCCAGACCGGCGGCCACGGCCAGTACGGCCACTGCCTCATTGAGATCGAGCCTATCGGTCCCGGCGAGAGCTACACCTTCGAGAACAAGACCATCGGCGGTTCGATCCCGAAGGAATTCATCGGCCCCATCGACCAGGGCATCCGGGACAGCGCCAAGTCGGGTCCCCTGTCCGGCTTCGAGGTGGTGGGCTTCAAGGCGAGCGTCTACGATGGATCGTACCACGACGTGGACTCCTCGGAGGCCGCCTTCACCATCGCCGGCTCCATGGCCTTCAAGAACGCCATGGAGAAAGCCGACCCCTATCTGATGGAGCCCGTGATGAAAGTGGAGATCATCGTTCCCGACCAGTATCTGGGCGACGTGCTGGGCAACGTTTCCAGCCGGCGCGGCCGCGTGGACGGCACCGAGGTGCGCGGTTCGGATCAGATCATCCACTGCTTCGTCCCCCTCTCCGAGATGTTCGGTTACACGACCGATCTGCGCTCCCGCACCCAGGGCCGCGGCATGTTCACCATGCAGTTCGACCACTATGAGGAAGTGCCCAAGTCCATCGCGGAGAAAATCAGCGGCGACCGCCGCAAGAACTGAATCGACAGATGATTTAGGAGGAAATATCCATGGCAAAGGAAAAGTTTCAGCGTACGAAGCCGCACGTGAACATCGGCACGATTGGCCACGTGGACCATGGCAAGACGACGCTGACCGCTGCGATCACCATGACCCTGGCTCAGAAGGGCGAGGCCGCGGCGATGAAGTATGAGGACATCGACAAGGCTCCCGAGGAAAAGGCCCGCGGCATCACGATCAACACGGCGCACGTGGAATACGAGACGGCGAAGCGCCACTACGCGCACGTGGACTGCCCCGGACACGCGGACTATGTAAAGAACATGATCACGGGCGCGGCGCAGATGGACGGCGCGATCCTGGTGGTTTCCGCTCCCGACGGCCCCATGCCCCAGACCCGCGAGCACATTCTGCTGGCCCGTCAGGTTGGCGTGCCCTACATCGTCGTGTTCATGAACAAGACGGACATGATGGACGACGAGGAGTTGCTGGAGCTGGTTGAGATGGAGATCCGCGAACTGCTGAGCTCCTACAGCTTCCCGGGCGACGACGTGCCGATCATCAAGGGCTCCGCGCTGAAGGCGCTGGAGTATGTCCAGAACGGCGGCACCGACGTGGAC